>NZ_AP019829.2:1975899-2305216 GCF_007990545.2 Leptotrichia wadei
GGAACAGAATGGGGAATTAGAAATAAATATAAATATTTTATTTTATCAGGTTTTCCATTGAAAAGTCAGTTAATAGCTATAGGTGGAAAATTTGCCACTTTTTTAGAAAAAGTGATTTTTAGAAAAGTTTCTGTATTTAATAAAATTTCAGAAAAGTGGAACGCAAATTTTGAGCCAAATAAAACAAAATTTGACTGGCTTACAAGAGATGAAATTGAAAATAAAAAATATGAAAATAATGAGCTTTGTGGTTATTCTGTCACACCAAAGTTTTATTCTGGAATTTTTTCTACAATAGGATTTATCAATAGAAACTATAAAAAATTAGATGAACATGTGAGAATATTATCTGTTTATGGAACAGATGACAAAGTAATAGACATTCCATATATTAATCAAATTTTTAATACATTAAGAAAGAAAAAAAGAAGAATAAACATTCTTGAAAACAAGAATGGACGACATGAATCCCTTAATGAAACAAATAAATATGAAATTTATGATGAAATCTTGAAATGGTTAAATGCAAAGGACTTTTAAGCTTTCACTTTATTAAATTAAATTATGTGTTTTTTTTTATAAAACTAAAAATAAAATCAAATTAAGCAAAAAATATAGTAAAAATGTAAAAAAATAAATATTTATAGCAAAAATTTTTAAAAATTTTCAAAAAATAATAAATTTTTATTGAAAAATATGATATAATTAAGAAAGTTAATTTTAATAGGAGGAAAAATGGGTGTATTTGATTTTGTAAAAATATTTAGAGTAAATAAAAGTATTTCGATAGATTTAGGAACTGCAAATATATTGATTTACGATAAGCAAAGAAAAAAAATAGTATTAAACGAGCCATCTGTTGTTGCACGTGATAGAAAAACAGGAAGATTAATTGCAGTTGGAAAAGAAGCTAGAGAAATGCTTGGGAAGACTCCTGAAAGTATTCAAGCTATTAAACCTTTGCAAGATGGAGTTATCGCAGATATTGACTCAACAAAGGAAATGATTACATACTTTATTCACAAAATTTATGGAAATTCGCTGTTCAAGCCTGAAGTAATGATTTGTGTGCCAATTGAAGTAACAAGTGTTGAAAGAAAAGCATTGTTTGATGCAGTAAAGGGCGCTAAAAAGACATACATTATTGAAGAAGGAAGAGCCGCTATTATTGGTTCCGGAGTGGATATTTCACAACCTGAAGGAAGCATGGTAATTGATATAGGTGGAGGTTCTACTGATATTGCAATTCTTTCGCTAGATGAAATTATCGCAAGTAAATCAATTAGAATTGCTGGAAACAGATTTGATGAAGATATTGTAAGATATGTAAAAAGAAAATATAATTTATTAATTGGAGATAGAACTGCTGAAAAAATAAAAAAAGAATTAGGTTCAGCATTAAAAGTTCAATCGCCTGAAGTTATGGAAATAAAAGGTAGAGATTTGGAAACTGGAATTCCTAATACTGTGGAAGTCAATGCAAATGAAATTTACGAAGCAATCGAAGATTCTCTATTCCAAATTGTAAACTCTACAAAAGAAGTTCTTGAAAAATGTCCGCCTGAATTGGCAGCAGATATTTTGGATAACGGAATTGTAATGACTGGTGGAGGTTCTCTAATCAGAAACTTTATTGACATGATGGAAAAAGAAGTTGGAATCAAAGTATTCTTGTCTCCAAATCCATTGGATTCAGTAGTTTTAGGTGGAGGAGCCGCATTTGACAACAAGAAACTGTTAAGAACTCTTCAAATGAAGGAAAATTAATATTTGTTGTTAATTTTAAAAAAGAAAAAAAGAAAATGAGAAAAAATGAAATTACAGAAAATAACTGAAAAATTTAAAAATGAGGCAAATCAGGATAAAGTGAGCGCAAGTTATCTCTTTTACGGTGATAAGAGAGTTGACTTGCTTTCTTATGCACTAATGTTTTCAAAAATGATTATGACAAAAAATATCCAAACTGATGCTGAAAAAGAAAAAATAGAACGGCTTATCGACATTTCTCAGCATCCTGACATTGAAATAATAAATAAAAATAATGAAAACATAAAAATTGATGAAGTACGGGAAATCATCTATTCATCAATAGAATCCTCATTTAATTCACCAAAAAAAATATTTATTCTGTGCGGAATTGAAAATTTGAGAAACGAATCTTCAAATGCACTTTTAAAAATTTTGGAAGAACCTCCAAAAAACGTATATTTTATACTTTTATCGCGAACATTAAATATAATTTCTACAATAAAATCCCGTACAATCAAATTTCATTTATCTGGAATGAACAACGATGAACTGGGAGTCAGCAAGGAAATCTACTATTTTTTTGACGGAAATGAGAACGATATTTTAGAATTTAAAAGGCAAAATCTCTCTCTTGATGGTATTCAGTTTCAAGTTAATACTGTGGAAGATATTTTACAAATTATTTTTGAGATGAAAAATTACACAGCTGGAGAACTAGCTATAAAAAATAATCTGGATTTGACGATAAAATATAATAAAAGTGTGGAATTACTGGCACGGCGAATACGTTTTTGGGATATTGAAAATGTATATTTTTTTGTAAATGAAATTGAGAATGAATTAAAAAAGGAAAAAGAATTTTTGATAAATTTTCTTTCAAAAATCATTATAAATGTAAAGTATTCTGTGAATTCAGAAGATTTAAAAAAACTGATAAATTTGAAAAATAGCATTAGGAACAATGTAAATGTGAAAAGTGTAATTTTTAACTTTTTTGATATTTTACAAAGTTCTTAAATTAAGAGAATAAAATTAAAAATAAAATGGGAAATAAACTGTACATTCAAAAAATCTCCCATTTTTTTATAACATTTAAATAGTAAAAATCAGATAATATTAACCTCCATTTAAATAACTAATTTATTACAAACTTAAAATCTAATATTTTCAAATAATTAAAATATAATTTTTGTTTTTTAAATGGAAAATAATATAATTTGGATTACTCTGTCTAATAATTGTTTATTCAATTTTATTTATATTTAGTTTTTTTAACGTAAGGGCATCTCAAATACCATGCCCTTACAACCCCGCTTCTCAAATTTCAATTTTACATCAAAAGACAAAACTCGCTTTTAGCAAAAGTAATTTTAATTTCATAAGGTTATTATCAATTCAAATATAATAGAAAAGCTCAAACAAGTTGTCTTTTACTGAAAAATTAAAATCTCAGAAATTTATAATAAATATTTTTTCTTTAATAGGATAAATTTTTTAGCTTTAAAAACCGACGGAGCTTTTATTTGTTCAACTACGACTGTTTGACGACTATAAGGAGAAGTTTCGAAGTTGGGCAAATAAAAGTCGTAGTCTAACCATAGGTATTGCGTAGCAATCTTGCCGTAATTTTAATTATCAGAATAAACCTTTACTGCAAGATAAGGATTTGCGGCAATGAGCAATCCTGCAAACATAATAAAAATATTAAAAACTATTATTAAACAAAATAATATAATATTAAATCCTGTTAAAAAATAGAAACTGTTAAGGACAAGAAATTTTAATTCCTTGATAAACATATTTAATTCAAAATTTATTAAATATGCGCTATTTAAATGGGAAATAGTATTAATTTCTATCTTTTACTATCGGAACCCAAAGTTCCATTTCATAGTTAGGACTATACATATATCCTTCGCTATAAACTTCAAAATCAGGTGTCCCAGCGTGTCTATAACTTTGTTCTGGGAAAAATGTCCCTGTTACATATTTCCAGCCTTTGTGAATGCAATTTGGAACAATTCCTTTCAATTTTACTACAGCATATTCAGCTTCAGGAACTTCAAGAATACTTAATCCTAAATCTTTTGCCTTGTCAATATTTTGAACATCATATCCAGCCATATAGCTTACCGTATACTTACTTTCAGGATTTTCTTTTTCATTTTTTTCGATTTCGTAGCATGCTCCATAACTTTGTCCATTTCCTAAGCTTTCCAATTTTTCTTCAGATACTTTTTTAAAAAGTTTGTCCCAGACATTAGGAAAATCACCGCCTTCTTCAACTCTTTCTGCTACGCCTGCAATTTTAAAAGCCGATTTTTTTATAATTTTGATGTCCATGTTTTTTCCTCCTTCAACACTTAAAGATAATCTTATAGGAGAAAAAATTTGAAATGCACTTCCTTTTCTGACTTCCTTTGGTGTATGTCCATGAAATTTTTTGAATGCTAAAGAGAATGAATCTTGAGATTCATAGCCATATTTAAAGGCTATTTCTATTATCTTTTCGTCAGTTTCACGTAAATCTATCGCAGCACAGCTTAACTTTCTAAAGCGAATATACTCACTTAACGGGTAACCCACCATAATTGAAAACATTCTGCTAAACAGCGGATATGAATATCCAGAAAGCAATGCAATCTTTCTCTCATTAATTCTGTCAGTCAGGGTCTCTTCGATATATTTCATCGTTTCATTAAATGCCTTAATCATATATTTTTCCTCCTTACAACAAAATTATATATGATTTTTCGACTTTTTTCCCAATAATTCCTGTACAAATTTTATAGATTTTAAAATTCAAACAACTCTCTTACCTTCTCTATTTATAATAATTATTATTTATTCCAAATTTTATCAAATTTATGTTATTTATTTTCGATAATTACTGTTTTAGGATCAACTTTATTTCCATAAACAGGCTCAAGAGTTGCTTTATACGCTTTTTCAAAGAATCCTTCCTTAGTAAGAGCATCTATTTCAGTATTTAGCCAGTCTAACAGTTCCTTGTTCCCTTTTTTTACAGCTGGAGCAATGTAGTCCTGTTCCCCTAGCTGTTTAATATCTACAACAAATCCTGGATTTTCTGTTGCCCACGCGAATACAAGAGTATTGTCATGTGCAAGTGCTGCTCCCCTTTTATCTAACAATGCGTTAAATGTTTCTGTGTTTTGATCATACTTCAATAATTCTATATCTGGATAATTCTTAGTAAAATAAATTTCTGCTGTTGTTCCTTTGTTAACTATTAATTTTTTACCTTTCAGCTCTTTAACATCTTTTATTGGAGCACCTTCTGGTGAAACAATTCCTAGCGACACTTTCATATAAGGTTTTGCAAAATCAACTTTTTGTTTTCTCTCGTCTGTTACTGTAAAGTTTGCCAAAGTAATGTCAACTTTATTTGATAACAAATACTCCACTCTATTTGCAGCTTCCATTGTAACAAACTCTATTTTGTTTTCATCACCTAACAAATCTTTTGCCAGTCTTTTTGCCAAATAAATATCGTACCCTTGATTTTTTCCATTTTCATCAACAAACCCAAATGGCGGCTTATCTCCAAATACTCCTATTCTTATTTTTCCTGCTTTTTTTATTGCCTCAATTGACCCTGGTTCAGCGCTTCCCTTTCCACCTTTTCCACAGCTTATTGTAAATACTCCTAAAACTAAGATTGCAATAATTTTTACAAGCCTTTCAAAATTCTTTTTCATAATTACCTCCAAGTTTATTTAATATTTTGTTATTTCTTAACATTTTTTATTTGTTATTTGGTATAAACCATAATCCCTTATTATTTTGTTCCATATATTTTTTAAATTCATCTGAGTGGTAAGCTTCTACGATAGCTTTTGCCCAATTGCTATTCTCATTTCCTTTTTTTACAACAACTTGTAATAGTAAGTGATTTAATATATCTTCCTGTAGCAATACTGTAGACGGGTTAATTCCTGCACTATAAACAATACTTCCAGGAATAACTGCATAATCAAAATCGTCTAATGAACGTGGAATATTTGCCGAATCCATTTCTACAATTTCTAACTTATGCGTATTTTCCTTAATATCCTTTTGAGTAGCTTTTGCAACATTAATATTCTCATTCAATTTTATCCATCCTGCTTTTTGTAACAAATTATATCCTCTTGCAGCATTTGATGCATCACTTGGAATTGCAATTTTTGCACCATCTTTCAATTCATTAAGACTTTTATGCTTACTCGAAAATATTCCTGCCGGAACTGTTGGAATTGGACTTAATGCAACCAGATTTCCTTTTTGTGAATCATTAAAATTATTCATATACGCTGTGTGCTGTTCAACGTTCACATCAATATCTCCTTCATTTAACGCAGTATCATTTTGCAATAAATCAGAAAATTCTACAACTTCAAATTTATATCCCTTTTTTTCCAAAATAGGAATAATTGCCTTTTCAAATAATACTGTATAAGGACCGCTTGCCTTACCGTATTTTATAACTTTTTTATCTCCTGAATTAGTTTTATTCCCTTCAGTTTTTTTTCCACATCCTATTATTAGGAAAAATACTGATAATAACGTAATTATAACTAATGACTTTCTTTTCATGTTCTTACCTCCAATTTTTTTTAATTATTTTCTCTTAATTTTCCTGCAATATAATTACCAAATGACTGTATTGCCTGAACAATTATAATCAGAATAATAACTGTTACTAGCATCAAGGTGTTATTAAATCTCTGATAACCGTAAGTCAGTGCTAAATCTCCAACTCCGCCACCTCCGATTGTCCCAGCCATAGCTGTTGCACCAAGAAGACCTATCGTTCCAGTTGTAAATGCTAATATTAAAGAAGCTTTTGCTTCTGGTAATAAGAAATATACTATTATTTGCCATATATTTGCTCCCATGGCTTTTGCAGCTTCCAAAATTCCTGGTTTAACTTCCAGCAAGGAACTTTCTATTAGTCTTGCTAAATAAGGCGCTATATAAAATACCAAAGGAACAATGGCTGCATTTGTACCGATTCTTGTTCCAACAATAACTTTAGTTAAAGGTGCTATAAATACAAGCAAAATTATAAATGGAACTGAACGTACTAAATTTACTGTCGTATTTATCAATAAATATACAATTTTATTTTCTCTCAAACCGTCTTTTTTAGTTAGAACCAGTATAAGCCCTAACGGAATTCCTATTACAGCTCCAAAAAATAATGACCATCCTACCATATAAATCGTTTGCCCCGCCGAAATCATTAATTTATCAGAACTTATTTTTAGCCAGTTTTCAATCATATTATCTCCATCCTTTCAACCTTTACCCCACTTTTTACAATAAATTCTTCAACTTTTCCAATAAGCTCCAGATTTCCACCTAATTGGATAACTAACACTCCTAGTATAGTATCTCCTAGCTCATTTATTGAAGCTGACAATATTTTAGTAGTAATATCAAAATTTTTATTTATTTCAGAGATTAATGACTGTCCCGAATTTTCTCCTAAAAATGTCAATCTTACTATTGGAAGCGTTAAATCTAGCTCTTTCAACAAAGAAACTGGAATATCATTGTTAATAACTGAACTAATAAAGTCTTTTGTAATCCTTTCTTTTGGATTAGTAAAAATTTCAATTATATTTCCTTGTTCCTTAATTTCTCCATCCTGCATTACTGCCACTTTATTACATATTTCCTTGACTACTTCCATTTCATGAGTAATAAGCAGTATAGTTATTCCAAATTCCTGATTTATTTTTTTTAACAGCTCCAAGATAGATTTTGTTGTTTTTGGGTCTAATGCACTTGTAGCTTCGTCGCATAGTAATATTTTGGGGTGTGTTGCTAAGGCTCTTGCAATTCCTATTCTCTGCTTCTGTCCTCCAGAAAGTTTTGACACAGAAACGTTTTTTTTATCCTTTAATCCAACAAAATCAAGCAGTTCATCTATTCTTTCATTTATTTCACTTTTTGGTGTCTTCGATATTACAAGTGGTATTTTTAAATTTTGATAAACTGTCTGAGTTTCCAGCAAATTAAACTGCTGAAAAACCATGCCTATATTTTTTCTTAATTCATTTAATTCCCCTTCAGACAATCCAATAATTTCTTTCCCTTCCAGTTTTACACTCCCACTATCAGGCTTTTCAAGCAAGTTTACTAAACGAAGCAAAGTAGATTTGCCTGCTCCCGAATATCCAACTATCCCAAAAATATCTCCTTTTTCTACCTTCAAAGATACATCTTTTAAAGCATGAACTTTCACTTTCTTATTTTTAAATACTTTTTTTACATTTGATATTTCAATCATTTTTTATTTTCGCCACCTTTCCTTATTTCATTTGTGACTTTTATTAATAAATCTGATAAAAATTCAGATGTTAATGACAGAGCTTTTGGATTAATTTTAAATTTGGGATGGTGATTAGGGTAAGATTCATCTGTTCCTATATGAATAAATACCCCTTTTATTTTTTCTTGATAAAATGCAAAGTCTTCTCCACCCAATGTATCACTTGAAGGCTCTACAGCCAACTTTCTATCCAATGCAACCTTTTTTGCAAATTCGCTCCATTTTTTATCATTATTTGCAGCAGGAGGCCCAGTTATCCATTCTATTTCAGGATTAACTTGATAAGTACTTGAAATATATTTAGTCATATCAATTACTCTTTCCTTGATAAATTTTCTCTGCTCTTTATCTAATGTCCTTACTGTCCCTTCAATAAATGCTTTTTCAGGAATTACATTCCAAGTATTTCCAGCTGAAAAATGCGTTATACTTACCAGTCCAACTGAAAATGGATCTATATTTCTGCTCACTATTGTCTGTAATGAATTTACAAGAGCGCTCCCAGCTACAATAGGGTCTTTTCCCAGTTCAGGATGTGCGGCATGTGTGCCAAAACCTTTTAATTCAATTTTGAATCTATCAACAGCAGCAGATACACTTCCTTCACGAATACCTACTGTTCCTACAGGAAAATTTATAGTACAATGTATTCCAAAAATCAACTCAACATCATCAAGTACACCACTTTCCATTATTTGCAATGCACCTGCAAACACTTCTTCTGCAGGCTGAAAAACTAACTTAACAGTTCCTTTTATTTTATCAGCATTATCTCTTAATAGTAATGTGGTACCGATAATTGATGTTAAATGATAATCATGTCCGCATGCATGCATTTTCCCATCAACTTCTGATTTATAACTTAAATTTGTTTCTTCGTAAACAGGCAATGCATCAATATCTCCTCTAATCGCAACAACTGGTCCAGATTCCTGTCCTCTAATAACAGCAACTACTCCTGTTTTCAATGGTACATCCAATATTTCGATATTTTCTCTTTTCAAAATTTCCTTGATACGCCTAGTTGTTTCATATTCTTCCAAGGATAACTCAGGATGTTGATGAAACCATTTAAACTCCTTTTCAAGTATTTCCTGTAAATTTTCTATTGTTTTCATTTAACTCATCTCCTTTCATTGCTGACATAAAAAATGAAAATTTATATCAACAAAGCTGATTCCACATTATCTTTCTTTTCAAAATTAAATATATTTAAAAATTTCTTAGCTCTTTCAGTTTTTGGATTTCTAAAAAATTCCAGCGGATAATTTGTTTCAACGATTTCTCCAGAATCCATAAATACTATTCTATCCGCAACTGCTTTAGCAAATTCCATTTCATGAGTAACGATTATCATTGTCATTCCTTCCTTTGCCAATTCCAGCATTACATCCAGCACTTCCCTTACCATCTCAGGATCAAGCGCCGCTGTAACTTCATCAAATAGCATTATTTCTGGATTCATACATAGTGATCTTATAATTGCTATTCTTTGTTTTTGTCCTCCTGACAGTTCTCTTGGATATGAGTTCTTTTTATCCAGAAGCCCTACTCTTTCGAGCAATTTTTCTGCTTGCTCCGTAACTTCCTTTTTATCCCTTTTCTGTACTTTAAGCGGTCCTAACAGAAGATTTTGCATAACTGTCATATGGTCAAATAATTCGTAACTTTGAAATACCATTCCTATTCTCTGGCGTATTAAATGCCATTTTGTCTTATCTTTATTAATAACATTTCCTTGTAATTTTATTTCTCCAGACTGAATTTCTTCAAGTCCGTTTATACATCTTAAAAGTGTACTTTTCCCACATCCAGAAGGCCCTAATATTACTACAACCTCACTTTTATTTACTGAAAGTGAAACTCCTTTTAGTGCGGGTATGCCTTTTTTATATTCTTTTTTTATATCAGAAAGTTCCAATAAAACTTCCGAATCTGCCATTTTGCTTACCTCCGTTTCTTGTATTTTTTAAACAGCCCATTTTTTCTCCATTTTTTTTGATAATAACGTAATTGGATAACAAATTATGAAATATAGAAAAAATATGAACAGATACACCCAGAATGGTGCCATTGGATTTTTCCTGCTTGAAAACTCTATAATTTGCCGTCCTATTTTTAGAACTTCTGCAACTTCTATAAAAATCGCAAGTGAAGTCGTCTTAATCATTCTTGTTATAAGATTTACCGCTGCTGGTGCAATTCTTCTTACTGCCTGCGGAAGCAGCACATATCTATAAACCTGACTTGTATCAAGCCCCAAAGCCTTTGCACTTTCCCCTTGAATTTTTGGAAGAGAAATAATTGCTCCCCTCACAATATCCATCATTTCAGCCGTTCCCCATATCACAAACACTATTATTGTCGTAGTTTCTGAATCAATATGTAAATCAAAGCCTTTTGCAACTCCAAAATAAATTATGAACAGCCACACAAGCAAGGGAATGATTCTCATACTTTCCAGATAAAACTTCAATATTCCATAAATAATCTTATTTTTTGAAGTCATAACTATTCCTAAAATTAATCCAAACAATATTGAAAACACTATGGAAACAAGAGCAATTTGTCCTGTTACAACAAGTCCACCCATAAGCCTTTGCAAATTAACTCCTTTAAAAATAACATCAATTCCCGACAGTTGCATATCTTATTCTCCTTTCAATTACTGTTAAAACAAACGAAACTGGTAAAATAATAATCAAATATGCCGCAACAAGCATAAACAGACTTTCATTCGTTTTATAATAAAGCCCTATCAAATCCCGAGTCAGGTACATCAGTTCCATTAAAGCCAAAATCCCTATTACTGAAGTTTCTTTCAAAAGAAATATTATATTTGCCGCTATCGCTGGAAACGAAACCGTAAATGCCTGTGGCAATATTACGTTAGTTATAAGCTGTGATTCTGTAAGCCCAATGCTTAGTCCAGATTCTCGCTGTCCTTTTGTAACCGACTCCAATCCGCTCCGAAATGCCTCGCACATGTAACTTCCGCCTAGGAAAGATAATCCCATCACGGCACAGATATGCGAATTAAACGTAATTCCA
Source organism: Leptotrichia wadei (assembly GCF_007990545.2). Classification (NCBI taxonomy): domain Bacteria; kingdom Fusobacteriati; phylum Fusobacteriota; class Fusobacteriia; order Fusobacteriales; family Leptotrichiaceae; genus Leptotrichia; species Leptotrichia wadei. Next base: position 1,987,040 of record NZ_AP019829.2, read on the forward strand.
ATTTTTGGAAGCCCAAAATACAGAAAGAATAACTGTATTACAAGCGGCGTATTTCTCGAAAGTTCAATATAAATTCCCACAATCTGTCTAGCAGCTGGAACTCTATAATAAAGAACCAATGCACAAACTATTCCAATCAATATTGAAAATACAATTCCAAAAATCCCTATAATCACAGTCAATCTCATTGCTTCTAAATATTTAGGAATATTTTCTATTATAAAATTAAAGTCCATTTTTGTATTTCCTTTCTAAAAATTTTATTTAATATTTTATTCTTTTATTTTTTATATTTGTATATAAAAATATTATACTATAAAAAAATTAATTTGTAAAGAATTATTTTTGTATATACACATGATTTTGAAATATGAAAAGTGTGATTTTTTAACTTTTTTGAAATTTTTAAAAAAAATAAATAGAAAATGGGAAATAAATTAATATATCTCCCATCTTTTTATTCAAATATTTTTATTTGTTTAATTCTTCTAAATAAATTTTTCAAAAAGAATTTTATAATACTTATCTAAACCTGTATTCAAAGACATTATCCCCTTTTAAAATTACTGAATATACTACAAAAAATATGAATTTAATTTTCTTATAAACTCAAAATATGTCTTGTATAATTTTTAGCATTTTCTGAAAGTTCTTCATCACTTATATTTTCAGTATCAAACAAAAGATAGCGAGAAGTCAAATTTGCCTTGATATATTCAACAGTTGCTTCGAAAGGTGCTAGAATTTCATCCATCGAAAATTTTACAGAGCCAGTTTTTGAATAGTCATTTTCAAATCCTCCAATAGAAATTGCAACTCCTATATTTTTACCATTCAACTTATATTCATTTCCATAGGCCCAGTTATAAGAAAGCACGTCATCAAGCCATTTTTTCAATAAAGGAGTGTATGTGTACCAATAAAGCGGAAATTGAATAATTATATTATCATGGGATAATAACAATTCGTGCTCTCTTTCAATGTCAATATCCCAATCTGTATAATTTTTGTAAAGTTCATTTACTGTAATTTTGTCAGGATATTTTTCCAATTCTTCTTTCCATTTTTTGTTAATTCTCGAATTTTCCATATCTGGATGCGCTAAAATAACTAAAGTTTTCATAATTGATTTTTTCCTTTCATTTTTATTTTAGAAATTTTATTTTTTTTCAGAAAACATAAAATCAAATTCTTCATAATATAAATCTTTTGTTTTTCCATCTACTATCTGTTCATCAATTCTTTTTAAGGAAATTTTATAATTAATTTTTTCTGCTGTCCCAATATATTCTAAATCTTTTTGAGAAACTTCGTATCCTTCATCTTTCTTATCCTGTAATTTTAAAGTTTTTAATTTGGATACGATTTGCTTAATTGCATCTTCATAATTTATTTTGGCAAGTTCCATTCCATCTTTACTTTTTATTGTAATTATTTTATTTCTAATTGTAATTTTATATTTTTCAGATTCATTTTCTTGATCTATTGGTTCTATATTATCAATCTTTCTGTAAGATATAAAGTTGTCATAACCTGTTGTATCAGATATAACTTCAGCATTTTCAATATTTTTTATTTTATATGTAATAACTTTCTGCTTTTCAGGAATTTCTCCATCTTCACTTTCATACGCATAATAATCCTTCCAAGATTCCTTCACATCCAGTCCTTTTTCCAAATCTCCAAGAGTTGAATAAACCTCTCCTTTTTCATTTTTGAAATTTAATTTCGCAATAGTGCTGTTGTTAGATATATATTGAATTGTTGTATGAATCTGACTTCCCTGTCTGTTAGTCAATTTTTGTGTAATTTTAGAAATTTTTCCATCTTTTAAAGCCCCATATTTTATAAGCATTCTTTTCAATCTTTGACTTTGGCTAAAATTACTAACATTTTTGGCACTAAGTGGAGTGTAAACCGAAATTATAAAACAGATAATTAAGCTTATGAAAACTCCTGTAACATTCATGTTTCTAATATATAAAATCATGCAGAAAAGCAGCCAAAATATTGAAATTAGTACGTAATACCGATTTTCTGTAATTCCGTATTGATATGTTCTTTGAAAAACTGCAAATAGTGAAGCAAAAATTAAAGGTATCGAAAAGTATGGAAAATATTTTTTAAAGTTCTCAAAAAATTTATCTTTCTGTGTAAATGGCGTTATTAAAATCATCATGAAGACACTAAATGCTGTATACCAAAGAACGAGATGAGAAATTAGTCCTTTTGGCAAATGCATTGATATAATAACCTTTGTCATATAAATATATAAAACACCTGTGTAAATAATAATTAATGGAATAATTACAAATTTAATCAATAAATTGAAAATAAATGGAAATTCATAATTTTCAAGATTATCATTAGGCTTTTTCAATAAAGATAAAAACAATGATGCTCCAAATACTTCAGTTATAAACCAGAAAGAATACGTAGTCAGTCTAAAAAATAAACTGTCACCAGAATAAAAAAACAGATAATTCACTGTTGCCAGTATTATTTCAATACCAATCCAGAGAACTGCCGCAAAAATGCCAGTTATAACAAAATTTGAAAATACTGACTGCAAATACTTTTCTCTACTCTCCTTTTTTCTCAAAATAGGAATTAATAAAAACAGAACTATTGAAATTGGAATCAATGTAAAATAATAGATGTTGTAATAATCATTAGTCCGTAAATACTCTACATAAAAAATAACTGATACAACAAATGTTAAAACTGAATAAGCACCTCTAACTAGCCATCTATTTTTTTTATAAAAATATTTTTCATAAAGCATTTCAAACATTGCCGTAATAAAAATGCTTCCAAACAAAAGAAGATTAACTTCAACAAATTCATCAGACTGAAAACTTCTAACCTCAGCTATGTATATACCTGTAATAAAATGCATAAAAGCTAGTATAATCGTTACTGGAAATCGCTCAAATCCACTTTTAAAATGCAAAAGCAGTTTTTTTACATTTTCTTTAATTTTTTTCATAAAAATCACCTCTTATCATATTTCAATTTCTTTCCCAAAATTAAATAAATAGAGAAAATTATTTATTTCACAATAATAATAACATATTTTCATTAAAAAAAATGAGAAAATTATTTTAATTGCTTGTTTCCACCTCTAAAAATTTTATTTAATGATAAAATTTAAATTTTAATTTTTTTATCTTTTAAATAACAAATCAATATGATATAATTTATCATAAAATACAAGTTTCATTATTTAAGTGGCAGATTTTGAAAAAATCATTAAATAATATAATCAAAAGGGGGATTATTATGAAAATAAAATATGTCATTATTTTTGTAATGCTGTTAATTGTGGGGAATTTTTTAAGACTTTTAATTGAGGATAAAAATACTCCTGAAATTGAAATTAGTAGGGAAAAAAATTATAAAAAAGATAAGGTCAAGAAAGATACTGATTTGACAAAAAGTAATGTAAAATTTGATATTAACAGTATTGAGTATAAAGATTTACTAAAGCTGGGGATTAATAAGAATAAGGCTGAAAAATTTGTGAAATATCGGGATGAAGTTGGGATTATTAAAGATATTAATGAAGTAAAGAATGTTTCTGGATTTGGAAAGTCAGGGCTGGAAATTGCTCAGAAATTTTTGTTTGTGGATGATGAAAAGATACAAAATCCTAGACAGAATTATGGACGTGAAATAACGAAATATAATATTAATAAATTAAATGAAAAGGAATTAAAAAAAATAGGATTTGCAAATAAAGAAATAAAAAAATTGCTTCCTGAAACTGAAAAAAATAATATAAAATCAAATGTAGATTTGGAAAAGATTATTGGGAAAGAACGTTATTTGGAAATTGAAGATAAAATAAAATTTATAGAATAAATATACTTAAATTAGTTAATATTATTAATTAATTTAAAGAAGTGTTGCTCAAATAGGTAAAAAAATTAAATAACATTTTATTTATTTTATAACAAGGCTTAATTCCTTGTTAAATCGAAGCTACTGTTTGAATAAAACTTATGTTCAGTAAAAAAATTCTATAATTATTTTTTTATTAAATTTGTCACTTAAATAATTTTATTTGTATTATTTCATTGAATAGTTATAAATTTTAAATTGTATATTTAATACTGGTATCCATTTAAAAAATAAAAATTAAGTAATAATAGTTTACAATAAGCAAAAGAAGCAAAACTTCTGTTAAAAAGTAGTAAAAAACATGAAAATTAAAATAAAAAAAACTGTATTTACAGAATTTTGCAGATTTTTATAATGATTAATAAATCTAATATTTTAACAAAAAATAATACGAAAATTATATGGATTTAAAATTACAATAAAACAAATATTGTAAAATAATAAATTGGTTTCGTTACTAAACAAAAATATTAATAAAAAAGAAAGGAATTTGATTATTTTTTTAAAATAAAATAAAAAAAATGAGTTTATTATCAGATATTGCAGTACCAATTGCAAAATTGGTAAATATGAAAAAATATAGGGAAAAGGATTTTTTAAATCCAAGAAGAGATACAGATTTTTTGAATAAAAACAATTTTGACAAGTCACTTACTACTGATGAACAGTTTATTGATGGATATCAAATCTTAACAGTTTATTCAGAAAAAAGCTGTAACAAACATATTATTTTCCTGCACGGCGGGGCTTATGTCATGCGTGCTGTCCGAGGGCATAAAAATATTATTGAAAAATTGGTGAAAAAGTATTATTTGAAAGTTACCTTTATTGATTATCCACTTGCTCCTGAAAATACTGTGGAAAAAGCACATAAAGTTGTAATGGAAGCCTACAAGGAAATAACAAAAAAATATCAAAGCGATAAATTTTATTTGTTTGGAGATTCTTCTGGAGGAGGGCTGGCACTTGCATTTTTACAGAGGTTAAAGACAGAAAAGCAGTTGCCTTTTCCTGAAAAAACTGTATTAATGTCGCCTTGGGCTGATGTTTCAATGACAAATGACGAAATAGAGGAATTTGCAGAAAAGGATCCGCTTTTACCGTTAAATGGGCTGATTGTAACTGGGAAGCAGTTTGCTGGAAGGCTGGATGTGAAAGATCCGATGATTTCACCAATTTACGGAAATATGGACAATCTTGGAGAAATTTTTTTGATTTTTGGAACAAATGAAATTTTGTATCCAGATTGCTTAAAATTGAGTGATATGCTGGAAATTGCAATTGGGACAAGTGTGGAAATAAAAATTGGGGAAAATTTATGTCACGACTGGATTTTAGCACCTCTTAAAGAAACCGAAGAAACTATTGATGAAATTGGAAAATTTTTTCTAAAATAGTCAAGGCTATTTATATAAATTTTCTATATTTATAGGATTTTATGATAAAAATAGAAAATATTTTACTTAAACATCCTGTCAAATTAAGATTCGTTATTTAAACAGAAAGCAATAGACTTATTCGGAAACTGTATATATTTAGAATTTAATAAAACAAATGTTCTAATACAAGGGGATTTTGACACCTTGTGAAATAAAAAATTTAAGTTATTGAACAGAGCTAATATTAAAATTATCAAAGAAAAAAAAGAAGGAATTTTAATGTCTGAAAAAATTGAAGAAAAGAATAATGAAAATAAAATTAACGAAAGAATTAACTGGGAAAAGCATGAGGAAATTCTTGAGATTTATAAAAAAATAAAAGCAGGGATTGAAAAGGCTATAAAAGGTTATAAAAAGGCTTGGAAAGGCACAGAGAAGGAAGTCTTTGCAGAAATGGCATTTTGTATTTTGACACCTCAGTCGAAGGCTAAGAATGCTTGGTTAGCTATTACAAATTTAGTGGAAAACGGGCTGCTTTATAATGGAAAAGCGGAAGAAATGGTTGAATTTTTGAATATTGTCAGATTTAAAAATAATAAGTCCAGATATTTGGTGGAATTGCGAGAATTAATGACAAGGAACGGAGAGTTACAGCCAAAGAAGATTTTGTCCGAAATTGGAGATACTTTTGAAAAAAGAAAATGGATTTTGAAAAATATTAAAGGAATGGGATTAAAGGAGGCAAATCACGTACTGCGAAATCTTGGATTTGGAGAAAATATTGCAATTTTGGATAGGCATATTCTGAGAAATCTAAAGGCCCTTAATGTAATTGAGGAAATTCCCAAGTCGATAACTGAAAAAAAATATTATGAAATAGAAGAAAAAATGAGAGAATATTCAGATTTTTCAAAAATAAGAATGGATGAGCTGGACTTGGTTTTATGGTATAAGGAAGCTGGAGAGATTTTTAAATAATTCCCAAAGTTACATAGTGTTTTTTTCAAAAAAATATGGTAAAATATTGTAGAGAGTTCATTATAAATATTGAATATATAACTAAAAATCCAATTCTTTATTTTAAAATCAGATCAATATTAAAAACAGCGAAAGGAGAGCGATTACTATGACCTCTAACTTAAAACAATTAAAAGAAGATATTAAAAAGCATAACTTTGCTAAAAGTTCAATTATCCTCGGATTAGCAGCATTGCTAGTAAGCTGTGGCGGAGGTGGCGGAGGAGGTGGCGGAGTTGGAAATTCAGGCGGAACTTCAGCTGCAACTCCAACACCTGTTAATCCAGCACCAGTAACAACAAAACCTACTGTAACAGCGACAACTTCTGGAATAGGATGGAATTCTTCCACTATTTCCTACGACAAAAATAATCCACATAACAATTCAAACACAGCACTTACAGGTAACGACGTAAAAATAGGAATTATTGATGTTGGATTTGAAAATTCATCATTTAATCCTGATCTTACAGAAAAATTTGGAAGCCGTTTGACAAAACTTACAATTCCTGGATTTACATCAGAAGCTACTGCAAATGATGATCACGGAATTGTTGTTGCTGACCTTGCAGCAGGATCTTCAACTGGAATTGCAAAAGGAGCCAGTGTCTACGTAATTGATGCAGCAAAACGAAATACCGATAAGAATGTAACTTATCCAAGTGTAAAACTGGAAATGTACCAAAAATTAAAAGATAATGGCGTGACTATTTATAATCAGTCATTTGGAATTGACGGAGAAGTGACTGACTTTAATGCTGACAATACTTCAAGCCATTATTACGGATTCCAAATTGGAAGCTCTATGCTTGATTTTTATAGAAATGAAGTAAATAATGGTTCGTTATTTGTATGGTCTGCCGGAAATGATTCTTCTGACAAACAGCCTACACTTGAAGGAGGTTTGCCACATTTTGAAAGCGGACTTCAAAAGGGATGGATAAACGTAGTTGCATTAACTTCAAAATATGAATCTAAGCTGGGGGATACAAGTTGGGATAACTTAACTCCTCTATCACCCGCAGGAGTTGCTAAAAACTGGACTGTAACAGCTGTCGGAGATCAAACTTTTTCAATGAAAGGAAAAAATTACGTTGGTGGCGGATCTTCATTTGCAGCACCAATTGTAACGGGAACAGCCGCCTTAATTAAACAAAAGTATCCTTGGATGGATGCTGATTTAATTAGACAGACAATTTTATCAACTGCAACAGATATAGGAACTCCTGGGGTTGATGATGTTTATGGATGGGGACTTTTAAATATTGATAAAGCACTAAAAGGTCCTGCTCTATTTAGTAAACAGCTTGCACTTGCAGATAATGTAACTATTAACATTCCAAGCGGAAGTTATGTTTTTTCAAATGATATTTCAGGAGATGCCGGAGTGATTAAAAATGGTTCTGGAGATTTAATCTTATCTGGAAATTCTACATTTACAGGACCTACAACAGTAAATGACGGAAGACTGCAGGTAAACGGTGTTTATACTTCTTCAATCAATGTAAAAAGACAAGCTATTCTTTCTACAAATAATGCCGTACTTAAAAATGATGTTATAAATAGTGGAACTTTAGAAAATACTGGTTCTACAGAAGTTGATGGAAATTATTCATCACTTGAAAATTCCAGAATTGTGACAGGTTTAAATTCTAATATACACGTAAAAGGAAAAGTTAGTTTAAATAATTCAAAACTTGAAGTAAAACCTGAAGAAAATGGAGAAAGAAAATATATAACATCTAATGGAATTACACAAAATATAATTACATCAGATGACAAAATTGAAGGAAACTTTAATAGCGTAAATACTGATGAAATGTTAAATGCTAAATTAAATCAAACTGAAAACTCTGTTTCTGCAAAAGTAAGCAGAAAAAATGTGCTAAATTATGTAGAAAAGCTCTCAGAATCTGATGAAATGCAAAAAAATACTGCACAAAATCTAGAAACCGCCTTTCAAAAACTAGATCAAGATATTGAAAATGGAACAGCGGGAAATGTTACACAGTTTGAGAGAAAAGCAGCCAGATTACAAGCTCTTACTTCTTCAAACAGAGCAGCCGTTTTAGATAGTCTGTCCGGACAAATTTATGCTTCAGCACAAGCACTTACATTCCAACATTCACAAACTGTAAATAAGGATTTATCTAATAGATTAGTTATGTTAGGAACTCTTGATAATGTTGGAGATAAATTTGGATTATGGATTTCTGGATTAGGTGCCAATGGTAAGTTAAAACAAGATGGATACGGTAAGGGAGATACTAAAGTATATGGTGGACAAGTTGGAGTTGATAAGCAATTTGGAGAAAACTTGATTTTAGGTACTGCTTTATCCTATTCAAAAGCTGATGTTAAATTTGATAGATATGGCGGAAAATCTGATGCTAATAACTTTGGAATTTCATTATATGGAAGATTAGGAAATAAAGATATTCCTGTTTATTTACAAGGACGTTTAGGAATTGGATTTGTCGACAGTGATGTTGAAAGAAATATTATTTTAAGTAATAATGACTATACTAGAGCTAAAATTAATCATAATGATAAAGTTTATTCTGGATATTTAGAAACAGGATATGATGTTAAAAATGCTAATGGAGACTTTGTTGTAACACCATTTGTAGGATTAACTCATGATACAGTTCAAAGAGGGTCATTCTCTGAAGAAAAAAGTCAATTTGGACTAACTGCCGACAAGAAAAATTATAATCAGACAGCTGCATTAGTTGGGCTTAGAGTTGGAAAAGCTGTAAATTGGAAGAGTGGAAGCAAGACTACGTTCCAAGGTTATGTAACACATCAAAGAGCCTTTAATAAACAGGATTTAAGTTTTGATGCAAGATATACTGGACTTCCAGGAGCTACATTTAAGGTAAAAGGTATTGGACTTGCTAAGAATAAGACTTGGGCTGGAGTTGGAGCATTAACAGAAGTAAATAAAGACTTTGGATGGTATGTAAATTATGATGGTTCTGTTGATGGTGGAAAAGGTAAAGGAAACAATAATGTGTTTACAACAGGAGTCAGATTTAATTTTTAATCTAAATTTTAGATTTGTTGACTTTTTAAATAACAAGTGTTATAATACTATAAAATAATAAAAATGGAGGTTTTTTTTATGAAACAGAATACATTGATTAGTAATATTATAAAAATTGAAACAAAAGAAAAGGAAACTTTTAAAAACATTCTTTTAGTACTAGGTGGAGTAGCATTTTTATCAATAATGTCTCAAATTTTAATTCCACTTCCTTATACTCCTGTACCAATTTCACTTGGAACATTTGGAGTAACACTAATGGCACTATTATACGGAAGAAAATTGGGAACTGCAACTATACTTTCCTATGTTGCGGCAGGTAGCTTAGGCGCTCCAATTTTTGCTGGAGGTAAAGCTGGTTCATTATTCTCACCAACTGGCGGATATATTTTAGGATATATTGCAGCTACAATAATTTTAGGATATTTAGCAGATAGAGGTGTTACAAAGTCTTATGTTAAAACAATTCTTTCACTAATACTTTCAAGTGCCATTATTTTAACATTAGGTTCATTAGTATTGTCATTATTTGTACCTGGAAAAAACGCGTTTATGATTGGTGTATTGCCTTTCCTTCCTGGAGATGCATTAAAATCAACTACCGTAACACTTTTACTTCCGACATTGTGGAAATTTATTCCAAAAAATGACAAATAAATATCTAATAGAAAGAATTAATTTATTAAGTGTGTTAGAACACTCGTGGCTTTGGCCATGAGATGAATAACACCAACATTGAAAATGTTGCTTTAAAATTTGCAATATTACTAATATATTTGGGTTTAAAATATAATATATAGATAAAAAGTAGCAGTGTAGACATAATGTCTTATCTAGTAGCGGCTATTGTGGACTAGACAAAAAGAATAAGGATTTTAAAATCAAACTTCTTAGAAGATAACTTACTTTTTCAGTTATCTTATGAAGCTCTCGACTTTTAGTCGTGAGTAGTTCACTATACATCTATCTAAAAAGAAATTGCCTGAAAAAGTAAAACAAATTGTATATAAAATACTGAATATGAACTTTACTGTGATTCTCACTCAATTTGTAATTGTTTCAGCTATACAGCCATTAGCTTATGTATTACTGGACTTTGGATTTACTGGATTATTTCACATATTATAGGAACAGTAAAATTTTTGAAAAATGAAGATTATTCATATAAATTTTCAGCAAATATTTTGAAACCATAAAAATTGATATATTAATTATCGTATAAATTCCCGTTTTAAAAAAAATTTTTTAAACGGGAGTTTTTTTGTAACATAAGTTACAGTATTATTTGAAAAAATATTATAGAATATAAGTGGAGAGAAATCAACAGTTTTATACTATTTCCTATTCTTATTTTAGGATTTTAGTATAAAATTGATTTATTATTTGCTTTTTTGGAAAATATCATTATAACTTTTGATTTAAAATGCATTTTATAATAGTCAGATAAAAGATCTGATGTTATTAGATGCATTTTTTATTTTATCTCAATTTTATTATTTTAATGTTAAAAATATTCATATAAAAAAATATCTTGACAACCAAAGTATATAATGTTAATATATTATTGTTATTAGGTCTTCCTAACTTTAAAATTAGGTTTAGCTAAAACTGAAAGGAGTTGAGATGAGCAGAAGTATAGAAGACTATTTAAAGGGAATATATACTTTGAAAAAAAAGAAGGAATATTCCAATAAAAAACTTGCAGAATATTTAAATATCTCTCCAGCTTCAGTTAGTGAAATGATAAAAAAGTTGGCAAACGATGATTATTTAACTATCGACAAAAAAACAGTAAAACTTACTGAAAAAGGGAACAGCTTTGCACTTGACATTATACGTAAACATAGGGTTTGGGAAGTTTTTTTGTTTGAAAAGCTGGGATATGAAAAGAAAGAAGTGCATAAAGAAGCAGAAATTTTGGAACATGTAACTAGCAATAAACTTCTTCAAAAGCTGGAAAAATTCCTGTTTTATCCTAAGGAATGTCCGCACGGAAGCCCGATTTTCTATGATTTAGAAAACTTGGATGAGGAAAATATTATAAAATTATCCGAAGCTGAGGAAAATGATGAAATTGTTATATTAAGTGTAGAGGATAATATTGAATTATATGATTATCTACGAGATTTAGATATAAATTTAAAGGAAAAATATATCGTAGAAAGAAAAGATCCGTTTAATGGACCAATATATTTGAAAAGTGAGCAAAATAATGGAAAAATAGTGGCTTTTAATGCAGCAGATATGATTGAGGTTTATAAAAAAAATAAAGATTTGGAGGAGACAGATAATGAGTAAAAACAACGTATTAACAAAATTAAACTTAGTAATCGCAGTATGTGTAGCAATGATGCTACTAATATCTTGTGGAAAAGGTGGAGCTTCATCAGGTAAAAAAATAAAAGTTACGACAACAACGACAATGCTTACTGACCTTGTAAAAACAATTGGTGGAGATAAAGTCGAAGTTACAGGACTTATGGGAGAAGGAGTAGATCCGCATTTGTATAGTGCTAGTGCAGGAGATATTGAAAAACTTGGAAATGCAGACATTATAGTGTATGGTGGATTACATCTGGAAGGTAAAATGACAGAAATTTTTGAAAAATTAACTTCTCAAAACAAAAATATACTAAATGTTGGGGACAAACTAGATAAAAGTAAAATTCATTTAGTTGACCAAAATACTCCTGATCCGCATGTATGGTTCAATACAGAATTATGGGAAAAAGAAGCTGAGGCAGTCGAAGCTGAATTAAGTAAATTTGATCCTAAAAATAGTGACTACTACAAAGAAAACTTGAAAAAATATAAAGCTGAACTAAATGAACTTACAACTTATGTAAAAACAAGAATAAGTGAAATTCCTGAAAAAAGCAGAGTTCTTGTAACAGCTCACGATGCATTTAACTACTTTGGAGAACAATTTGGACTAGAAGTAAAAGCAATACAAGGTGTTTCTACAGATTCTGAAACTGGTACAAAAAATATAAGCGACTTAGCCAATTTCATTGTTCAAAGAAATATAAAAGCAATATTTGTAGAATCTTCTGTTCCGAAAAAAAGTATAGAAGCATTGCAGGAAGCTGTAAAAGCTAGAGGAAAAGAAGTTAAAATAGGTGGAGAATTGTATTCAGATTCGCTAGGAGATAAAGCACATAACTCTGAAACTTATATTAAAACAGTTAAAGCAAACGCCGATACCATTGTAAATGCTTTAAAATAAAAATTAAACTCGCTTTTCTCAGACCATAATTTTTATTTTCAAAAAATGCTTAGACAAGCGGGGATGCAAGGGTATGGCGATTGATACCCTTGCAATAATTAAAAAAATAACATAAAAAATTAAAGGAAAATATTTATTAATAACAATTTATTTTATAAAAATACAAAATGATTATTAAAAATTAAGACAAAATGAGACATTAAATAAAAAATAAATTTGCAGAAATAGAACAGTTTTACAATTTAGGAGAAGGAGGAAAGATGAATCAAAATGTTTCTGATGATATTATTATAAGGGTTGAGGATTTAACGGTAGCTTATGAAGATAAGCCTGTTTTGTGGGATGTTGAGCTTGACATTAAAAAGGGAGTCCTTATGGCTATAGTGGGACCAAATGGGGCTGGGAAATCTACTTTAATTAAAGCAATGCTTGATTTACTAAAGCCTGTTACTGGAGAAGTAAGATTTTATGATGAAAAATATAGCAAAGTGCGGGATAAGATAGCTTATGTACCACAAAGAGGAAGTGTTGACTGGGATTTTCCCACTACTGTATTTGATGTTGTGGAAATGGGGCGTTATGGAAAAGTCGGGTGGTTAAAGAAAGTTAGAAAAATTGATAAGGAAAAGACGAAGGAAGCTATTCACAAAGTGGAAATGGATGAATTTTCAGATAGACAGATAAGCCAGTTATCTGGCGGGCAGCAGCAAAGAGTGTTTTTGGCACGGGCATTAGTGCAGGATGCTGAAATATATTTTATGGATGAGCCGTTTCAAGGTGTCGACAGTAAAACGGAAAAATCTATTGTAAATATTTTAAAAAAATTGCGAGATGAGAAAAAAACTGTAATTGCTGTTCATCATGATTTGCAGACAGTAAAGGATTATTTTGATTATGTGACATTTATAAATGTGTCTGTTATAGCTTCTGGACCTGTGGAAGAAATTTTTACTCCTGAAAATATTGAAAAAACATATAAGAGTAAAAAAGCAACTCAAAATAATGGAAATCTGTCTGAAATTGAAAAGGAGCGATAAAATGAATATATTAAATCTTCTTATAACAGATCATACATTCAGAACAGTTGCACTTGGTTGTCTATTGCTTGGAATGGTTTCAGGAATACTTGGATGTTTTGCCGTTTTACGAAAGCAAAGTTTATTGGGAGATGCAGTTTCTCATGCTTCACTTCCCGGAGTTTGCTTAGCTTTTTTATTTACAAACGTGAAAAATACAGAAGTTTTGCTGCTTGGTGCCTTAATAACAGGAATTGTATGTATTGGTTTAATCCAATTAATTCAAAATTATACAAAAATAAAATTTGATAGTGCTTTAGCATTGATTTTATCAGTATTTTTTGGGTTAGGGTTAGTTTTACTTTCTTATTTGAATAAATTGCCGGGTGCAAATAAATCGGGATTAAATAAATTTATTTTTGGGCAAGCATCGACATTTATTAAAAGAGATGTAAATATTATCTTCATTACAGGGATTATTCTTTTAATTATAATTATTCTTTTCTGGAAGGAATTTAAAATTGTTTCGTTTGACTCTGATTTTGCCAAAACATTGGGATTTCCAAGCAAGAAAATCGAAATATTAATTTCCATATTGATTGTAACTACTGTAATAATAGGTATTCAGGCGGCAGGAGTAATATTAATAAGTGCAATGCTTATTTCTCCAGCAGTTGCGGCACGGCAATGGACAGACAAACTTTCAATTATGGTAATTTTGGCGGCTTTTTTTGGTGGAATATCAGGTTTGCTTGGAACTTTGATTAGTATAAGTGAAAGTAATTTGCCTACCGGGCCTGTTATTGTCATAATTATAAGTATAATTGTAATTATTAGTATTCTTTTTTCAAATAAAAGAGGGATTGTATTTAAAATTATAAGAAATCAGAAAAGAAAAAAAGAATTTAGAGAAAAACTCGAAAATAAAAAATCTGAATTAAATAGTTTAAAAATGAATAATTTGGAAAGGGGGAAATAAATTATGAATTTTTCATTGGAAATACAATTAATTGCGATAATGGTGGCAAGTGCCTGCTCGATTTTAGGAACATTTCTGGTTTTAAAAAGTATGGCAATGGTTTCGGATGCGATTACGCACACTATCTTACTTGGAATTGTAGTTGCATTTTTTGCAGTTCATGACTTAAATTCTCCCTTGTTAATCGTTGGTGCGGGAATAGTTGGAGTTTTAACCGTTTACCTTGTGGAACTTCTTAATTCAACAAGACTTGTCAAGGAAGATTCTGCAATTGGAGTGGTTTTTCCGCTGTTATTCAGTATTGCGGTAATTTTAATTTCAAGATATGCTGGAAATGTACATTTGGATGTTGATTCAGTATTACTGGGAGAACTGGCATTTGCACCATTTAATCGGATACAGATATTTGGATTTAGCATTGCTAAAGGATTAGTTGCAACTTTTATCGTATTTTTAATAAATTTATCTTTTGTTGTAATTTTTTTCAAGGAATTAAAAATTTCGGTATTTGACAAGGCTCTTGCAATAACGCTTGGAATGAAGCCGATATTAATTCACTATATGCTGATGTCGCTTGTATCAATGACAGCAGTATCCTCATTTGAGGCAGTAGGTTCAATACTGGTGGTTGCATTTATGATTGGGCCTCCAATTACAGCGTATTTATTAACAGATAAGCTAAAAGTAATGATAGGATTAAGCCTCGTTCTGGGAGCTGTAGCAAGTATCATTGGATTTCATTTTGCAAGATTTTTTGATATTTCAATAGCGGGAAGTATCGCAGTAATAATAGGAGTAATTTTTCTTTTAACATTAATTTTTTCTCCTAAAAAAGGTCTAATTTTTACAATTAATCGTAAAAGAAGCCAAAAAATGATTTTTTCAGTTAGAATTCTTTTAATCCATTTGTCTAACCATGCTAATACTAAACATGAAAAAGATGAATGTGGAACTGAAACGATTGATAACCATCTTCGTTGGAATAAAAGCTTTTTAGATAAAGTTATTGAAAAGGCAAAAAAGGAAAAATATATTTATGTGGATAATGATGTTTTCAAGATTTCTGAAAAAGGAGAAAAATATTTACTAAATATCTAATATTATATCCATTCAAATAAAAAATTTATTATAAATTCTTATTTAACAAAGGGACAAAATCTCTTATTACTAAATTTCTATTTTTTTTAATTAATAAATTTAAAATAAATCAACTATTATGGATTGTTTTTTATAAATTATATGAAACAATCCTTTTTATATTACTTTTCTCCAATACAAGGCTCCATTCGTTTAAAATTTTTCTAATTTACTTTGTCTACCTCTAAAATATATCGAATACTAACTTAGTTAGAAGAACAAAAAACTGTATTTTATTTATTTTATAATAAGAAATCTAAATTTTTTATTTAAAAAATTCATACAAAATCTAACATTTAAATAAGAAATATTATAAATAGTAAGCTCATAACAAATTCAAAAATTTATGATATATATAATTAAAATAAGATAAATAAATTTTTTTTATCCTAATTAATAGTATAAAAAATCTAAAAATTCGGAAAAATAGGGAACTATGAAATTATATATTTTTTTTATGAAACTTGAAAAACACAAAATATTGTGTTATCATTATGTTATAAAAACAATATATAGTGTTTTAGGTAAAAAAACCTGAATGAATTAGATATGTTTAGAGGGATAAGGGAAATTGATGGTTTGCAGAAAAGTGGAAAAGTATGAAAGTAAAAATAAGGGAGGAATAAAAATGCAACCACAATTAACAGAAAATTTAAAAAATATAATAGCAGGAATAGTGAATGTTGAAAGCAACGATACTTGCAATGAAAATGCTAATATGTCTTCAATGACACCAGCGGGACAAATGATGAAATTTGCAAGTGAAGTATCAAAAATTTACGCTTTGGAAAATTTAGTTTCACCAAGATTCAAAAAAGCTCATGAAAAAGGGCTCATTCATATTCATGATTTGGATTTTTATTCCAGTAAAACTACAACTTGCCTGCAATATGACTTGGCAGATATGTTTGAAAATGGTTTTTATACTAAGCATGGTTACATTAGGGAAGCACAAAGTATTTCCACTTATGCAACACTTGCTACCATTATTTTTCAAACAAATCAAAATGAACAGCATGGAGGACAAGCAATACCAGCATTTGACTTCTATATGGCAAAAGGTGTGCTAAAATCATTTAGACGTCACTTGAAAAGAAGAATTTTGAGCTTCGTAGAAATAAAAAATGGAGTGGAAATTACACAAGAATATGAAAAAAATGCTAAAGAATTTTTGAAAAAAAATGTTTCTTCAATTAAATGCAATGAAAATGAAATCAAATTACTGGAAGAATACTTTAAAATAAATAGAGATGATTTAATTAAATTGCTAGTTGAGGCTTATGATGATACTCAAAATGAAACTTATCAAGCAATGGAAGGATTTTTACATAATTTGAACACAATGCACTCTCGTGGTGGAAATCAAGTTGTCTTTTCTTCAATAAATTATGGAACTGACACCTCAGAAGAAGGTAGAATGGTTATCCGTGAATTATTAAAGGCGACATCAAGCGGACTCGGTAAAAATGAAACTCCAATTTTTCCGATACAAATTTTTAAGGTAAAGGAAGGGCTTAATTATTCTGACAATGACTATGAACTAGCTAGAAGCGACTTTGATGGAATTTTGGAAACTGTAAAAAAACAAAAAATTTCTTATGACGATAATTCAGAAAATAAAAAATCACTTTTTGAAACACCAAATTTTGACTTGTTATTATTGTCTTGTGAAACTTCAAGCAGAAGATTATTTCCAAACTTTGTATTTCTGGATTCTGAATTTAACAGACACGAAAAATGGAGAATGGATGATCCAGAAAGATACAAATATGAAATCGCAACAATGGGTTGCCGAACACGTGTATTTGAAAATATAAATGGGGAAAAAACTAGTCTTGGACGTGGAAACTTGTCCTTTACAAGTATTAATTTCCCTAGAATTGCAATTTTAACTAGAAAAAATGTAGAAAAAGAAATCGCAGAAATGGAAAAGGATGGAAAATTTGCGAATGAAGAAGAAAAAAATAATAAAAAAGTTGAACTTTTAACAGAAGAATTTCAAAAAAGAGTGCTTGAAGCAACATATTTAGTTGGAGATCAACTTTATGAACGTTACAATTTCCAAAGAACAGCTTTGGCAAAACAATTTCCATTTATGAGAAGCAATAATTTATGGAAAGGGCTTGGAGAAAAAGATGGAAATGATGAAGTTGGAGATGCGATAAATACAGGTTCTCTTTCAATTGGTTTTGTTGGAGGGGCAAATGCGATGTATGCTTTATTTGATGCAGAACACGGAACAAGTGAAGTTGCTTATAAGGTGCTTTATGATACGATTGAAAAAATGGGTGCAGTTGCAGATGAATTTAGAGATAAGTATCATTTGAATTATTCAATTTTGGCAACTCCGGCAGAAAGTTTGGCAGGAAGATTTTTACGTATTGATAGAGATGAATTTGGAGTAATTAAAAATGTCACAGATAGGGATTATTATGTAAATTCATTTCATATTGATGTAAAAAAGGAAATTAGCCTTTTTGATAAAATTAGAAAGGAAGCTCCATTTCATAAATTGACAAAAGGTGGACATATTACCTATGTGGAATTAGATGGGGAAGCACGAAAAAATATGGGTGTTATGTTAAAAATTGTAAAAGTTATGAAGGACTCTGGAATTGGCTATGGTTCAATAAATCATCCAGTTGACAGATGCAGAGATTGTGGAACCGAAGCAATAATTTATGATAAATGCCCAATTTGTGGAAGTCATAATATTTCTAGAATTAGAAGAATAACAGGCTATCTGACAGGAGATTTAGACAGCTGGAATAGCGCTAAGCAAGCTGAAGAACACGACAGAGTAAAACATGGTATAAAATAAATATATTATATAACAGTGAGGTAATTTAAGGTGAATAAACTAAAGACAGAAAAAGAAAAAATTTTAGAAAAAAATTTTTCAAAAACTCCAAAAAATGATTTTACACTAAAAATCTTAACAACTTACAAGGAAACAATCGTTGACGGTATCGGTCTTCGTTATTCACTTTACTTTGCTGGCTGTTCTCATGCCTGCCCTGGGTGCCATAACGAGTATTCATGGAATCCAAATCACGGAAATACTTTAACTTATGAAATTTTAGAAAAAATTGCCAAGGAAATAAACGAAAATACTCTTCTTGATGGAATTACAATAAGTGGTGGTGATCCCCTCTTTAATCCAGTAGATATGTTAAAAGTCCTGAAGTTCTTAAAGGAAAAGACTGGAAAGAATATATGGCTTTATACGGGTTATACGATTGAACAGATTCGTTGTGATGATTTACGAAAGAAATGTCTTGAATATGTAGATGTGCTAGTTGATGGACGGTTTGTAAAGGAACTTTATGATCCGAAAATAAAATTTAGGGGAAGCAGTAATCAGAGAATTATAAAAAAAGAAGATTTTTTTATTAAATAGATTTATTCAATAATTTTATAAAGATAAATTTTAAATTAATGGATAAATCTATTTTTTTAAATAAAATTTCAAAAAAACAGTATATTTCATATTCTCATATCAAAAGAAAAATTAATGTAAAAATATATAGAAAAAACTTAAAAATAATGATAAAATACTTATATAAGATTATGTTTTATAAAAAAAATTTAATATATAGAGGTGAAAAGTGAAGGAAAAAATTATTATTATCGATTTTGGTTCACAATATAGCCAGCTAATTGCTAGAAGAATTAGAGAAATGGAAGTTTATTGTGAAATTGTGCCTTTAATTGATATTGAAAAAATAAAAACTGGGAAAGAAAAGGTAAAAGGAATTATATTTTCTGGAGGACCTGCCTCAGTTTACGAAAAAGATGCTCCAACTGTAAATCCTGAAGTATTTAACCTAAATCTTCCTATCTTGGGAATCTGTTACGGAATGCAGTTAATTACGCATTTAAATGGCGGAAAAGTTGAAAAGGCTGATTCGAGGGAATTTGGAAAGGCTGTATTGGAAGTGAAAAACAATGATAATCCATTGTTCATAGGAGTTAAAAAATCTTCTAACATCTGGATGAGCCACAATGACCACATCACAGAATTGCCAAAAGGTTTTGAAGTAATTGCAAAAACAGATTCTTCAATTGCAGCAATTACAAATAACAATGGAATTTATGCATTGCAATTCCATCCAGAGGTGGTTCATTCTGAATGTGGAACTCAAATTTTGGAAAATTTTGTATTTAACATTTGTAAATGTGAAAAAAATTGGAAAATTTCAAATTTTATTGCCGAAAAGACAAAATTTATAAAGGAAACTGTTGGAGATGAGCACGTGCTTCTTGCACTTTCTGGAGGTGTAGATTCATCAGTTGCCGCAGTTCTTATTAACAATGCGATTGGACATCAGCTTACTTGCATGTTTGTAGATACTGGACTTTTGAGAAAAGATGAAGGCAAAAAAGTATTGGAGTACTACAAGGAACATTTTGACTTGAATATTGTATTTGTTGATGCAAAAGACAGATTTCTAAATAAATTAAAAGGTGTGGATGAACCTGAAGCTAAAAGAAAAATTATTGGAAACGAATTTATTGAAGTGTTTAATGAAGAAATTAGAAAACTTAAAGGTCAAGAAGGTGCAAAATTTTTGGCACAGGGAACAATTTATCCAGATGTTATTGAATCCCAATCTATAAAAGGACCTTCCCACACAATAAAATCCCATCACAATGTTGGAGGATTGCCAGAAGACTTGCAATTTGAGTTATTAGAACCTTTGAAGGAATTATTTAAGGATGAAGTTAGAAAAGTAGGACACGAACTTGGACTTCCTGACACAATTATAAAAAGACATCCATTCCCAGGTCCAGGACTTGGAATCCGTGTAATTGGGGAAGTAACACCTGATAAAGTAAAAATTCTTCAGGAAGCTGATGATATTTTCATTACTGAATTGATGGAAAAAGGGCTTTATGATAAAGTAGATCAAGCATTTGTAACATTGTTACCTGTAAAAACAGTCGGAGTAATGGGAGATCAAAGAACTTATGAATTTGTAGCCGCTATTCGTTCAGTAAATACAATTGACTTTATGACAGCTACTTGGTCAAAATTGCCTTATGAATTTTTGGAAGAAGTGTCAAACAAGATTATAAACAAAGTAAATGGAATCAATAGAATTGTTTATGATATTTCTTCTAAACCACCTGGAACAATTGAGTGGGAATAATCTAATTTATAATTAAAATAAAATTTTATCATACAAACAAAAAATTAATATCAAATTAATTTTAGGCATTCTAAAAACTAAATTTTTTGTGGTATAAATAAAGCAATAAGAGTAAAAAGGAGATATAAAAATGAAAAATTTAAAAATTACAGTAAGTGCAATGATGGTCATTATGTCTATTTCTGGAATGTCAGCAAGCTTTAGATTCTTTAAAAAGAAAAATAATGATGATAATAATAAACCAGCTGCAACAGTTCCAGCACCTACAAAAGCATCAGCAAATTCAGCTTCACAATTTTGTGTTGATAAAGGTGGAAAATCTGTTACTGTAAAAAGTAGTAAAGGTAACTATGGTATTTGTATGTTAAAAGATGGCACAGCTGTAGAAGAATGGGAATACTATAGACAACATAATACCCCAAGAAATACTGAAGCAGCAGTAATTGGAATGCCAAATCCAGCTTCAAAATTCTGTGTTGATAAAGGTGGAAAATCTGTTACTGAAAAAGATAAAAATGGAAATGAAAGAGGGGTATGTAGATTTAATAACGGTACAAAAGTTGACGAATGGGATTACTACAGAGAAAATAATTAATTTAAACTTATTAACTAAAAGATGGCAAGTTTTTTAATTTGCCATTTTTTTATAAAACAAGGGGCTCTTTATCCCCTTGTTACCATATCTCAATTTCTTATTTTTCACTTTGTTTTTTCAATGCCGCTTTTATCCATCCTGTAAATAATGGATGAGGACGGTTTGGACGGCTCTTAAATTCTGGATGGTATTGTGAAGCTATGAAATATGGGTGATCCTTTATTTCGATTACTTCTACATAATTTCCATCTGGAGATAATCCTACAATGTCCATTCCTGCTTTTTCAAATTCTTCTCTGTAGGCATTATTAAATTCATATCTATGTCTATGTCTTTCAGCAATTTCAGTTTTTCCATAAACTTCTGCAGCTAAGCTATCTTCCTTCAATACACAAGGATATGCTCCTAGACGCATTGTTCCTCCCATATCTTTAAGCCCTTTTTGCTCTTCCATAAGACTGATAACTGGATAATCTGTGTCCTTATCAAATTCTGTAGAAGTAGCATCTTTATAACCAAGCACGTTTCTTGCAAATTCCACACAAGCCATTTGCATTCCAAGACAAATTCCAAAAAATGGAATATTATTTTCTCTTGCAAATTTAATTGCCTCAACTTTTCCATCAATTCCCCTATCACCAAATCCTCCTGGTACTAGAATTCCATCATAATCTGCCAATTTTCTCACATCAAATTCTCCAGCCTTGAAATAATCAATTTCAACTTTTGTATCAAGATTAAATCCAGCATGTTCTATTGATTCATGAATACTTATATAGGCATCCTTTAATTCAATATATTTTCCAACAACTGCTACTTTTATAAGTTTTTTAGGATTTTTGAATTTTTCCACCATTTTAGTCCATTCAATTAATAGCGGTTTTTTATTTTTTATTTTAAAATGTTTACAAATTACATCTGCAAGTCCTAATTTTTCCATAGTTAATGGTATTTCGTAAAGACTTTCTGCATCTAATGATTCAATAACTGCTTCTTCATCAATATCACAGAAAAGTGAAATTTTTTTCTTAATATTCTCATCAACAGGATGTTCACTTCTCACTACAATTACATCAGGCGAGATTCCAAGCCCTTGAAGCATTTTTACACTATGTTGTGTAGGTTTTGTCTTTAATTCTCCTGCTGCTTTTAAATATGGTAACAATGTTACGTGAATATAAGCGATATTTTCTCTTCCAACTTCTCTCTTTAATTGACGAATTGCTTCAATAAACGGATCGCTTTCTATATCTCCAATAGTTCCACCAATTTCAGTAATTACAATGTCAGAATTATTTTCTTCAGCTGCTTTTATAACATTATACTTAATTTCATCTGTCACGTGAGGTACTGTTTGTACTGTTCCACCTAGAAACTCTCCACGACGTTCTTTTGCAATAATTTTTGACATAATTTTTCCTGTTGTCAAATTATTATATTTTGTCAGATTTTCATTGATAAATCTTTCATAATGCCCCAAATCCAAATCAGTTTCTGCTCCATCTTCTGTAACAAAAACTTCTCCATGCTGATAAGGACTCATAGTTCCTGGATCCACATTTATATATGGATCAAATTTTTGGATTGTAACTTTATATCCCCGCTCCTTTAATAGTCTTCCTAATGAAGAAGCCACAATCCCTTTTCCAAGCGATGAAACAACTCCACCTGTAACAAAAATATATTTTGTTGTACTTTGTTTATCCATTTTTCCTCCTAATTTTGTTTCACATATATATTAATTTTTATTTATTCTTGGCAATTTACTGAAATATCATTTTACTCTTTAAATATTGTTCAATAACTTTTTTTATCTAACAAATATCGATATTTTTTTACTTCAAAACATTTTTCTAAACTTTAACTATACAGTTTCTAAATAAATATATTAATTTTAAATTTTTATTTTATCATATTTTTTAACAAAATCTAGTATAAATTTTATTCTAAATTCATTAATTAATAATTATTTTTTTTTCACAAAAAAAGATGAAAAAAAAAATTTTCACCTTTTTAAACAAAATTCTTTTACATTGTTTTAAAGTAAAGGAAATATCTCAAATTTTGAAATAAACTTGAGATAAGTCCAAATTTAACTTTTTGTTTTATATTTTATTATCTTGCAGCTCCAGCTTTGTAAGCTCCATTTGATCCAAATACATTTCTAATTTTATCTTTATAGTATTCTTTTATGTAGTCTTTTGCAGGTCCTAAATATTTTCTAGGGTCAAATTCTCCTGGCTTTTTAGCGAATACTTCTCTGATTCCTGCTGTGAAGGCTAATCTTCCATCAGTATCTACGTTAATTTTAGCTACTGCTGATTTAGCGGCTTTTCTTAATTCTGAATCAGGGATACCAATTGCATCTGCAATATCTCCACCATATTGGTTGATCATTTCAACAAATTGATGTGGCACTGCTGAAGAACCGTGTAATACGATTGGGAATCCTGGAATTCTTTTTTCAATTTCAGCTAAGATATCTAATCTTAATTTAGGATCTTCACCTGGTTTAAATTTGTGAGCTCCGTGAGAAGTTCCGATTGCGATTGCTAATGAATCAACACCAGTTTTAGATACGAAATCTTCAACTTCTTCAGGTTGAGTGTAAATGTGTTCAGCTGCTTTTACATCATCTTCGATTCCAGCTAAAACTCCTAATTCAGCTTCAACTGTAACATCGTGTTGGTGAGCGAAATCAGCAACTTGTCTTGCTTCTGCTACGTTTTCATCGTAAGGGTGGTGAGAACCATCATACATTACTGATGAGAATCCATATTCAACACAATCTTTTGCTTCAGCAAAATTTGGACCATGATCCAAGTGTAATGCTACTGGAATGTCTGATCCAGAAGCTTCTACATAAGCTGTTGCAGCTTTTGCAATCCAAGGTAACATTTCTTTACCAATGTATTTTCTTGCACCTGTTGATACTTGAAGAATTACTGGCGAACCTTCTTCAACACATGCTTCAATAATTCCTTGCAATTGTTCCATGTTGTTAAAGTTAAACGCAGGTACTGCATACCCTTCTTTGTTTGCTTTAGCAAACATTTCTTTAGTGTTTACTAATCCTAAATCTTTGTAATGATATTTCATTATTACGCCTCCTAATATTTATTAATTAGATTAACTTCTTTAATTATATGTTACCAAATTTTTGTATAAAAATCAATAGAAAACAAAAAATAATTATAAAATTATCAATTTATTTTATTTTGTTCTATTAAATCTTCTACAGTCATTCCCTTTCTAAGTACATTTTTATCTGTAAATCCTGGAATCCCGTCAATTCTTCCACGTTTTGAAACTTGCCAGATTATCCACCTGTTATCTTCTTTTATTTTAGGAAAATATTTATAGTCTGTAATCCATATTTTATTTTTAGGAAATTCATTTTTTATATAGGCATTATAAGTGTTGTAATTTACATAAAAAATTACTCTTTTCTTATAATGTTCTTCAAGTTTATCGACCATTTCCTCTAAATTTTTTACTACATCCTTTTTTTTATATTTCTTTGTAGATATTTCCAAGTCAATAATTGGCGGTAATGTTTTATCAGAAGCTGAAACTTTACTTATATAAAAATCTGCTTGTGCTGTTCCACTGCTTGTCATTGTAAAAAAATGATATGCCCCAACCACAAAACCATTTAATCTAGCATTATTCCAATTATACAAAAAATCCGTATCAAGAAAATTCTGTCCCTCTGTTGCCTTTAAAATAATAAATTTATATTTTGGATCTACACGAGTCCAATTTACCTTTTCCTGATGGTGTGAAATATCCAGTCCTTGCGTTTTATAGCCTGCCATATGTGCTAAAATTTCATTATGGTACAAATATCCACTAATTTCCAAAAATCCTGCTAAACCTCCAACAATTATTACAATTATCAAAAATTTTATAAATTTTTCCATATCCTCTCCATTCAGTTATTTAATAACAAAATTCTTTCAAAGTCACTCAAAATTGCCCAAAGTTTTTAAAATATACTCATTTTTTACATCAAACTTCTTCAAATCAGACAGACTTGTATTTTAATAAATTATAATTTCCAAGTTTAATTTTAATAACCTTACTCTAACTTTTGCATTATTGAGCTTAATTTTTGAGCAGTTTTGACAGTTTAGGAAAAAATCAAATTAATTTGATATTTAATTTATAGTTTTTGTTATTTTATAACTGTCATTCCACCCATGTAAGGTACTAAAACTTCAGGAATTACAATACTTCCATCATCTTGTTGGTAATTTTCCATAATTGCAAGTAATGTTCTTCCTACTGCAAGTCCTGAACCATTTAATGTGTGTACAAAGTGACTTTTTTTAGTTTCTTTATCACGATATTTAATCATAGCTCTTCTAGCTTGGAAATCTTCTGTATTTGAACAAGATGAAATTTCTCTGTATTTATTTTGACTAGGCACCCAAACTTCCAAATCATAAGTTTTTGCCGCACTAAATCCTATATCTCCACTGCAAAGTGAAATCACTCTATATGGTAAATTCAATTTCTGCAAGATTTTTTCTGCACTATTTACCATTGATTCAAGTTCATCATAAGAAGTTTCAGGTTTTACAATTTTTACCATTTCAACTTTATTAAATTGATGTTGACGAATTAGTCCTTTTAAATCACGTCCACCTGAACCAGCTTCTTTTCTAAAACAAGCTGTATATCCACAGTAATGTTTAGGCAATTCTTCTTCATCTAAAATTTCTCCATTATGTAAATTTGTAAGTGTTACTTCTGCTGTTGGGATTAAATACATTTCTTCCCCTTCGATTTTATAAGCATCTTCAGCAAATTTAGGAAGTTGTCCAGTTCCAACCATCATTTCTTTTTTTACAAGCTGTGGTGTGAAAATTTCTTCAAAATCTTCTTCTTGAGTGTGAACATCAATCATAAAAGCAATTAACGCTCTTTCCAATCTAGCAGCCGCATTTTTATAAACTGTAAATCTTGAACCACCAAGTTTCGCACCTCTTTCAAAATCTAAAATTCCTAAATTTACTCCCAATTCATCGTGAGATTTTGGCTCAAAATCAAATTCTCTTGGAGCTCCCCATTTTCTAATTTCGACATTATCATCTTCATCTTTTCCAATTGGAGTTGACTCGTGTAATTTATTAGGAATTGTATAGGTAAGTTGAACTTGTTTTTCTTCAATTTCAGCCACTTTTTGATCCAATTCCTTAATTTTTGCACTTACAGTTTGCATTCTGGCTAGCAATTCAGCAGGATCTTTTCCTTCTTGCTTATATTTTCCAATTAATGAACTTGATTCATTTCTTTCCTTTTTCAGCATTTCAACTTCTTGAAGTAAATTTCTTCTGTCTTCATCAAGTTTTAACAATGAATCCAAATCAAAGTCACTATTTCTATTTTTCAAATATTCCTTAATTTTATCAGCATTTTCCCTTATGTATCTCATTTCTAACATAGTTCTTTTATTTCCTTTCTTACATTTATATATATTTTATTTAATAAAACTGTTTTATAAATTTTTATTTTGTTTTTTAATTAAAAAAATATTTACTAATAACAATTAATTTATAAAGAATTAAATACTTTCAATATATTTATACAATATTTTTTTACTTTCACTCAAATTTTGAAAATCATAACTTTTATAAAATTTCATTTTCTTCACATTTTGAATATTATACTTTTCCACAATTTTATCAAAGTTCTCCACATAAATTTTTTTATAAAGTTCATCAACTTGGTTTTCCATAAAATAATTTAAGCTTTCCGTATTTTCAAAATTTAAAAATGTTAAATCAGATTTTGTAAAATAATTTAAGATATTCTTTATTATCTCATCTATTTTATCATGAATTTCATTAAATTTCGAATTATTTTCAATTTTAATTTTTTCTATCATTTTTTCTGCAAAAAAAGTTTTCACAAATTTATTTACATCCATTGAAATCAAAGAATAATTATATAAAATTTCAAAAAATTTACTTTTATCTCGATACAACAGTTCATTACCTAATTTTACTGCAAAAATTGACTCCTATTAAAAATACTTCTTCTAAATCCATCTACCAATTTTGACATTTTAATTTTGCTTATTCTTCCTATTTTTTTCCCTTTTTCCTTAAATGTTTCCAAAAACTGTTCATTTACAATTTTTTTTATATTTTCATTTTCCTTATTTTCATCAAAATAAATATATGCCAATTCTAGTATAAACGATGGCTCTTTTATATTTATTTTAAAATTTTTATCAAGCTGGAAATATTTTCGTTTTTCAAAATTATTTTTATATTTCAGAATAAATTGTGAAAAATTTTCTGTATCTAAAAATACATTTTTACTTTCTAGCTTTTTATTTTCAGTCAAAATTTAATTCCTCCCTCCTGCTTCATTTTCTAATCTTTGTAAAAAGCCTAAAATTTCTAATAATTACAATATTTTTATATTTGATTTTTATAACTTTTATTTGTAAAATTTTGATTTCACAAAAATCTTAAATTCACTTTATTTTTCAACAATTTTAAATTCCATTTTCAAAATCAATAAATTTTCTATATTTTCATCAATTTTCACAATATCCTTTTCTGTTGTCAAAACATAATCGTAGTTTTTGGATTTTTTCTTTATTTCCAAAATTTCCTCATTTGTATAAACGTGATGATCTGAAAATTTTATTTCTTCAATATTATTCGGATTCAATTTTTTTATTGTTTGATAAAATACGGCTGGATTAGCAATTGAAGAAAAAATCAGCACATTTTTATTTTTAATAATTTCCAATGGAAATTTTTCATTTCTTATATTGTTTTTATTATTCATTTTACCAAACTTTTTCTTATTTTCAAAATTTAATTTGTAAAAATAACTTTCCTCAAAAGTGGCAACAGAAATCGGCTTTCCATATTTTTCCAGTCTTTCCTTAATTTTCGCAATTTCTTCTTCCGAAGCATAGTTACTTTTCGTAATAATAATTTCATCAGCCCGTTTCAAAGCGTCAAGTGATTCCCGCAATCGTCCTTTTGGCAAATAATCATCCATTCCAAAAGGATTTGTTGCGTCAATTAGAATTATATTTTTATCTTTTTTCAGTTTTCTATGCTGAAAGCCGTCATCCATAATAATTGTTTCCACATCGCATTTTTCTTTTAAAAAAGTTGCACCTTCGTAACGATTTTTACAGACTACGACAGGAATTTGAAAATTTAAGGCATGTAAATAGGCTTCATCTCCTGATTCCTTTGAAGTGGCATAAATCTTTTTTTCATCTCGTACAAGTAGTAAATCAGTTTCCCGTTTTCCCTTGTAGCCTCGACTCAGAATTCCAACTTTTTTATTCTTTTCTAAATATTTTTGCACAAAATACTGCACGGCTGGTGTTTTCCCTGTTCCGCCTGCCACAATATTTCCAATGCAAATTATTTCCACTCCATCAGCCTTTTTTTCTTTAAAAATATTCAAATCATAAAGTTTATTTCGTAAAAATACGATAAATCCATATATAATCGACAATAATTTCATTAATTTTTCCTCAGCTTAACTTTCTTAATTAGTTTTCTACCAGTCCTTTATAAATTGTTTCCAGCCGTCTAAATCGGTTTTTTATTCCAGATTTGGAAATTTCCATTAAGTCTGCCAATTCCTGCAAAGACATTTCTTGATTTTCTAGACGTAATTTTGCCGTTTCACTTAATATATCTGTCAATTCAGAAAGCCCCAATTTCTGGTCAATTACCTTTATTATGTGAATTTGCTTTTCGGAAGCTGACAATTTTTTCGTTTCATTTGCAATTTCCCAATTCATGTTTCTATTAATTTTATTCCGAATTTCCTTATTAATTGTAACTTCCTCAAATTCAAAAAATGAATTTATTCCGCCAATCAAAAAAATTATATCCAAAATATCCTCTGAATTTCTCAAATAAACAAGGCTCTTATTTTTTTTCTCCGTCTGAAAAACCTTTTTCCCCATTTGCTTAAACAAATAATACAAGTAAGTGGCAGAATCCTCGCTATCTACAAAAAAATCCATTGCATAGGCTTTTTCTGGAGACTTTATATATCCACAGCTAAGAAAAAAGCCCCTGATTATGCCAGCCAGCTGTTTTTCATTCTCCACAACTGAAAAATTTTTGTGAAAATATATTTTTTTTAAAAATGATTTGTATTCCTGCTGGTTATGCTGAGTTGGAAAAAGTATGACTTCATAAAGCTTGTGTGTTCCAAGCCGTTTACTAATAACGTATTTTAACTGGATTGGAATACCTGTTACTGCACGTAAATTTGAATAAATTCTTTTGGCAAGCGACACATTTTCCGTACTAAAATAAATTCCATTTTCTGTAATCACATTTTTTGCTATAAAAATCCCAAAAAGTTCTGAATAAACACTCTCCTTATCAGAATTTTCCAAATTAAAGATTTCTCTTTTTAAATTTGCTGAATAAGACAACTTTCCCCCTCCTTTACATTCTTTGTCATTTGTAAAAATCTATAAAAATTAATTAATATCATTTTTACTTTTACAATTTTATAAATCATTTATATTAAATATTATTCAATAATCTAATTTTTTTATTTTTACAAAAAGTTATAATTCCTTGATTCATAATATTCATTTCATAAAACTTTAACTTTAAACAAATCTGCTAAATTAATAACTTACTTTTCTAGGATTTCCTGCCTTATCATAGTAAGTCCAAGTTCCAGTTCTTCTTCTACCTCGGAAACTTCCGTCAAATCCAAGGCTTCCATTTGTATAATAACCCTTTACAGTCCCAGTTTCCCCATTTAGATTTGCTTCATATAAAGGACTTCCATTTTCATAATAAACATTCATTTTCCCATTTATTTCATCATTTACATAATCAATTTCGGATTTTTTACCTCCGCTCATATTCCATTCGGTAAACAATCCATTTTTTTGCCCGTCTGAGTAATTTCCTTGTGATTTTCTTGAACCATTTTCATAATATTCAGTCCAAGTTCCTGTCATTTTCCCATTTTCATAATTTCCAACTGTTTCTTGAGCACCTGTTTTGGCATAATATGAAGTGTAACGCCCATCTAGCTGATCATTTTTGTATTGATATTTTTTCCAGACTTGCCCATTTTCAGTATAAACAGTCCATTCTCCCTCTTTTTTCCCATTTATATAATTTCCCAATGTAAATCTATTTCCATTTGCGTAATATTCATCATATTTCCCATTTAATATTCCATTATTTAAATTAACAACAAGTCTTCTTCCGCCTTCTTCCATAATTCTATATTCTCCACTTCCTGTCAATTCATAAGTACTGGAATCTAATCTTTTCACATCTTCCATATTCGGAGAACTAAGTTGTGATAACCTAACTTTTCCAAAATTTGTTCCATAATTTGCAAATACGTCTTTTCCATATGCAACCGCTGATAATATCATCATTCCAGCAATAAATAATATTTTTTTACTATTGTTTTTTTTCATTTTCCCATCTCCCATATTTTATAAAATTTATTTTTTTATTTTATAAATTTATCTTTTTACATTATAACAAATTTTTTTCATTTTTTAAACTAAATTATTTATTTCCCTAATTTTAAGTTACATTATAAGTAAACTAGGTTTAATCAGCATTATAAGTCCCAAAATAATCATCAAAATTCCACCAAACAAATTTACCCATTTTGAATATTTAGTAGTTAATTGTAATTTATTAATACTCATTAGTGCAAACCAGAAAACTATTATGTCATCTATCATATATCCAATTATATAAATAAAAGTATAAAACTGTCTTGCCCAAAATGGAACTTCATTTATTTGAAGAATTTTCGTATATGTCTGAGGGATTCCAATTGAACAGGCAAACTCTATTACATTCACAGAAAGTGCCAAACCAATTATTGCAAGCGCTGTAAGCAGCGTAAACGGCTTATTGGCTATATCCTTTACCTTTCTTGAAATTTTTGCTCTTTGTTCAAAATCTGTCACTTCACATTCTAAAGTATCGCCTTTCTTCAAATAATTTTTAATAAAGAAAATTCCTCCAGCGATTCCGACAATCCCGACAATTGGAGTTACCCATTTATCCAATCCTACAAAGTCCCAAGTATAAATCCATGCATTTAAAATCAAAAAATACATAACAGCTTCAGCTAAAATAAATAGTCCAGCAACCCTAAACATCTTAACTTTATTTCCAACTGCAATCAAGGCTGTCAAAAATAAAACTAAAACCCACATAGCACAAGGATTAAATCCATCAATTGTTCCTAAAACTATTGACATTGTCAATAAAGAATAATTTGTCAAATCAATCGTCTTATTAATAATTGGAATATTTACAAGCACCTGACGTTCAGCCCTTTTTGTAAGTCCTGGAATTTCACAAACTTTATCTCCAGTACAAACCGCACCATTACTGCTCACATTCCCCTTTCCAGCTTGCCCGCTTTCCAAATATTCCTTCAAACTCAAAATCTTATCTTTAGTTTTTCCAGAATCTATCAGCTCTTCAATTTCTTTTCCAGTAGTTTCTGCTGTATTAAATCCTTGAATGATATGCTCATCAACATAAATAATCGGAGTTCCCTTTACAAGTTTCAACTTTGTCGCAGTTTCATCAAAAAAAGCCTTTTCCTCCTTACTCTCATCAATCTTATGCTCCACATACTCAAAATCATCCCTTTTAGTCGACAATTCCTTCAAAAACTTTTCCAAATTAGCACAATTCTTACAATCTTTTCTCCCAAAATACTCAATTTGTATCTTCTTTACTTGACTATTTCCAACAGAATAATTAATTTGATTTATAAAAAATAATCCCAAAATCATAATTAGTAATGTAAAAACTTTGCTTTTTCCTACTTCATCTCTAAAATCATTTCTCCAAAACATACTTTTTCACACCTTTCTTTTTTACAATTTTTATCCTTTTATTTTAAATTTTTTTATTTTTTATAAATAATAACCGTACTAACTGCATATTCCCTGCTATGTGAAATGCTAATCTGAATTGTAAGTCCTTGCGCCTTCTCCTTTATCACATTATAAAGTGTCACATAAGGCTTCCCAAGCTCATCATTCAAAATCTCAATATCACTTAGCGAAAATCCATGCACTCCAGTCCCAAATGCCTTAGAAACTGCCTCTTTTGCCGCAAATCTCCCCGCGTAACTAGAATACGGATGTTTCTTTTTCTCAACATGCTCAATTTCCTTTTCTGTATAAACTTTTCTTTTAAAAAGGCTTGTCTGCTTAATCGCCTTTTCAATTCGGGATATTTCAATAATATCTGTCCCAATACCGTATATTTCCATTTTTATCTCCTTTTTAAAACTTGCTATTGTTAGATTATACTACAAATTTTTAAAAATACAAAATTTGTATAATTTTAGTAGTTTAATTTTAAATAAGTTTATGTATATTTTTTTCATTTTTCAAACATAGTCTAGTATAAATAACCCGTCGAAGCATTTTTCTGTGCTGGCAAAACTGTTTGAGCATAGCGAGTTTTTTTTCAGTGCAGAAAAATGTCGTAGACTAGCCATAGGTTGTAGGATTTGTCGCAATGAGCAATCCTACGAAAATAAAAAAGAAAAAACATAGTAATATGAAAAAATATTTATTAATCAAAATATCTAAAAAATAATTTAATTGATACTAAACCCTATTTGAATAACGAATACATTGTAAATCTTTTTAGCAGATTAAACCTGATATTTATTCTTAAATAATTAAAGTAAATGTTCGCTTTTTAAACGGGGAATAGTATGAATAATTACGAATTTGCTATTAAACAACCTTATTATAAAAAATTATTCCTATTTCTAAACGGGATTTAGTATTAATATTTATTAAAAAAAACTCTACATAAGAAAAAATAATTCCTAAATAGAGATTTTTTATTTTAAAATTTACTATTTCACTTTCACAATTTTCTTTTTTCCAGCCCTAATAATCATTCCGCTTTCGATATTGACACTTGCCTTAATATCTTTTATTGGCTCGTCATTTATTTTGAATCCACCTTGTGAAATTAGCCTTCTTGCTTCACTTGTTCCTCCAAGTAATTTTGCTTCTTTTACAAGTAAGTCGATTACATTAATTTCTCCATAAGGAACTTCCACTTCTGGTAAATCTACGTCAAGATTTTTTTTACTGAATACATTTTCAAACCAATCTCTCGCTTCTTTAGCCGCTTTTTCACCGTAGTAAATTTTTACAACTTCAGCTCCCAATTGTTTTTTAGCTTCCATTGGATGTAAACTTCCATCTGCGATTTGTGCCTTAATTTCTTCAATTCTCTCAAAAGGGACATCAGTTATCATTGTATAATAATTTTCCATCAATTCATCTGAAATTGACATAACTTTACCAAACATATCGTTTGGCGTATCTTTTACACCAATGTAGTTTCCTAATGATTTAGACATTTTTTCCACTCCATCAAGTCCAACCAAAATCGGCATTATCATACAAATTTGCTGCTCTTGACCAAAGTTTTTCTGTAAATCTCTTCCTCTTAGCAAGTTAAATTTTTGTTCAGTCGCACCTAATTCCACATCTGCATGTAATTCTACTGAATCATACCCTTGCAAAATCGGATACATAAACTCAATCAATGAAACTGGTTTATTTTCAGATAATCTTTTTGAAAAATCTTCTCTTGAAATCATTTGTGAAACTGTAAATTGTGACAACAAATTCAACGCATCAGATAACGACAATTTTTCCAGCCAGTCAGCATTGTAAACAACATTAATTTTATCTAAATCTAAAATTAATTTTACTTGTTCCAAATATGTTTTAATATTTTCCATAACTTGTTCTTCTGACAACATTTTTCTAGTTTCAGATTTTCCAGTCGGATCCCCAATTCTTCCAGTGAAAGTCCCAATCAAGAAGAACACATCGTGCCCCAAATCTTGAAACTGTTTTAATTTTCTCAAAGGTACCGCATGTCCCAAGTGCAAATCAGACCCAGTTGGATCAATCCCCAATTTTACTCTTAATGGAGTATTTGTTGAAATTGATTTTTCCAACTTTTTCTTAAATTCATTTTCATTAATTATTTCATCACACCCACGACTTAAAATATTAAATTGTCTTTCTACTTCTTGTTTAATTTCTAATTCTGTCATTTTTTTATTTTTTCTCCTTATTTCTTAATTTTCTTTAATTTTTATATTTTTTTAATTTTTTTAACAAATCTATTATTTCTCAATTTTTACTAATTTTATTTTTATAAATATGCAACATATTTCATAAAATAATACACAATCGGCAATACAAATAACGCACTGTCAAATCTGTCCAAAAATCCACCATGTCCTAAAAGTAAATTCCCAGAATCCTTAACTTCCAATTCTCTTTTTATCTTAGATTCCACCAAATCTCCCAGTTCGGCAAAGATTCCTATTGCAAGTGCAAGGATAAAGGCTTTTAATCCTCCAATGGCAACATAATCGTAATTTACAGAACAGTTTTTTGATAAAAATGAAATTCCGCAGACAAAATTTGCTATGAATAAATATATTTTGTCAAAAGATAAAATTACTAAAAATACCCCTAAAATTCCTGCAATTGCACCTTCAATTGATTTTTTTGGACTAATTTTTGGAGCAAGTCTGTGTCTAAATATTTTCCCGCCGATTGCCATTCCGACAAGATAAGCAGAAATATCACATGCCCAAATTAACATAAATGTCATTACAACTAAAATTTTTCCATTTGGAAATTCATATTTTATTAGTAAAATATGTGAGAATAAATATGAAACATAAATTATTCCAAATAAAGTATAGGAAATTTCTGCCATTGCATTGTGAATTTTTACTTTAAAAACTTGCCTTAAAGACAGAAGAATTATTGCAAATACGATAAATCCTCCCATATCAAAGTTAATTTGCTTAAAAAGTTCAAATTTAAAATATGAAAAAATATTTTTTGAATTTTCCTGAAAATATATCGCAACAGGCAAAAACAGCCCAAGTCCCATTCCAATCCTGCTTGCTACTTCAAATCCCTTGTCCTTTAGCATTTTGTAAAATTCAAAAAGCGATATTCCAATTATTACAAGAGTAAACACCAAAAACATCAGATTCCCTTTTAAAAATATCCATAAAAGGAAAGGTACAAACAACAAAATAATAAATAATCTACTTAACATTCAGCCCTCCGTATCTTCTATCCCTTTTATTAAAGGATAAAATCGCTTTATCTAATTCATTTTCATCAAAATCAGGCCAGAAAACATCTGTTATATAAAACTCCGAATAGGCAATTTCCCAAAGCAAAAAATTGCTTATCCTAAATTCTCCACTCGTTCTGATTACAAGTTCTGGATCTGGGATTTCTGGTCGGTACATATATTTTGAAAACTCTTCTTCTGTAACTTTTTCGATTTTTTTTGTTTCATTTTCACTCAAAATTTTATTTACCGCACTTACAATTTCCCTTCTTCCGCCATAATTAAAAGCAATATTAAAAGTTATTTTACTACAATCTTCCAAAAATTTTTGTGTATCTTCAATTTTTTTTAGAAGTTTTGGAGAAATATTTTCCTTTTCCCCTGTCACAACTAACTTTACACCTTGCTTTTTCAGATTTTTTTTCTCTTTATCTAAATATTTTCCAAATAAATCCATAAGACCATTTACTTCCTTTTGCGGACGCTTCCAGTTCTCAGTTGAAAAAGCGTAAACAGTCAAATATTTGACTCCAATTTCTCCAGCATATCTTAAAATTTTCTCAAGGCTAGCTGCTCCAGCTCTATGCCCTTCTAACCGAATTTTTCCACGTTCCTTAGCCCATCTGCCATTTCCATCCATAATAATCGCGATATGCTTAGGAATTGCTAATTTATCTCTATCCATATTATTCCTTTCAAGAATAAAATATTATTGCTATAATTATAACAGGCAAATCATTATTTTTCAAGGTGTTTGTAAAATTATTACATAAAAATATACTTTTAAATTTATAATATTGTTTAACAAATTGAAATGTTTAATTTAGAGAGAAACCCATTTTTTATTTATTATATAATATTTTGGGTTTTCTCTTTTTTATTTTTGAATTGATAAATGAATTTAATTTATTAAATCGAATAAATATCTATCTCGTTATCATAATATCTTCTCAGGAAGTTTTGTAATCTTTTACTTCCAGAACTTTTAAAAATTTCTTCAGGCACTCCTTCTTCTATGATTTTTCCTGAATCCATAAATACAATATAATCAGAAATTTCCCTTGCAAACTGCATTTCATGGGTAACAATTATCATTGTCATATTTTCTTTTACCATATCTTTTATAACTTTCAGAACTTCTCCTATAAGTTCAGGATCAAGTGCCGAAGTTGGTTCATCAAGCAAAATTACCTCTGGACTCATCGCAACCGCCCTTGCGATTCCCACTCTTTGCTGCTGCCCCCCAGAAAGCTGATTTGGGTAAAATTCGGCTTTATCTTTTAATCCTACTTTTTCAAGCATTTTCAATCCAATTTCTATTGCTTCGTTCTTATTCATTTTTTTTACAATCAAAAGACCTTCAATTACATTTTCCAAAGCAGTTTTGTTTTTGAATAAATTATAATTCTGAAAAACCATTGTCGTATTTTTTCTAAGCCTATTTATATCTTTTTTATTTATTTTACTCAAGTCAAATGTTTCGTTTCCAAAAGTTATTGTTCCCGATGAAGCTGTTTCAAGAAAATTAAGGCTTCGTAAAAATGTTGATTTTCCCGACCCACTCGGTCCTATGATGCTTATTACCTGTCCTTTTTCTATTTTAAAGTTTATTCCTTTCAAAACTTCATTTTTTCCAAAAGACAATTTTAGATTTTCAACCTTTATCATTTTACAGTCCACCTACTCTCAGTTTCTTTTCCACAATTCCCATGACTTTTTCCACAATTATACAAACAACCCAGTAAATTCCTGAAACTACGATATATGCTTCAAAAATATCCAGTCCTGAAGCTGAAATTATTTTTGCCTTTCCAATCATTTCCACAATTGAAACTGAAAAAGCAAGTGAGGAATCCTTTATCAAACTTATAAAAGTATTTCCAAAATTAGGAAAAGTTATTATAATCGCCTGCGGAAGTACAATTCTTCTCATTGCCTGCCACTTTGTCATTCCAATAGACAATGCAGCTTCAACTTGCCCTTTATCCACCGACTGAATTGCCGCCCTGAATGTTTCCGACAGATAACCTGATACATTTAAAATAAATGCCACATAAACAAAGATAATCGCAGGAATATTATTCACATCTATATTAAATCCATACTTTAAATGTATATAATCTAATATTTTAGGCAATCCATAATAGGCAAGGTAAATCTGAACTAAAAGAGGTGTCCCTCTTATAAAGGACACATAAATTGTAGCAAGCCTTGTCAGCACAGGAATTTTATTTATTCTCACAAGTGCGATAAAAAAACTAAGTATCAGCGAAAATATCATCGTAACAATCGCAATATTCAGAGTCATCGGCAATGCTTTCAGTATTTCTGGAATCGCTCTTACCATAAATCCCCAGTTTAAAAAAGGTACATTATTATTCATTACTTTTCTCCTGTTTATAAATTATTTCGTATAATCTCCGCCAAACCATTTTTCTGATATTTTGGCAAGCGTTCCATCAGCTTTCATTTCAGCTAGTGCTTTATTTATTTTATTTTTCAATTCTTCGCTATCTTTTCTAAATGTGAAATATACAGGCGTTTTCGTTACAGGCTCTCCTACAATCTCTACAAGATTTCCTCTTTGCTTTGTAAAATATCCTACTGTCAATCTGTCATTTAAAGTAGCGTCTGCCTTTCCTTGTGCAATTTCTTCTAGTGCAATTGAAACATTTCCATCAAAATAAGCATAATTTATTTCCTTGTTTTTGTCAAAATCAGTCAAAGTCTTGTTATAATTACTTCCTACTCCTGTCATAACTCTTTTACCTTTTAAGTCCTCAAGTGTCTTAATGTCAGTTCTTCCTTTTTTAACAATAATTTGAGCGGCTGATACTAAATAATCATCAGAGAAAGTATATTTTTTCTCTCTTTCAGGATTTTTAGCAATTTCATTTGCAATAAAGTCAAATTTTTTCGATTCCAGTCCTAAAAACATACTATCCCAAGGCGTAGGCACAAACTCTATATCTAAATTTGCCCTTTTCCCAATTTCTTCAACAACTTCTACATCATATCCAGTTAATTTCCCACTTCCATCGGTAAACGTAAACGGTGCATAAACTCCTTCTGTTCCAACTTTCACTTTTTGTTTTCCTTCACTACTCCCACTTTTACCATTTTCCTGTTTCCCTCCACAACTGATAAGAAATAGTCCTATCAATAAAATTCCTGTTAATTTTAAAATATTTTTCATGATTTTCCTCCTAAAATTTTTATATTTTTTATTATTTTTTAGATATTTTGTTTAATAAATATTTTTTCATATTACTATATTTTTCCTTTTTTATTTTCGTAGGATTGCTCATTGCCGCAAATCCTACAACCTATGGCTAGTCTACGACATTTTTTTACACTGACAAAAAACTCGCTATGCTCAGACAATTTTGCCAGTGCAAAAAAATGCTCCGACGGATTATTTATGCTGGACTTTATTTAAAAAATGAAAATTATATTTTAATTATTTGAAAATATTAGGTTTATATCATTTATAAAAAAAGTTTGTAATAAATTCGTTATTTAAATCGAGTTTAGTATAAATTTAAATTTTTAACTATTTCGTATAATCTCCGCCAAACCATTTTTCTGATATTTTAGCAAGAGTTCCATCGGCTCTCATCTCAGCAAGTGCTTTGTTCACTTCATTTCTTAATTCTTCGCTATCTTTTCTAAATAAGAAAAATGTCGGTGTTGTACTCAAAGGCTCTCCTACCAGCTGAACCTTATCTCCTTGCTGTTTTTTATAGTAACTTACCACAAGTCTGTCGCTCAATGTTGCATCTGCCTTTCCTTGTGCTATTTCTACCAATGTCAATGTAATTCCACCGTCAAAATAATTAAGATCTATCTTTTTAGCAGCTGTTTTATTATATTCCTCAACAGTTTTTGAATAATTGCTTCCAACTGCTGAAATTACTCTTTTACCTTCCAGATCCTTTAAAGTCTTTATGTTATTCTCTCCCTCTTTTACAATAATCTGAGCAGCTGAAACTAAATATTTATCAGAAAAAATATACTTTTCTTCTCTTTCCTTAGTTTTTTCAATTTCATTGGCAATAATGTCATATCTTTTTGACTCTAGTCCCAGAAATATACTATCCCAAGGAACAGTTGTAAATTCAATATCTGCATTTATTCTTTTTCCAACTTCCTGAATAACCTCAACATCATATCCTGTCAATTTCCCGCTACTTTCATCCTTAAATGAAAATGGGGCATAAACTCCATCTGTACCTACTTTTATAACCCTTTTTTTTCCAGCGTTCGTTTTATTTCCACAGGATACTGCTAGAATCAGCATTAATAAGATTCCTAGCAATAATTTAATTTTTCTCATTCCAAGACCTCCAAAAATAAATATTCTTTAAAGAAAAAAGCTGAATAAGATTATCCAGCTTTCTAAGATGCAATCTTATTTTTTCAATTTATTCACTTTAAAATAAGCTTACATCTAAAATTATTTTTTAATTAATTTTAAAATAAACTATACAAATTCATATACATTATCGTATCTAATTTTTGATTTTTTTTCGTAATATTTCTCATTTTTACAGTTCTCCTTCATAACTACATTTGTATATAAAAGTATTATACTATAAAAATTTTAATTTGTAAAGCTTTATTTTTGTATATACATATATTTTTTTAATAATGATTTTTTCTTATTTTATTTACTCTAACCATCACCATCCTATATGTATCCATAGGATACCAATTAAGTTGCCTAAAAGCACATGAAATCAAGCACATTTAAGCAACCTGAAATAGAGTGGCATCCTATTTTTGATACAATCGAACATAATCAATCTCTGTAGTTTGAACTGGGAACGGAGAATGCTCAGAAGGTGGATTCAATGCCGGTTCCCATTCCACGTAGTCATTAATAATGAAATGCCATCTATCATTTTCAAATCCTTGTTTAACTAAAGCAGAAGGAATATTCAGCTTGCTAAAGTCTTCATCTGGCATAGTAGAAAGATAATTACCATATTGGTCATATCTAGTATTATCAACTACACTGATACGTTGAGCATCCTTAATACGGTAATGAACCACAGGAATCAACCTTCCATCCATATAATAACGTACTTTTGTTCCATCAAACTCAATTGCCCAAACGTGCCATTCATGTGTCAGTGACGTAGTATGTCCACCAACAATATTTTCCAAACGGTGTGTAAAGCCACGCGGTGTCCATTCATGATTGACTTGACTGTAATAACAGCTGATATTAGTTGCAGGCCATGCATAACTAGGAGTACTTGAAAACCATTCCAAAATTAATAATGAACCATAAGGAGCATTTCCACCAGGAACTTTGCAGGCAGGTGTATCCACATCGTTTCGCTGTTTCTGCATCCAAAGGGCCGTACGCATTCCTTGCAAGTGATTCCAATTCATTTTGGCACGTATTTCTGCACGGAACGGTTTAGAGGCATCTACAATATTGCCAGATTCTAGTCTACCACTTGAATACTGAGTAACTTTACCTGCAGGGCATACACCTGTAGTTGCATTTGCATCAGTTAAAGGATCGCCTTTTCTGTTAACACAATGACGTCGTGTAGTAAGTATTGCGTGATCACCATCTAAACTGATACTGCTTGGCAAATAAGTTAAATGGCTACCCAAATGATTGATAATTCTTTTACTTACCCAGTCAGAAGGAATATTTCTGCCTTTAAATTCCCAACATTTTACACTCTTCCATTGTCCCGAAGCATCAGTTGCACTATCACATCCATTTGTAAGTGGAGCTGGAGTAGGTGATGGTGCCGGATGATTATTATTAATGAATCTTCGGATTACATCCACTGCTTTTTTTTCAGTGCCGTCTGATTTCCAAATTCCAAAATAATTTTCAGGATCTGCTGCATCCAGTATATCAGGACGTCCATTATGATCAGTATCAATGTTCGCATCAGGAACACCATCTCCATTTGTATCAATATTTACGTCAAGCCATCCATCGCCATTACTGTCCCTATCTAATATTCCCGAAGTAATGTAAGGCTTTCTGTCTTTTGCCTGATAAAAAATAAGAGGCCCATATATATTTGATTTTTGATATTGATCTAAAATTTTACTTATCACATTAGCTTGTTTTGTTTCTTCAACACCAGGATAAGCAGCATCTATTCCTACTTCTGTTATCCATATTTTTTTATTTCCATCACCGTGTTCTGACATTATCTGATATAATGTTTTTTCTCCTCCTCCAGGTGCTACAACGTCGCCTATCATGTTTGCCCAGCCATTATCTCGAAAAGTTCTGGCATAAATTCCGTAAGGATGGTGTGATAAACCATCGAAATAGCCTTTTGCTCCAGCTCTGTACATTCTTTCTAAAAATTCCATAGGTCCAACATATCCTGTTGTACTATTACTAGCACCTACCGTCATTCCACCTGCCATAACATTTACATCATTATGAGCATCATGCGCTGCTGTATACGCTATTTTTAGTAAATCAGTATAATGTTCAGGATTCGGTCTAGGATTTTGAATAGTGTCATGCCAAAATTCTGGATTTCCTGGTTCATTCCAAAATTCATAGTCTATTACTCCCTTTGGAGCATATCTTTTTACTAATGCACTTACAAAATTTGAGAACTCATTATTATACTGTGGAAGTGGTGCAAACGAAGCAACCCAGATTTTTCTTGCATTTAACGCATTTTTTTCAGCAGCTGAAAGTTTGTCTGCTCCTGTTGCCCATTCGGGAGCACCGCTTATTTGCATTAAGACTTTCAAGTTATATTTTTTGGCAAGAGCAACAGCATCATCTATATCCTGCCAGTCGTATCTTCCATTTTTTGAAGACTGGATTCTATGCCACGAAGCTGTAATTCTTACCCACTGAAATCCTGCCCCTGCTATTTTGGAATAAGAATCTTCGGCTTCTCTAAGATTACTTCTCCAAAATGGATTGACAGGCTGTATTCCAATTCCTTTCACATTATGAATTTTTGTATCATCTTTTTTTTGTTTTTTAGGATTATCATCTTTTCCACCATCATTTCTGCCATTTTGATGTCCAGGGTTTCCACCTTTTCCGCCACCTTTATGATGGCCAATTCCACCAGCAATCGCTCCGACAGCAGAAGCTCCTGCCACTCCGCCAATAATAGGCCCTACAGGAACTTTTCCTCCTATGTTGCCTCCTAATGATCCTATATTTACTTTTGGCTGCGCGATATTGCCAATAATATTGCTGTTTTTTTCTGTTGTATCTGTACAGTTTAATATTACTGCATCATAATTTCCTAAATTATCTGAAAAAACTTTATTTCCATCAATAACTTTAACTATATTTGAACATTTTAAAAGCTTTTCAGCTGTATTTACTGTTCCACTATTTATCGTTGTTTCCTTTTTTAGAAGATTTTCAGATGTACCTGAACACTTTAAAACTATGTTGTTTGTTACTGTATTTGAACATTTCAACTGTACCGCATTGGCACTTTCAATTTGAGATAATTCATCTATTTTAATTATTCTAACTATATTTGAACATTTTAAAAGCTTTTCAGCTGTATTTACATCTTTTGTCAGTTCATCTTCCGTGCTTTCACTTGTATTTAAACATTTCAGCAATATATTTTGAGAACTTATTTTATTTGTTCCAATAATATTTTCACTGCCAGTTTCAGAATTTATACATTTTAAAAATATATTATTGCCGTTATTTTCAGTTATTCCAGTTCCTTGTGCATTTTCCCCTGCCATATTTGAACATTTTAACAATATATCATTATTTGATTTTATTTCACTTACTGAAAAAGACACATTGCCTGTATTTTCAGCCATTATCGAAAAACTCATAAAAATTAAGAGCAGTACAGCAATTATAAATCTTTTCATTTTCTATCACCTTTCCCAAATTAATGTTTCAATTTCATGTTGTAGTTAGATTTTTTCTTTTTAGAAAACCTGTAATTTTATAATCTGTTAAAACTTAAATTATTGATTATATCTATAGAATCTTCTTCAGATACAGTTTTACCATTTTCTTTTTTTATCTCATCTTCAAAGTATTTTTCTCTTTTTACAGTACCTTTTTTTAAAGTTGAAACAGTATTGCTTTTTCCTTTCAAATTACCAGCTATATCTATCCTGTCTTCTTCCGGTATATCATTATAGGTATTATAGCCTGCCACTCTAGCTTGCTTTATTTCATTTTCCAAAGATTTCTGCCTTTTTATAGGATTCTTTCTAGAAGTTAAAACTTCCTTACTTTTATCTCTCAAATTATTAATTATATCTATTCTATCTTCTTCTGGTATGTCATTATAGGCATATCCTGCTGTCTTAACTTCTTTTATTTTTGGTTTATTTTTTATACTTCCTATTCTGTATCCTGCTCTTATACCAAATGTATCTATTTTACCTTTAGTTTTTATAGGACTGACTGTATCTTTTGGCTGATATTTAAAATTTGACCTTTCGTAAAGAGCTTCTATAGAAACTGGCCCTAATTCTGTACCTAATCCTCCAGCATAGTAAAGACCACCATGAAGATCTTTCTTGTTAAAGTTTTCTTCCTTTATTTCACCGTGTACATATCCTATTCGCCCAACGGCATAAAGAAGATTATTCCCTTTATTATTTACTAAGTTAATTTTTGTTGTAGCGTAAGCGGGATAGGTTCTTAAAACATGTTTCTGTTCTTTATCATTAAAAAAGGCTGTAATATCAAGAAATTTTTGTTCAACACCTAGACCTAGTTCAACAATTCCCTGATTATCAAATAAATATTCCAAACCAACAACAGGCATCTTTTTAATATCAAAATCAGATTTTGCAGACTGCCATTTATTATTTTTCATTCCTGTTCCTAAAAATTGCTCTGGCTGGATATTGTATCTATTTTTAAAATTATATCCTGCATTTAATCTAAGTTCTCCACCATTCCATTTTCTTTTCTGAATTTTATCCGTAGTGTACTGCATATCTCCTGTTTTAGCAAAAATATCAGTTCTAAAAGGATCAAAAGGCACAGTTTCATTTTTTTTCTTCGGTAAATTTTTGATATTTCCGATACTGTATCCTACTCTTACACCAACCGTATTTATATTATCTTTCGTCTTTTTAAAATTATTTAGAGTACTTATATTATTTCTATTTATGTTACCTAAATTTACTTTGTCATATCGTAAATTTGATCTTTCATATAATGCTTCAATCGAAATGGGACCAATTTGAGTACCTAGTCCACCAGCATA
This sequence comes from Leptotrichia wadei, assembly GCF_007990545.2. Lineage (NCBI taxonomy): Bacteria > Fusobacteriati > Fusobacteriota > Fusobacteriia > Fusobacteriales > Leptotrichiaceae > Leptotrichia > Leptotrichia wadei. The sequence continues at coordinate 2,031,880 of NZ_AP019829.2, forward strand.
ATAGAGTCCACCACGAAAATTTTTATCGTTCAAATCTTCTTTATTGTCTCTTCCAGCTTTAGCCTTAGCATACCCTACTCTTCCGATAAGGTAAACGAGATCATTTCCTTCTTTAGAAGTTACTAAATTGTACTTACTTGTTAAGTACATTGGTGTTATTTCATACATTTTCATTTCATTCTTATCTTTTAAAGCTGAAGATTTTACAGAAAACTTATGTTCCGCACCAATTCCTAATTCAAGTCTTCCCTGATTGTCAAATAACCACTCTATTCCTGCAACGGGACCATTTTTAAATTTATAGTCGTAAATAGTATTTGACAAACCTTTCTGATGTTTAGTTAAATCATTTTTATATGCCCTGTCAAAGTCCCAGCCCCCATTTATCTTTATTTCCTGAGCCATTGCAGTTGCCGCTGACAGCATCATTGTACTTAAAATATGTAATTTTTTCATAATTCTGTTCTCCCTTAATTTTGCAAATCTCTTTTTTATAATTCAATATCCGAACATTTAGAAAAAATTATAAAAAAATAAAATTTATTATGTTCTGACTAAAATACACCTTTCTTGCTAAGTATATTTTACTAAATTTCTTAGGCTTTTTCAAGAAAAAAAAATGACATAAAGACATCATATAATTAAATACAAAACTAATTTTCTTGTTGAAATTGATTTTTTTTCTTGCTATAATCATAGCAAAACTACTTTAAGACTAAACTCAAAAGTTATGACTGATTTGCTCAAATCCTAGTTTTGTCTAATTTAAGTTAATTTTGAAGAAGTTTACGATATAAATAATAAAAATGAGGTGTTACGATATGAAAGTAAAAATGATACTGCCTGCTCTTACAGAAGCTGAAAGCCCATTCTGGCGTCCTGTCAAATACTCGTTATTCCCTCCATTGGGACTGGCAACACTCGCAGGGTATTTTTCAGAAGATGATGAAATTGATTTGCAGGACCAGCATGTAGAAAAGTTAAACTTAGAAGATTATCCTGACCTGGTTATTATTCAAGTGTATATTACAAATGCTTACAGATCTTATAAATTAGCCGATTATTACAGAAAAAAGGGCAGTTACGTAGTATTAGGAGGACTTCATGTGACTTCATTGCCTGAAGAGGCGCTGGAACATGCCGACACTATAATGATTGGACCGGGAGAAGATATTTTTCCTAAATTTTTACAGGACTTTAAAAACAGAAATCCACAAAAAATGTATATTTCTACACACAGAACATTAATTGGAGCCCCTCCTGCACGAAGAGACTTGATAAAAAGGAATAAATATCTTGTACCAAATTCTATCGTTGTAACTAGAGGCTGTCCTCATCATTGTGATTTTTGCTACAAAGACGCTTTTTACCAGAATGGAAAATCATTTTATACTCAGCTTGTCGATGATGCGCTAAAAGAAATTGACAGGCTGCCAGGAAGACACCTATACTTTTTAGATGACCATTTATTAGGAAATCCTAAATTTGCCGCGGAACTTTTTGAAGGAATGAAAGGAATGAACAGGCTGTTTCAAGGTGCAGCAACAGTTGACTCAATACTTACGGGAGATTTAATAGAAAAGGCTGCTCAAGCCGGATTAAGAAGTCTTTTTGTAGGATTTGAAACATTTTCTCCAGAAAATCTAAAATCCAGCAATAAAAATCAGAATTTAAAAAGAAACTATGAAAAAGCAGTAAACAGGCTTCATTCGTTGGGAATTATGATAAACGGGAGCTTTGTATTTGGATTGGATTACGATGACAAGGACGTCTTTAAAAGAACTGTTGAATGGGGAGTAAAAAACGCCATAACAACTTCTACTTACCATATTCTAACGCCTTATCCAGGAACAAGGCTGTTCAAGCGGATGGAAGATGAAAGCCGAATAATAACAAAAAATTGGGATTTATACGATACAAGACATGTTGTCTACAAAACTAGAAATATGACTGCCGATGAAATTGAACAGGGCTATAACTGGGCATATAAGGAATTCTACAAATGGTCAAATATATTTAAAGCAAGCGGAAATCATGAAATATCCAAACATAAGTTAAAACACTTTTTTTATACTGCTGGCTGGAAAAAATTTGAGCCTTTCTGGAATTTCATAATAAAAACTAAACACTTAAACAATATGACTCCCGTGCTTGAAAGCATACTAAGCAATGTCAGAAAAAATAAATAAAATAATAAAAATTAAATGAACTTAGAGTTCTGAAACTATAGTCATTCGTTATTTTTAAGTCAATGTTAAAACAGTTTTATTATATGATAAATTGAAATGTCTAAAATTAGAGAGAAAACCATTGTTGGCTTATTGATGGTTTTCTCTTTTTGATTTATTGAAATTATTTTTTACGATTTTTTGAAAGTTTATCTATTTTTTTGATTTAATATATATTCATAGTATTCTTTATATTTTTTCCCTATATTTAACAAATCCCTTTCTACTGCAATATTATAGGCAGTTTCTGTAATTTCATCCAAGTTTTCCACATTGTTTTCCACAATATTCCTTATTTTTTGGCAGAATTCTTCGTTAGTCCTAGCCTTAAAGCATGTTTTTCCATTTTCTAGCCAACCCTCATACACAGGAATGTCCCTTACTACAAGCGGTAATTTTGCTGAAAGCGCCTCCAGCACCACAATTCCCTCATTTTCCTCATAAGTCATAAATAAGAAGGCTTTTGCGGCACTGAATGCGCCTATTAAAATATCCGTATCGACATATCCTGGGAAAATCAGATTTTCTGGTGGATTCTCAATGATTTTCTGTATTTTGTCAGGCAGCATTGATTTTACACTTGATGAGCCAAACCACAGAAACTGGTAGTCACTACATTCTTGCGCCACTTTTACAAAGTCCTTTATCCCTTTTCTTTCAAAAGGCAGTCCAGCCGTTATAATTAGCGGTTTATTTATGTCATATACTGATTTGTATTCGTTTAGAAATTTTTGTTTTAAAACTTCATTTTTATTAAATTTATTTATATTTACACCATTTGAAATTACTCTGATTTCCTTTTCTTTTTCCAAATATTTCGATTTTATAAGATTTTTTGTATATTCTGATGGAGAAATTAAATAATCTGCTTCATTATATAATTTTTTCGTCCAGAACTTTATAATTGGTGATAGAACATAACTTCCCTTTATACTTCCACGAAAATCCTCATAAGTCGTATGTGTATGATAAATTACAGGCTTCCCTTTTTTCTTAGCCTGCTTTAATACTTCATAAGATTTTAATGCAACTGTATTTATATGTGCCAAATCATAATCATCTTCAGGATCCTGCGTAATTTCAATATTATTTGCTCCAAGGGCTTCTACCTGATGATTTAAGGCTTGTCCAACGCCGGATTTGCTGAAGGAACTTTTCCCCTCTGAATATAGTAAAACTTTCACGACTATCATACTCCTCTATTGTTTTTTTATAAACTGCTTCCACTCTTTCCCCAAATTTTTGGGCTGTATAATCTTGTGAAGCAACAAAAGCATTTTCAATAATTTTTTCTCTAAATTCCTTATTTTCCTTTAAAAGCATTATAGAATCAATAAATTCCTTTTCATTTCTATAAACAAGCCCCGCTTCATTTTTTACAAGCAAGTCTTCCAAATTCAAGTCATACCTCGCAACAACAGGCGTCTTAGCCGCCATTGCCTCAACAAATGTAAGTCCTTGCGTTTCCGATACGCTCGCATTTAAAAAAACATCTCCCATCTGATAATATGCAGCAACTTTATCATGCGGCACTTCCCCAGTGAATATAACTCTATCAGATATTCCCAGTTTTTCAGCCTGTTTTTTCAAATCATCTAAAATTCTTCCACGACCAACAATCATAAACTTAAATTTTTCATCCTTAATTTTAGAAAACATATCAATTAACAAATCTATACTTTTCTCTTCGGCAATCCGTCCAATATACACACAAAGAAATTCATTTTCATCAATTCCAAAACTTTCCCTCATAAATCTCAAATCTTCTTCAGAATAATTTCCACGATAAAATTTATCCAGTTCCAGTCCAGTTGGAATGATATTCATTGTCTTATCCACACCATAAGAATATAAAATATCCTCAACTTTTCTTGTAGGAACAATCAAGGCATTACATTTTTCACAATAAAACTTACTAATCGCAGCCGCAATTTTTTTTCCAGCTTTAACAAATCTTGATCCAAAAATATAATGCGTATAATATTCATACAATGTATGGTAAGTATGAACAAGCGGTATTTCCAAATTAATTGCAGCAAATCTCGCAAATGTCCCTACTCCCCATTCTGTCTGTGAATGAATAATATCTAGCTCCAGCCTTTTTATTTTTTTTATTATTTTTGCCGAATAAATCATCCCTAACCTATACTGTGGCAACGGCTTAAATTCCATACTTGGAAGCCTCAAGACATTAGGTTCTACCTGAGGTGCATCAGGATCAGTCGTAGTAATAATATACACCTTATGCCCCAACTTTCTAAGCTCTTTTTCAAGCGTCATAATCGAACTTACAACTCCATTTACTTGAGGTCTGTATGTATCTGTAAATATTCCAATTCTCATTTTTATATTTCTCCTTCTATAATAAAGCCTTATTTCAATTTTATTTTTACTCTCTTGAAATTTTTTTAGGCTACTATAAATTTTCACACAAATAATCATCTTTTATTCTATCTCTTATTATTTTTTATATAACAGTTCTATTTCAATTTAAATAAAAAAACTCTTATCTGCTAATTTTTAGGGATTTCCAAGAAGAACTTACCTATTTTCCCCATTCTATAATCTTTCATAAGCCTTCTCGAAATAATTTCATAATTATGTTCATCATTTTTAGAAACACCAAGCCGTTTTTCCAAAATTTCCAGTATCTTATGGTTTTCGAATTCCAAAATTTCCTCATTAGTTATATATTCTTCCAAATTATACACTTTTACAAGATTATCTATTTTTCCCAAATCCTTTAATTTATCCAAAAATTTCATAGCAACTTGTTCTAACTGCAATACATTATCCTTTATTGAACCAGTGATTGCTAAATTATAAGCCACTTCATCATCTTCAAACTTTGGCCACAAAACCCCTGGTGTATCCAACAGTTCCAATTTTTCATCAATTTTTATCCATTGCTTACCACGTGTAAATCCTGGAGTATTTCCAACTCTTGCTTTATTTTTATTCACAAATTTATTAATGAATTTAGACTTTCCAACATTAGGAATCCCAACAATCATAGCTCTTACTTCGGTTTTACGAAGTCCTTTTTTTTTCATTTTTTCCAATTTCTCAGCATAAATTTTATCTGTAATTTTTCGTAGTTCATTAAAATTAGTCCCTTTTTCTACACTCAAAGCTACAAAATAATCAGAAAAATTATTTTTCAAAAAATAATCTTCCCAATTTTTTAATTCCTTGCTATCAATCAAATCCACTTTATTCAGAACAATAATCTTTTTCTTATTATTCGCCAACTTTGAAATATCTGGATTTTTACTAGAAATTGGAATCCTTGCATCCAAAATCTCAATCACAACATCAATTATCTTGAGATTTTCTACAATCAAATCCTTCGTTTTCTTCATATGCCCTGGATACCAGTTTATATTCATTCTTTCATTCTCACCATTTTCTCTCTAAATTTTTATTTTTAATCCTAAAATTTAAGATTAATTTTAAAACTAAAGATAAAAACTCAAACAAATATTTTTATTCTATTGAAATTTTGTTTATTATGTCTGTATTAAAATAATTGTTGTACCCTAATTAAATGCTTAGATAAGACAGGAATACAAGGAAAATGGCGATTGATTTCCCTTGATTTAAAAAATTACAGAAAAATATTTATTAGTCAAAATTTATTTATAAAAATCTATCTTATCTTTACTAATTTTTAATTACTCTATATTTTTATTTTTTAAATAAATGCCATCATCATTTATAGCTCTTATAAATAAAACAATTTCTCCCTTTATTGGCTTTTTTTCCAATTTTCCAATAATTTCAGAAACATTTCCGCGAATTATTTCTTCATAAATTTTAGTAAGTTCTCTTGTAATTACAATATACCGTTCTCCCAAATATTCCCTTACATCCTTTAAAGTTTTTAAAATTCTGTTGGGAGATTCTAAAATTACAATGGTTCTTTCTTCTTCCTTTAATTTATTAAAAAGTGTTTGTCTTCCTTTTTTCTTTGGTAAAAATCCTTCATAAGCCATTCTTCGCATATCTAATCCCGAAATGCTCGCTCCCGTAACAATTGACGAAGCTCCAGGTATTCCAATGACTTTTATTCCAGCTTTCAAAACTTCATTTACTAACTCAAAGCCAGGATCTGAAATGCACGGTGTTCCAGCATCTGTTACAAGCGCAATTTCTTTTTGATCTTTTAAAAGATTGATGATATTTGTGATTTGATGAAGTTTATTATGTTCATGGTATTGATACACCGTTTTTTCAATCTCATAGTGGGTAAGAAGCTTTTTTGTAACTCTCGTATCTTCTGCAAAAATATAATCAACTTCTTTTAGAGTTTTTATCGCTCTAAAAGTCATATCTTCTAAATTCCCAATTGGTGTACCAACAACATAAAACATATATTTTCTCCTAATTTTTAATTTTTATTACTATTTTCTTTTTCCTGTTCCATTTATTTTTTTATTCATTTCTTGAATTGCTCTCTTTAACTGAACATCTCCTGCCGAAATAATTTTAGCTGCTTCTTCTTTACCTTTATCTTTTGTTAATATTTCTTCAATTTCTTTTTCTCTATTTTTTCTAGCTTGTTCACCGTCATTTGAATAACCTTTTAAAGCCAATAATTCTTCCATTTTAACCTCTATATCAGGTTCAATACCTTTTTCATGAATATAATTTCCTTTTGGTGTGAAATATTGAGCAATAGTAAGTTTTATTGCATCTTCAGTTCTCAAAGGTATGACTTGTTGCACAATTCCTTTTCCAAATGTTTTTTCTCCAATAATTGTTCCACGTTTGTAATCTTTTATTGCACCTGTTACAATTTCTGAAGCACTTGCACTTCCTTTATTTGTCAGTACAATTAATGGGAAATTACCAAGATTTTTTAAAGTTCTATTATAGTTTCTTTGTTGTCCATTTTTGTATTTCAAGTAAACAATTAAGTCTTCCTTTACAAAAAGTGAAGCTATATCTTGTGCTTCTTGAAGTGATCCTCCTGGATTAGAACGTAAATCCAAAATTAATCCTTTCATTCCTTTAGCCTGTAAATCTTTTATAGCCTTTTCAACTTCTGCTCCAACATGATTTCCAAATTTCAAAAGACTTACATAACCAATATTATTTTCAAGCATTTTGCTTTCTACCATTTCCAATTTAATTTTGGCTCTTGTCAAAGTGAATTTCATTGGATCTTTTTTACCTTCCCTAACTACTTCCACATCAACTTTTGTACCTTCTTTACCCTTCAAAAGTTTTACAGTTTCATTTGCTGTAAGCGGTAAAATATCTTTCCCGTCGACTTTTGTAATTTTATCTTTTATTTTAATTCCAACTTTTTCAGCAGGACTTCCAATAAATGGCGAAACAACTTCAAGAGGTTCTCCTTTTTTCTTACTGATAGTCATTCCAACTCCAACATATTCACCATCCATATCTTCTGAAAAGTCATTAAGATCTGCTTTAGACAAATATTCTGAATAAGGATCCTTCAATCTGCTTACAACTCCTGCAACTGCACCTTCATAAAGATCATTTTTACTTGGAGTAGCTTCCTTTCCAACAAAATTATTTTCAATAATATTTATTACATCTACAATTCTGTTCAATTCTGTTGCATCTTTTGTATACCCAGCACTTGTATCCTTATCATTTCTCGATGTCTTTACTATAGTAGTTGCTGCAAATAAAGGCATACTTACCAATACAAGTCCCAATACTGTCTGTACTATTTTGTTTTTTTTCATTTTTCCTCCTAAAATATACTTAAATAGCCAACTATAAAATTACTATAAATTGCTATTTTGAATTTATGAAAATTTTAATAACATTAAAAACTCCTTATTTCCCTTTGCTCCTCTTATTGGCGAATCTTCCACGCCAATTAATTCATATCCACATTCTTTTGAAAAAGAAATTACTTTTTTTATAGCTTCATCATGATATTCTTCATTTTCCACAACACCATTTCTTCCAATTTTTTCCTTTCCAACTTCAAATTGTGGCTTAATTAACATCACAATTTTCCCATTTTCTGCAAGAAACTTTTCAAAATACGGAATAACTTTTGTCAAAGAAATAAAAGAAACATCAATTACTATAAAATCCACTTTTTTATTATTAATATCTTTTTCCTCGAGATCCTTTATGTGCATTTCCTCTATTGAAAAAACTCTTTCATCATTTCTCAATTTCCAGTCAAGTTGATTTTTACCAACATCCACACTATACACATACTTCGCACCACTTTGCAAAGCACAATCTGTAAATCCTCCAGTAGATGCTCCAATATCAAGTACCAATTTATCCTTAAAATCTAAATTCCAAGTTTTTATAGCCTTTTCCAATTTCAAGCCACCACGGCTGACATATTTCAATTTATTCTTGATACGGATATTTAAATCATCATCGTCCTTAAACATCGTTCCCGCCTTTGTCACAACCTGTTCATTTACAATGACATTACCCGCCATTATTTCCCTTTTTGCTTTTTCCCGTGTTTCCAAAAGCTCCCGTTCTACAAGAATTAAATCCAATCTTTTTTTCATCATTTTCTCTTTCTAAATTTTATAAACAAAAACTGAATAAATCTGAATTTTTCCAAAAAGTTGTAATTTTTAAGTTATCCTTTTAAGTAGTGATACTATATCATAAAACATATCTCTTATTTTTCTATTTATTTTTGATTACTAAAACCATATTTATTATTTTATCCCAAAGTCTATTCAAAAATAAAAAAATAATATTTTATTCCTAACTATATTTCAGATTTATTTATTTTTTACAAATTTATTTATTTTACCACATTTTAAATTATTTTTCAAATTTTCACCCTTTTCTTAATAACAAAAATATAGGATAATTAATACTAATTCTTATAATATATCTCTATGTGAACTACTCCCGCTTTTAGAAGCGGGAGCTTCTTGGGAAGTATCTGCTTTTGCTAGCCAAATATATTTACCAAGCTCTTCGGGTAGTCCCTACCCTGTCTTCTTTTATTTTCCTAATATTCCAACATCAATTTTCCAATGTCTTTTATATTCAATGACGCATTGTAATCTCTATCAATTTCAATCCCACAGCACTCACATTTATAACTTCTTTCTGATAATTTCAGTTTCTCTTTAACGTTTCCACATTTACTGCAAGTTTTCGGTGATGGAAACCACTTATCTATCTTCAAAAATTGTTTCCCTAAAAACATCAGTTTATACTCAAGCATCCTCAAAAACATTCCCCATCCATTATCTCCTACACGTTTACCAAAATTTAATGTTTGGCTCAACCCTTTCATATTCAAATTTTCAACAACTACAGCATTATAATCTTCAGATAATTTTTTCGATAATTTATGCAAAAAATCTCTTCGACAATTCTTGATATACTCATGTAATTTTGATATTTTCATTTTTTGTTTATACCAATTTTTAGAAAATTTCACTTTTCTTGACAATGATTTCTGTAATTTCTTCAATTTTTTCTCCAACATCCTAAAATATTTTGGATAATCAACCCTTTGGTTTTCAGAACTGAAAAATAATTCAGACATTGAAAAATCAAGTCCAATTACTTTATCATTACTAGCTACTTTTTGAATTTCTTTTTCAAATTCCGTCAAAACAGAAACATAGTAATTTCCATTACTGTTTGTCAATGTTACTGACTTTATCTTGTAATCCTTCAGTATTTCTCTATGATATTTTAATTTTACTCTTTTCAATTTTGGCAAAATAAAATATTTATTTTCTTCAATTCGTATCGAATTGTTCACATAATTTGTCGTATAACTTTTAACACTAGTCTTTTTAGATTTGAACTTTGGAAACTTCGCTCTCTTTTGAAAAAAATTCGTAAACGATCGTTTTACATTCAATTGAGCATTTGAAAGTGCCAAACTGTCTACTTCTTTTAAAAATTCATTTTCACTTTTCAAACTGGCAGGTGTAACTATTTTATTTTTTCCAGTTTCTTCATAAATTTTATTAGCAATATATAAAATCATATTGTAAATAAAATGAACACATCCAAAAGTCTTATTTATCAACAATTCTTGTTCCTTATTTGGATAAATCCTGTATTTGAATGCTAAATTATATTTCATAAAATTACACCTCCTTTTGATTTTGAATATATTTTTTAATTATCTCTAACGGTGCACCTCCGACACTTATAACTAAGTAACCTCTACTCCAAAAATATTCTTTCCACAATCTTCCCCTTATTTCAGGAAATTCTTTTTTTATCAACCTGCTGGAAGCACTTTTATAAGTATTTACAAACTTAGAAAGTTCAGTATTAATAGCATTAATCAACATTTGAATATGATCAACATCATGTTCCCATTCTTTAAGAACAATGTTATACTTCGGACATATTTTTTCAAAAATCTCTTTCAATCTATTAGAAATTTCATCATTAATGACTTCTCTTCGATATTTTATACAAAAAATCATATGATAATTTATATCAAATACTGAATGATAATTACTATTATATGACATTATTATTAACTACTTCTATATTATTTCACTGAATAAATTATATCATAAATATATCCTTTTTTCAATTTTTTTTTACAAAAAAAAGCAATTCATCTCCCGCTTGTAGAAGCCGAAGACTTCTTGCTATCTTTTGTTAAATTTTACTTATTTTAAAATAATCTTCATATTGTTAAATCCCAATTATATAAAAAATACTTTTTATTGAAAAAAATCACATCATATTTACAGGATCTACATCAATCGTTACTCTAACTTTCTTTTCCATTTCCCGAAATTTACCAACGCATTTTTTTATGATTTTTTTTATTTTTAAAATATCTTTTCTTTCAAATTTAAAAAATATTTGATATCTGTATCTGCCATTTATCTTATAAATTGGTGATTTAAAAGCATCTGATATAAAATCATTTGAAGTCAATTTCATAACTACATTTATATTTCTAATAATTTCTTCACGTAACATTTGAGCTTTTTCCTTTACCAAACTTTCTTCTGTTGTTGAAATTACTAAAATAACAATTCTTCCAAAAGGCGGGTAATTTAACATTTTCCGCATAATCATCTCATTTTTATAATATCCTTCATAATCACTTTCAATTGTTTTTTTTATTACATTATTTTCCCCATTAAAAGTCTGAATAATTACTTCTCCATCCTTTTCACCACGACCCGCACGTCCTGAAGCCTGTGTTAATAGCTGGAAAGTCTTTTCTGAGGCCCTAAAATCTGGAAAATTCAAGATTATATCAGCATTAATTATTCCAACTAATGTTACATTTGAAAAATGTAGACCCTTTGCGATGATCTGTGTTCCGAGCATTATGTCATATTTATGATTTTTAAAGTCATTATAAACCTTTTTATAATTCTGCTTAGTTTTTATACTTTCTGAATCTACTCTCACAATTCTAGCCGACGGAAACACCTCTGCCAGTTCTTCCTCAATTTTTTCTGTTCCAGCCCCAATTTGTCTCATCTTATGCCCGCCACACTCATCACATGTATTGTTAAATCGCCTTTCATAACCACAATAATGGCATTTCAAGCAATTGTCATATTTGTAATAATTCAAGGAAATACTACAATTCGGACAAGTTGGAATATTGCCGCAGTCTTTACATTTTAGCAAATTTGAAAATGCCTTTCTGTTCAAAATTAAAATAACTTGTTCATTTTTTTTCAAAGTTTGAGAAATTTTATCTAGTAATCTCTCTGAAAAATTTTCTGTAGTTTCATTCAAATCTACAATTTCAAACTTCGGTAACCTCGCATTTTTATATCGTTTCGTAAGCTCAACTAATTCAATATCCCCCTGCTGTGCCTGATAATATGTTTCAAACGATGGAGTCGCCGAACCTAAAATCACTTTTATTTTTTTGTTTTTTTCAGTTTCTTCCTTTTCTAAGTCTACATCTTTTCTTAATTCTTTATTTTTTTCTAAATCATTATCTTTTTTCAATTTTTCGTTTTTCAAAAAAGCTCTTTTTATCGCCACATTTTTTACGTGATACCGTGGATTATTTTCCTGCTTATAAGTATTTTCGTGTTCCTCATCCACAATAATATACTTCAAATTTTGAACTGGAGCAAAAATTGCTGATCTTGCCCCAATCACTATTTTTTTTTCTCCATTTCGTATAAATGTCCATTCTTCCCTCTTTTCCTTATCAGTAAGTTTACTGTGAAGAATAGCCACTTCATTACAAAATTCCTCTTCTAGCCTTTGTATCATTTGAACTGTAAGAGAAATTTCCGGAACTAGAAAAATACTTCCAAATCCTTGTTTTAGAGCTTCTTTTATCAAATGAATATAAATTTCAGTTTTTCCTGAACCAGTTATTCCCTTTAATAGAAAAATCTGCTTTTCACTATTTTTTATTGTATTCACAGCTTTTTTCTGTTCATTATTTAAAATAATTTTCTTTTCTATAATTTCACCTTTCTCATTTTCCTTTTTTGAAATTTTAGAATTTAAAATTACTTTTTTTTCAACAGAGATAATCTTTTCATTTATCGCCTTTTCTACAATTTCACTAGAAAAATTCTTTTTCAAAGTTGTAACTGTAACTTCCTTCCGCTTTTTCATATATTCATTAAATTTTTTTATTTCTTCCAGATTTTTTTCCGAATCATCTCTTTCAACCCAGCATTCTTCCACCCAAAAATCCTTTTGATAAATAGCCTTCTTAGAATAATTTAATTTAAGTGCTCCTGGATAAACTGCCTTTATAACACTATAATAATCACTTATATAATAACTTCTTATCCATTTTATAAGTTGCATAATATCATCTGGAATGGACAAAACAGGAGCTGCAGCCTTAATTCTTTTTATTTTAGAAACATCAAACTGAATTTTGCTTTCTGCAGTTATTGCTATCACAAGCCCCATTTTATCCCTATTTATAAAATTAACAATGCACCATTGTCCAATTTCATATTTTTCTTCAGATTTATACGTGTATATTCCCCTATTATTTTCCACATAGATTTCATAATAATACATTTTTATCCCTCAAAAACCTCCCATATAATTATTCTAGCATTATTTGTATCTTAGACTTTTTATCCAATTTAGTCCCTTTTTCAGGAAATTGTGAAACAACTATTCCACTTCCGGTAACTTCATAATCTGAAAATTTTCCTTGTGGATAAATAGATAAAAATTCCCTTAAACTTATTCCTGACAAATCCGGCATAATATTTTTGTTAAAATCTTGCTTTATTTTTCCTAGATCCTTCTTCTTTTCCTTTTGAACAGATTCAGTATTTTTTATATCTATAGTCTTAATTTTTCCATCTGGCTGTATTCTTTTATACTCTATTAATTTTTGTAGTACATTTCTTGCAGATGGCAAGGCAACTTGCGCTCCATAATATTTTTCACCTTTAGGTTCACTGATAGTTATCAATATAGCATATTTAGGCTTATCTGCCGGGAAAAATGCAAAAAATGAACCAACATGACTATTTTTATATCCGTCCTTTCCAGCTTTCTGAGCAGTTCCTGTTTTTCCACCAACACGGTAGCCAGGTATATATGCTCCTCCTCCAGTTCCACGATTTACACTTGCTTCCATATACTTTCTATTTAATCTTGAAGCTTCATCACTAAATACTTTTTTTATCATATCGGGCTTATTCTGTTTTACTGTATTCCCATTGCTGTCTTCTATCCTGTCTACCAGATAAGGCTTCATTAACTTACCATTGTTAATGACTGTATTTAATGCCATTATCATTTGAATCTGTGTTACCGCAATCCCCTGTCCAAAAGATATATTAGCCCTTCTGACTTCATCTTTCAAAGTTTTAAACTCACGAAGTTTCTGCATTGATTCAAAATACGTATCTATGCCTGTTTTCCCACCGAATCCAACATCTGCTAAATAATGGTAAAAAGTATTTTTATTAATCTCATTCTGTATTTTTACCATCGCTACATTTCCAGAATGTGCGACTATATCTGCTAAACCTAAAGTCCCAATTGTTGAACTGTCATGATCTCTTACTATTGTATCATATACTTTTATTGAACCTGATGAATATATTTTTGTATTTTTATTAATTGCTTTTGTTTCCAATCCTATTGCAACTGTTATAGGCTTAAATATTGAACCAGGTTCAAAATAATCTGTAATTGGTCTATTTTTTATTTCAGCCTTTTCTTCTGCCTTTGGATACGATGACATTGCGAGTATTTTTCCAGTTTCTACCTCTATTAAAATTCCCATTGTAGAAGAAGCATTATATTTTACATAAGCATCTTCCAGTTCATCATTAAGAGCATATTGTAAGAAACTGTCAATTGTAAGTACAAGGTTATCCCCTTCTTCTTCTTTCCTGTCTTCAGATTTCTTTATATTCCCAAGTTTCATAATTCCCTGTAGAGCCTTTGGAATTTTTCTAAGTCCAGTTATAATACCTGTTTTTCCTGAAAGTTCCTTATCATAATATTTTTCAATCCCATAAACACCCTTATTTTCATTATTTACATATCCAATAGTTTCTTGAAAGGCATTATTTTGAATATAATTTCTTGTAAACAATGTTTCAAATGTTACGCCTTTAAATTTTCTTTTATATCCTTCCTTTTTCTTCTCCTTATCCTTTGAATTTTTAAAATCAGTATCAATTTCCGCTTCAATAGCTATTTTTGTATTATAGGGAATTATATGTTCGACTTTTAGATATTTTTTCTGAATCTGTTTATCTTCTAAATATTCACTTTTATATTTTTCAACTTCCAATTCAGGAATATATTTCTTTAACATTCCTAATACTACATCAATATTTTTCTGTTCAATCAAGCTAGGATCTAAATTAACAATAAACTTCTCATCGTCATAAGCTAATACTTGTCCATCACTTGTAGCTATTCTTCCTCTTTTAGCCTTTGTAAAACTTAAGGAAGTATATTGCTTTTCACCTTGTTTTCTATATTTCTCTCCACCTTTAGTCTGAAGCTGATATACTTTTCCAATTATCATTGCAAATCCTATTGTTGTAAACAATACCAAAAGCCCAAATCTCCCCCTAAATGTGTTTAAGTATTTTAACAGTACTTTAAAAAAGCTCTCAACCTTTTGTTCTTTTCTATTTTTTTTCACATTTGACTTTGCTCTGTCAATAATATTATCTTTTTTCTTGCCCTCTTTCATTTTTCTCCTAATTTAACCAATATTAACCTTCAAGTCTAGCTAAAATCATTTCATTAATCATTTGAGGATTAGCCTTACCTCTAGATAATCTCATCGCTTGCCCAACAAGATATTTTAACGCATTGCTCTTACCATTTTTATAATCTTCCACCGATTGTGCATTTTCAGCCAATACTTGCTCAACAATTTTCTCAATCGCACTGTCATCAGTAATTTGAACCAATCCTTTTTCTTTTACAATAATTTCAGGATCTTTATCTTCTGTCAATAAAATTTCAAATACATCTTTCGCTATTTTTGAGCTAATTGTTTTCGCTTGAATCAATTTAATCAATTTCCCTAAATTTTTTGGCGTTACATTAAATTTTGAAATCGAAATATTTTTTTCCTTCAACACTCTCAAAACTTCTGTCAACACCCAGTTCGCCGCAAGTCTTGGCTCTTTTGTATCATTTACAATTTCTTCGTAATATTCAGCTAATTCTTGTTCCGAAGAAAGTGTTGCAGCTTCCATTTCATGCAATTTATACTCATTTACAAATCTTCTCGCTTTTTCATCAGCAAATTCTGGCATTTCACCTTTTACTTTTTCAAGTCTATCGTCAGAAATTACAAGTGTAGGCAAATCTGGCTCAGGGAAATATCTGTAATCCATCGCTTCCTCTTTGCTTCTCATTGGCTTAGTTACAGCATTTTCCTCATCCCAAAGTCTAGTTTCCTGAACAATTCTTCCACCATTTTCAATCACTTCAATTTGTCTATTTGTTTCATATTCAATGGCTCTCATAACCGCTTTAAACGAGTTTAAGTTTTTAGTTTCCGTTCTAGTCCCCAATTCTTTTTCACCTTTTTTTCTAACAGAAACATTCGCATCACATCTAAGCGATCCCAATTCCATACTTACATCACTAACTTTAGTATATTTTAATCTATCCTTCAATGTATTCAAATACGCATAAGCCTCTTCAGCATTTTTAATTTCTGGCTTAGAAATAATCTCGATTAACGGTACAGATGCTCTGTTGTAATTCAGCAACGTTTCAGAAGTCGTGTGAATACTTTTTGCCGTATCTTCCTCAATTTGAATTCTCTCAATCCCAACAACTGCCTCTTTTCCAGAATTTGTCGTAATTTTCAAAGTACCATTTTCCGCATAAGGTTTAAAATATTGCGTAATTTGATAATTTTTTGGTGAATCTGGATAAAAATAATTTTTTCTATCAAATTGACTCTCCTCATTTATTTCACACCCCAAAGCAAGTGCCGCTTTTATCGCATAATCAAGCACTTTCTCATTCAATTTTGGCAATGCTCCCGGTTGACCAGTACATACTGGACACGCCGATGTATTTGGATGTTTGTTATCATAATCGGCATCGCACGAACACCATACTTTTGTTTTTGTTTTTAATTGACAATGCACTTCCAGTCCGATGACTGTTTCATATTCCATACTCATTTTCTAATATTTTTCCTTTCTTCTTCAAAATTTTTATTTTTTAAAATCTTTTCGTTATTCACTAAATAATTTTAGATGATTTTTATTTTTTAAATTATTATCTTTATATTTTTCTAAATAAAGTTTTTCAAATTCCTCAATTTCCAGATTATGATTTTTTAAAAACCAATTTTTATGATTCTCTATATACTCTTTTCTAAGTTTTTCATCATTTAAATCATTTGGAATCCTTTTCATTCTCTCATCTATGCTATCAAATCCCAAAAAAGGCTCACTTAATCTCTTTTTGGACATTTCTATATATTCTCGATTAATTTCTATTCCAATTCCTTTTCTGCTTAACTGCTGACAAACTCTCATCGCTGTCCCGCTTCCTAAAAAAGGATCTAATACCGTATCATCTTCATTGGATGAAGCAAGTATCATCCTTTCAAATAATGCCTCCGGCTTCTGTGTAGGATGCTTTTTCCTGTTTTTATTACTGTAATGAACATGCGAAACTTCCCATACATTTCCTGGATTTGCACCTCTTATATTATTTACAGAACGATAATATTTTTGCGGTATTCTTATATCATCTAAATTAAATTTAAATTTTTTCTTATCTTTTGTAAACATCAAAATATCATCATGTCTAGGAGAAAAACCTCTTGTTTTACCTATTCCTTGTGTATAAAACCAAGTTATCCACGAATTAAAATACAAATTAAATTCTTTTTCTAACATAACATAAATGTAAGATATATATTTCATTCCCATAAAAATATACAATGTTCCATCATCTTTTAAAATTCTTACAGCCTCATTTATCCAAAGCCGTGAAAATTCAAGATACTCATCAAACTCCAAATTATCCTTTGTAAATCCATAATCCTTATTTAAATTATATGGAGGATCAGTTACAATTAAATCCACACTCTTATCAGAAAGCTCCTTTAATTTTTCCAAAGCATCTCCCAATATTAATGTTATTCCTTTATCCATTTATTTTTCACCGCTTCCCTATAAAAATCTTCTATAGTCCTGCGACTGCTATTTAAATACTTTTTATCTAACAATTGACACATTTCCCAAGCAGTTCTATATTCATATTCAACATAATGTATATCTTTTATTTGAATTTGCCCAGTTCCCAAACTTGGATTATAAGCAATATCTTTTTCACTGACATATTTTAAATCGTAGATATTAAATTCTGTCAATTCCATTATCCCATTAATTATAGATGTAATAGGATTTTTCTCATTATAAACTTTATGCTTTATAGATAAAATTATAAATATAAAATCAGGATTTTGGATATATGCTGTCCTTATTCGTGAAAAAGAAGTTATATTTGGCGATTTTCCGCTATTTTTTATATTATTTGAAGTAGCTTTTACATCAATATTTCCTGTTATTACATTTTTATTTTTCCTAAATTGTAATATTATATCCGACATTCCCAGTCTTTCCTGAGCTTCTACATTTATAAGTCTATATTTATTTTCAGATTCATCTCTTATTTCTAAAAATGTCTCAAAAGCCCAAGCCTCAATTAATGGAGCAGCGAATTTATTTATATTTTCCAATGGAAGTCCCATTTTCAAATTGGTTTTTATTATTATTTTATTATTTCCACTTTCTCTTTTTTCTTCAAAAATCTGCTTTACCGAAGAAATAACAAACTCTGATTCCAATTTATAATTTTCAGATTCAACCGGCTTTTTCAAATCCAAATCCGTATATTTCATTTAAACCCCCTCAAAAAAACTTTTAAAACTCAGGATATTCAATTTTCCCACGAACACCTTCAAATTTATGAGAAATATTAAACAATAAATCTTCTCTAAAATAATTTCCGATTAACTGAATTCCAACAGGAAGTCCATCTACAAATCCAGCAGGTACTGAAATTGCAGGAAGCCCCGCCATATTTATTGATACGGTAAAAATATCTCCCAAATACATCTGGACTGGATCAGTAATTTTTTCACCTTTTTTAAATGCTGTAGTTGGAGAAACTGGTGTTAATAAAACATCTACTTCTTTTAATGCTTTTGAAAAATCATCTCTAATAAGTCTTCTAACTTGTGAAGCCTTTTTGTAATAAGCGTCATAGAATCCAGAACTTAACACATAGTTTCCAATCATAATTCTTCTTTTTACTTCATCTCCAAAACCTTTTGTTCTTGACTCAACATACATTTTTTCCACATCTTCATTGCTTTCTCTCACACCATATCTTACTCCGTCGTATCTTGACAAGTTTGAAGCAGCTTCAGCCGATGAAATTATGTAATAAGTAGAAATCGCATATTTTGAATATGGAAGTGATACTTCTTTAATTTCAGCTCCTAATTCTTTCAATTTTTCCACCGAATCCATTATCACTTTTTTAATATTTTCATCTAATCCTTCTGCAAAATATTCTTTTGGAATCCCAATTTTCAAGCCTTTCAAGTCATTATTCAAATTTTCCAAATAGTTAGGAACTTCCACATTTACACTTGTCGCATCCTTTTCATCATATCCCGCAATTATTTGTAAAAGTCTAGCCAAATCTTCAGTTGATTTTGCCAAAGCTCCAATTTGATCAAGCGAAGATCCAAACGCCATAAGCCCGTATCTTGAAACTCTTCCATAAGTCGGCTTAATCCCAACAGTTCCAGTCAAACAAGCAGGTTGCCTAATACTTCCACCAGTATCTGAACCAAGTGCAATCGGTGCTTGTCCCGCTGCAACCATCGCTGCCGATCCTCCACTGCTTCCACCAGGAACTCTTGTCAAATCCCACGGATTAGAAACTGATTTTATCGACGAATTCTCATTTGAAGACCCCATCGCAAACTCATCCATATTAGCCTTCCCAATTATCGGTGTCCCAGCCTTTTTCAATTTTTCCACAACTGTCGCATCATAAACTCCCACATAATTTTTAAGAATTTTCGATGCAGCCGTAGTCAAATCCCCTTTTGATACAATATTGTCCTTCAAAGCCACAGGCACTCCAAACAACAACTCATTATCATAATTTTTTCTACCTTTTTCATTATTTTCAGAATCATATTTTTTTGCCTCTCCTAAAGCCTTCTCAGGAAACACATTAGAAAATGCTCCTATTTTTTCTTCAGTTTTCTCAATTCTATCCAAAAAAGATTTTGTCACTTCTTCAGAAGTAATCTCTTTATTTTTTATCATTTCAGCTATTTCACTAGCCGTTTTTTTGTATAAACTCATTTTTCCACCTTTCTAAATTTTTTCTAAAATGTATCTAAAAATCTCAATTTTTCAAAAAATTTTTTCTCTTCCAATTTTCAAACTTCTATTCTTCAAAAATTCTACCAATCAGACATTTTTCAATACATCCTAATTATCCGCATTTTCTCCCACAACTTTTGGAACAATTATAAATTCCTCATCGCTATTTGGTGCATTTTCCAAGATTTCTTTCTTAATTCCACTATCCTTAACAATATCTTTTCTCAATACATCCTTCAAATCAAGCACATTAAAAAGTGGCTCAACCTCACTCGTATCCACACTATTCAACTCTTCCATATGATCAAAAATTTTATTCAAATCCACTCTAAATTTTTCAATTTCATTTTCTGAAAATTCCAGCTTTGAAAGTGCTGCTATTTTCAGTACATCTTCTTTGCTTAACATTCGCTATTTTCCTCCTTTATTTTTTACATTTCAATAATTAATAAAAATATCTCTTAAAAATTAATTCCCTGTAAATTTTTCTTAGTTATTTCATAAAGTTCTACTAATCTGTTGTAACTTAAAAATTTTACTCTATTATTCACTTTTAAATCTTTAAAAGCTAAGTATCTTATTTTTTTCTCAAATTCCTTTTTTCTGACTTCATCAGCAACAATAAACATTTCTGTATAAAAATCTTGTAAATCATTATACTTTAATAGTGAATTTTGTATGTCTGTTGAATGTTCTACTTCAAAAAATGAATGTGGTAATTTTACTTCTTTATCGTCAAAAAATCTATTGTTAAACCAAATTACATCAATTGTTGAAGTTCTATTTACTATTTCAGGATAGCTAAATTTTGGAATTTTTTCAAGCGATCTCAAATCACCTAATTTTTTATTAATAAAATTTTTATTCTTATCTTGATTTGGAATAAAAGTATCCATTTTTTTTAATTTCCAATTTCTAAGAGTAATCCTTGATAGTACGAATGATTAAATTTAATCATTTCTTCAGAATTTTTATTTTTTTCATCTTCTTGGATTATTCCTCTTAACTCATTTTCTTTTCTAAATTGCTCTAATCCGTATAATCCTGGCTTTATTTTATAAATTTCTTTTCTCTGCTGAACAATTCTTCGTATACTAGCAAATGGTGTTTTTGTTTTCCATTCACACTCTTCTATCTTGAAAACTTCATGATTTAATTCTCCTAAAGTAGCAACTCCCCCCAATTTTTCAAGTGTTAAAATAACAGCCTCGTATTGTTTCATTTTTTATCTCCTAAAATTCAATCCATTCTGAACATTCTTCCCCATCTGTTGTTTCTACAGACATAAGTCTACTTGTAACATTTCCTGGCTCAAGTACAAATTTTCCCTCATAATAATTTTTTTCTGCAATTTCAAAAGCTTTTCCCGTATTTTCTGCTTCAATTTCAAATTCTCCTGAAACATGCTCTTCTATTACTATTTTAAATTTTTTCATTTGAAAATCAACTCTCTTTCCAAATCAGATTCTTCTTAATTTATTCTGAAATTCCTTTAATATCCTCAATAATTGTGCTAAATAAAGTAGATTTTCCTACTCAATTTACTCCTACAAACAAACAATTTTTTTTATTCGTAGTTCTATTAAATTCCAATTCTTATTCCATATCCCCTAATCTTCCCAATTTATCTGAAATATCCACTCTTGGGTTTGTAATTTTAGAAGATAACAGTTCTATTAAATTTTCTATATTAATTTCTTTTATCTTAACTCTTTCTTTTTCTTTTATAGATCTTGTTTTTGAATTCCCCCCTTTAGTTATTATCCAAACTTGTTTTTTAGGCTCTTTTAACGCTATTTCCATTTTTTCAACTCTTATTGTATTTTGATTTATTTGGCTAACATAGTTGTCTATTTGCATTTCTTTATAATCTTCAAAATCTTCTCTTAAAGTACAATCATACAAAATATCCAGTTCACTATGTTTTAATTATTCCATCAGCTCTCCCAGCTTGTTTTTTTCTAGAATATTGATATAATTCCACACCTAATAAATTTAATACAAGTGCACAATAATCTTCAAATGTTTCGCCTTTTTTTATTTCATCTAAATTTGTTTTTAAAACATTGATTATTTCATTAGATGTTTTTTCTATCAAATTATTTCCTGTAATTTTTATTGTTGGAGTTTCATTACTTTTTGAAATTTCTGCTACCGAAAGAATATATCCATTTTTACTTCTCATAACTTTTAATTTAAAGAAAATTTCCTGATCATTAGTTAATCCATCAAAACTCAATCCATCTAAATAATTAATTGGAAAACTAGAATACAATATAAAGGTCCTCTCAAAATTTTCAGGAAATATATGTTTATACTTTCTTCCTTTTTTATCAAGTTTTTTCAAGCTTCTTATTTTACCTTTAAGGACTTCATTTTCACTAGGAACTAAATTAATATCATTTGCATATCTTTTTGTATCATCCACTTCATTCGGAACAAAATAAACATAATCTCCAGCTTTCAAATCTTCAAGTTTAAATCCTTCTGCTAAACTAGCATTTCCAAAAATAAAATTTTTTTCATCTTTTCCATCATTGACAAGCCCATATCCTTTTTCAACACTTATTTTCTTAATTATTCCGATTGAATATTCTTTTTTCCCCATTTTATAATCCTCCACATTACAATTTAAATTATGTATTTTTATTAATCTCAACCAAACCAAATTCCCTTTCTGCTTCTTTCTTCACAAACAAAAACTCTCTCAACGATTTCTCCTCAAATTTACCATAATTCCTTTTCAACTCATCAATTGCGCTCCTAAGAATTTCCCCTTTTCTCACTCTTTTCGACATTCCCAGAAAAACTCTCTCCAAAAAATCCAAATTTTTGTATCTTGCCAAAACTTTTTCTCTCTTCAACCAGTCAAAAAAACTTTTAAAATCACTTGGAAAAAATTCATCATATTTTTCAATATTTTTAATTATTTTTCTTTCAACTTTTTCCACATTCTCAAAATCAGGATTTTCGCAAAAAATATTCTCAAAATTTTTACATAAAAAATGGTCAACATACATATCCGACACAATCCCTTTAAAAATCCCAAATTTTTCTCGCAAAATCTCATTCAAAAAATTTTCTTCTCTATCAGAAATTTTATCAATCAATCTATGCAAAATTATCCCATTTTTCAAATTTTCCTGCAAATCAATTTTATCAACTTTCCCCTTGTAAAAATCTCCAGCAAAATTGCCGTAAAGCGTACTTTCACTCATCTTTTTGTCAATTTCAAGCGATATAACCGAATGAGCTAAATAATTCATTTTTATCCCTGTTTTTTCAAATAATCCAAAATCTCATCGAAATTCTCAAACTCAAAAAAATCAATCTCATTTTCTTCACAAAACTTAATCGCTCGAGTTCCAGTTCTAATAAATGAAAAGTCCGCCACTTCAATCGCCCTGTAATCTGAAGGTCCGTCTCCAACGAAATAAACTGTATAACCTTCATCTTGATACTTCTGAACAGCCTCTTTTTTGTCAACACCGTAATACTGCTCTTTATCTAAGTAAGGAAACGAAACTGTGATTTTATTTCCATCAAATTTAATATCATTCGAGATAATTTCTTTTTCATCCAAATTAATTCCATAATTTCTAAGAACGCCTGCAATATTCAATTTCGTTCCAGCACTCACAATTCTAAATTCTATGCCACTTTTCACAAAATCCACAAATGTCTCATCAATCCCAATCAATTTCAATGTTTCCAAAAACTGTTCTTTCGTAATATTCAAACTCTCAATCCCAGTCTGCAAATATTCCTTCATCGTAATCTCGCCACTGCGATATTTTTTCCTAATATTCGTCTTTAATTCTGGCTGATGCACCGAAAGTAGTGTATCTGTCGAATCTTTTTTACTAATTGTAATATCAAAATCTATTAAAAATATTAATTTTTTGCTCACATTTTCTCCTTTAGCTATCAAAAATACTATTATTTCTCAATTTTTAATGACTTTATTTTTATAAATTTTTCAAATATTTAATTTCATCTTCATTCAAAGCACGGTATTCTCCCACTTTCAAATGCCCAAGTGTAAGTTCTCCCACTTTAATCCGTTTCAATGAATTAACGTTATATCCCAATGTTTCCAGCATTTTTCTTATCTGACGGTTTCTCCCTTCAAAAATTGCAATTCTAAGTTCCTTTTTGTCAATTTTTTTAACTTTAGCAGGTGCTGTTCTTTTTCCGTCAACTACAACTCCATATTGCAATGCTTCGAGGTCTTTATCATCAATTTCACGGCTAACTTTAGCAATATAGCTCTTGTATAGTTTTTTTCTTGGGTGCATTACATGATTGTAGATATCTCCATCGTTACTGATTATAATTAGACCTTCTGTCATAAAGTCCAGTCTTCCGTAAGTAAAAAGTCTGGCACGTGATTTTATAAAGTCAATCGCAAGTTTACGTCCAAATTTATCTTCATTTGAACAAAGCACTCTTTTTGGCTTGTTTAAAATATAATATTCGTATCTTGTGTTAAGTTTTACTCTTTCTCCATCAATTCTAACAACATCTTCAGGCTTTATGTCCATTCCAATAATCGCTTCTTGCTTATTTACCGTAACTCTTCCTTCATTTATCAGTTCATCAGCCTTCCTACGAGAACAAAATCCCGTTTCGGCTATAAATTTATTTAATCTCATTTTTTACCTCTTTATTTTTAATTTATTAAAAATTATTTTTATCAGAAAGTTCTATCTTCTTTTTACTAAATAACTAAAATATAATTTTATTTTTCAGTATTTTCATTATCTGAACTTTCAGTTTCCATTTTTTCATCTTCCTTATAAAGCGAATTAATTTTTTGAAACTGTTCACTTCCTGGCAGCTCTTCCCTTCCGTGAATATTCAAGTAACTGTAAAAATCCTCTGTCACTTCATATAAATTTGGAGTTCCAATTGACTTCTTCTTTCCAGAAATATAAATTAATTTCCTTTCCAAAAGATTAGCCATTGTTTTATCCGATCCAGCGCCTCTGATTTGTTCGATTTCAGCTTTTGTTACAGGTCCTTTATACGCAATAATTGCCAATATTTCCATTGCCGAACGTGATAATTTTTTCAATTTCATTTCTGAATTAAAAAATCTTTTCACATCAAAGCCAAAAAGTGGATTCGACACTAGATAAACTGCTCCATCTTCAATTTTTAAATTTATTCCACTATTTTTTCTCTTTTCCTTCAAATTATACAGCACTTCTTCCATTTCAAAGTTTTCCATCGCATAAAACTGTGCAAGCTCCTGTACAGTTACCGTTTCCTTTGCCAAAAAAATTATTGCTTCCACTTTTTCTTCAATTTCACTAATTTTAATTTTTCTTTGAACACCGATTATATTTTCTTGTTCCTCTTCTTTTTTATTTTCTTTTTTTTCAAATTTTTCCATACCCTACCTTTTTTATTTTTTATTTTTTAAAATCCTATAATCACACACTTATTTACTATTTCATTAATAGGGGAATTCTCCTATTATGCTTCCTTCAGAAAATTCCCCTAATTTCTAATATTATTCAAATTAATATTCATGTGTTGGTGAAATAATAATATTTTTGTATCTCTTGAAATCTGTCAATACTTCTGCAATTCCTGTTACTACAGCATGAATCGCATCATCTCCAACAGTTACCTTTAATAGCAATTCCTTTTCAATTCTTTCTTTTAGAATTTTTATTCCAGCTCCACCACCAGATAAATAGATTCCTGTTTCATAAATATCCGCCGCTACCTCAGGTTCAATTTCTTCTATCGTAAGTCTTACTTCATCAATAATAGCATCAATATGTCTTGTAATTGCTCCATTTATGGCAGAAGTCTTAATTTTCATGCTCTTTGGTAATCCAACTCCCAATTCCCGTCCTCTTATTTCGTATTCCAATTCAGGATCATCTTGACTTATTGTATTTATTTTTAATTCTTCGGCTGTTCTTTCACCAATTAATAAATTGTATTCATCTTTTACAAATTCCATAATATCTTCATTTAAGTGATCCCCAGCGATTTTAACTGACTTAGATAATGCCGCTCCACCTGATACAATAAATGCAATTTCAGTAGTTCCTCCACCTATATCAACAATTAAGTGTCCTTTTGGCTCAAATAAATCAATTCCAACACCAATTGCAGCCGCTATTGGTTCTTCAATTAGATAAACTTCTTTTGCACCAGCATCTTTTACAACTTCAATCACTGCTCTTCTTTCCACTTGTGTAACTCCACTTGGAACACAAATAATTACTCTGGAGCTTTGGAATTTATCTTTCTTTATTCTATGCAAAAATTCTTCAAGCATTCTTTCAGTAACTTCATAATTTGAAATTACTCCATTTTTTAATGGACGAATAATTTCAGTATGCTTAGCTGTTCTTCCAATAATTTCTTTTGCTTTTTCTCCGATATGTTCTAGCTCTTCAGTTTTTTTATTAATAGCCACATAAGTTGGCTCATCCACTTGAATTCCTTCACCCTTCACATACATGACAGTATTTGCTGTTCCTAAATCAATAGCTATATCACGTGTAGTCTTTGGTGCTATATTTGTCTTAAACAAGTCAAAAAATTTCATCTATTCTATCTCCTTCATTTTATTTTTTATTTTTTTACAAAATATTTATCAATTATTATAGCTTTAAAATATTTTACCATTTTTTTTGAATATACTCAAGCAACTTTAAGGGAGAATTTACTATAATATTTAATTAACATCCCAAATTTTATATTTTTTTAATCATTTTCATCAATATTATCAA
The DNA here is from genome assembly GCF_007990545.2 of Leptotrichia wadei. Classification (NCBI taxonomy): domain Bacteria; kingdom Fusobacteriati; phylum Fusobacteriota; class Fusobacteriia; order Fusobacteriales; family Leptotrichiaceae; genus Leptotrichia; species Leptotrichia wadei. Next base: position 2,058,703 of record NZ_AP019829.2, read on the forward strand.
CTATTATTTGATCATCATAGCTTATAATTCCATGTTCCTTCAACTGATCATAAATTCTTGAAGCTCTGTTAAATCCTACTTTTAGCTTACGCTGAAGCAGTGAAATTGAAACTTTATTTTCCTGTCTTATGATATTTATTGCATTTTCAAAATAAGGGTCTGTATCGTCTTCTATTTCTTCTTCAGGTTCCTTTAAAATTTCATTTTTATATTTCACCTTTTTAGTAGATTTCAACGTATCAGTCAAGTTCTTAACTTCTTCATCAGAAATATATGCCCCTTGTATTCTTTCTAATTTTGAAGATCCATTAGCCAGCAGCAGCATATCACCTTGTCCTAAAAGTTTTTCCGCTCCAGCTGAATCAAGTATTGTTCTCGAATCAATTTGTGATCTTAGTGCAAATGAAATTCTGCTTGGCAAGTTAGCCTTTATCATTCCAGTTATAACATCTGTAGATGGTCGTTGTGTCGCAACAACTAAATGGATTCCAACTGCCCTTGCCTTTTGTGCAATTCTTGCAATTGATTCCTCCACGCTTCCAGAGGCAACCATCATAAGGTCAGCCAGCTCATCAATTATTATAACAATATACGGCATTTTTTCCACAAAGCTCAATGAATTATAACCTTTTATATTTCTTACCCCATTTTCCATAAGTTTCTTATATCTATTTTCCATTTCATTAACTGCCCATTTTAAAGCTATTGCAGCCTGTTGTGGATCTATAATTACTGGCACTAAAAGATGAGGGATATCATTATATGGCATAAGTTCCACCATTTTGGGATCAACCATTATGAATTTTACTTCCTTGTCGGATTTTTTTGAAATTAATGTTGAAATTAAAGTATTCACACAAACTGATTTCCCTGACCCTGTTTGTCCTGCAATAAGCAAATGTGGCATTTTAACAATATCTATGAATTTATCTCTCCCGACAATATCTTTTCCCAATATTACCTTTAATTCTCCAGTATCAAGTTCCTTATTTTTTATAATATTTGAAAAATGCACAGGCTCCTTTATTTTATTTGGAGTTTCAATTCCAATTGTATTTTTTCCTGGAATTGGAGCTTCTATACGAATGCTTTCCGCCGCAAGGTTCATTGCAATATCATCTGAAAGTCCCGTTACTTTGCTAACTTTTACACCCTTTGGAATTATAATTTCATATCTTGTTATAGTTGGTCCATATTCATAATTTACAACTTTTGCATCAACTCCAAATTCTTTCAACACATTTTCCAGATGATTCACATTTTCCCTTATATTTTCTTCAATTTCTTTCTTTTTCTCAACATCCATTGGTTTAGACTTAAAAATTTCCGCAATAGATTTTTTTACGACATCATCATATCCCTGATTATTATCAAACATTGCATTAACTTTCCTCAACTCTTCTTCCAGCCCCTTTTCTTTTCCATCACCATTTTCAAATGCTTCAAGTTTTGGAAATTGCTGAAAATTTGGATCTGCATTTACAGAGTTTATTTCTGCTCTTTTTAAAGGTGTTACAATTTCTAGTTTTGTTTCTTTTTTGTTATTTTCATTTACATTTTCTATTTCAAGTTCTTTTTCTTTTTTTATTTCTTTTTTATCCTCTGTAATCTTTTCCTTTTCAGTATTTAAAGTATTTTCTCCATTATCTTCAGATTTTTCCAAAATTTCTGTTTTTTTCACACTTTCTAGCGGTTTTACAACTGCATCCAATGTATCTTCTTTTTTTCTTTTCTCTTTTATTTTTTCTCTCCTTGCATTTTCATCTTTTATAAAATTTCCTTTTTCTTTTTCCTCAAAAATTTCAATCCATTCCTTTTCTTTTTCTGCAAGTTCTCCCTTAGAGTAAACTTCTGTTTTTTGCAAGAAATTTTTTTTAGGCTTTTTTGCAATTTCAAAACTTAATTTTTCGTTTCTAGATTGTATTATTTTTGCCTTTAGCATTTCCTTTTGATAACGTTTATAATCTGTTCTCTTCAGATTTTCAGCATACTTTTTTGCCGCCAATTTTCTTTTTTTCTCTTTATAATCATCACTTTTATAATACTTTATTATTTCCTTCAAAACTTCATACCCAAGTTCGATAAGATCCCTAACTAGCCATGCTACGAAAAGCAATGCCAATATCAAAAGAATAAAAAACATCCATTGAAAATGCAGCACTTTGAAAAACGGCATTGACAGCAATGCTCCCAAAATCCCTCCGCTTTCACGATTAAATCCTATTTCCAAAAGCTGCCTACCAGCTTCAGTAAAATTCCCAGATAAAGTTTTTCCATGAACAACAGAACCTCTTATCAAAATCATTCCCCAGCTCAAAAACAACCCCGTTAATGCCACAACCTTTCCCTGTGTTATATTAATTCCAATTTTTTCATAAAAAAATAGAATTATACCATATAACATAGATACTATCGCAATAAACCATGTCATTTTTCCAAAAAACAACGTAATTCCACTTAATATAAGCGAAAATATATTTTCGCCGACATTATCGCTGAGCATTTTTGACTTATTTGCCAGCAGCAATATCAATATAAACCCAGCAACAAACCAGATTATACCTTCAACTTTTCTTCTATTCATCTTAATTATCCTTTCTAAAAATTCTATCTAATTTAATAAATTCCAAATCTAAAATCTCTAACCAATTTTATCATACAACAAAGTTATTCTCAATGCTACCTAAAAAATTATATGAAATAAATAAAATTTAAAACTTAGATTAGAATAGTCGTCGGTTTCAAAGTGACTTTTTTACATTATACTATATTTTTTCAATTTTGTCATTTTCTATTTCTCTAAAAAAATAGACTGTAATAAAAAATAAACTCCTATTTTAAATAGAGAATTATATTTTAGAAAAAAAATATAATTTTTTTCATTTAGATACTTGTTAATTGAAATAAATGTGGTAAAATTAATATAGAGTAGAAAAATTTATTAATACAAGTAAAACTAATTTTAAATAAAATTTTAGGAGGAAATACCATGGATTATATGAAAAAATACGAATATTGGCTAAATTCAGATGCCATTGACGAAAAAGACAGGGAAGAATTGAAAAGCATCGCAGGGAATGAAAAAGAAATAGAAGATAGATTTTTCAAAGATTTGAGCTTCGGAACTGGTGGAATTCGTGGAGTTCGTGGAATTGGAACTAACAGAATGAATAAATACGTAATTAGAAAGGTAACTCAAGGACTTGCAAATTATATGCTAAGTTTTGATGAAAAAGCGGCAAAAGAAAAAGGAATCATAATTGCTCATGACTGTAGAATAGGTTCGAGAGAATATGCGCTAAATACTGCAAGAGTAATGGCTGCAAATGGAATTAAAGCATATATTTATGAAAGTTTACGTTCAACTCCTGAATTGTCATTTGGTGTAAGATATAAAGGATGTATGTCAGGAATCGTTGTTACGGCTTCTCATAATCCAGCTGAATACAATGGATATAAAGTTTATTGGGATGATGGAGCACAAGTTGTTGATCCACATGCACCAGCAATTGTTGAAGAAGTAAATAAAATTTCTACATTGGAAGAAATAAAAGTTATTTCTGAAGAAGAAGGAAGAGAAAAAGGATTAATCATTCAGCTTGATCATAAAATTGATGATGACTATATAGCAGCAATTAAAAAACAAACTATACATACAGATATTCCAGGAAAAGAAGATTTCAAGATTGTTTATACTCCGCTTCATGGAACTGGTGGAAGACCAATGAAGAGAATTTTATCTGATTTTGGATACAATTTTGAAGTTGTAAAAGAACAAATTGAACCAGATGGAAACTTCCCAACTGTAGTTTATGCAAACCCTGAAGAAGTGGCAGCGTTCAAATTGGGAACAAAATTAGGAAACGAAATTGGAGCACAATTAATTTTGGCAAATGACCCAGATGCTGATAGAATTGGTATTGCGATAAGAGATGACAAAAATGAATGGTACTATCCAAATGGAAACCAAGTAGGATTGTTGTTATTGCAATATTTATTGAATTACAAAAAAGATATTCCAGCTGATGCACAAGTTATTACAACAGTTGTTTCTACACCAATGATTGATGTTGTTGCACCTGCTAAAAATGTTGGAGTTATGAAAACATTGACTGGATTCAAATACATTGGACAAAAAATTAGACAATTTGAACACAAAGAATTGGAAGGATCATATTTATTTGGATTTGAAGAAAGTTACGGATATTTGATAGGAACTCATGCAAGAGATAAAGATGCGTTGGTAACTTCAATGGTTATTTCTGAAATGGCAACTTATTACCACTCAAAAGGAACTTCTATTTACAAAGAATTACAAAAATTATATGAAAAATTTGGATATTATTTAGAAGGAATTAAATCAGTAATGTTAAAAGGTAAAGATGGAATTGAACAAATGGCAGCATTAATGTCTAACTTGAGAGAAAATGTTAAAGATGAATTGCTTGGTAAGAAAATTAAAATTAAAAGAGATTTCTTCTCACACAAAGAACATAACTTGGAAACTGGTGAAGAAAAAGAAATTAAATTGCCAAAAGAAAATGTATTACAATTCGTGCTTGAAGACAATACATTCATTACAGCAAGACCATCTGGAACAGAACCAAAAATCAAATTCTATTTCAGCGTAAATGCAGATTCTAGCGAAAATGTCAAAGCTAAACTTGATAAAACAATGGAAGAATTTTCTAAATTTATTGGATTATAATTTTTTGAGTAAATATTTTGAGAAATTCGATGATTGAGAGAAAATAAAAATTTTATACAAAGTTTATAAAATTGAGTAAAAATTAAAGTAAATAAATAGATGAAAACAGGGAAATTTCTTGTGATGAGAATGATTTTCCTGTTTTTTTATTTGAAAATTGAAAATATTTTTGATTTATATGAATTCTTATGAAAAATAGAGATTGAATTTGTTTTACTTACTTAAAAAATATAAATATTTTTAAAAAATGTATCATAAGTTACACGTCTTGAAGATAAAAATATGATAAAATAAAAGAAAGTTTTGTAATCAAATATTTTTTGAATAAAATTAATTTGTAAAAAGATTTTGAACATTGATTAAAAAAATAAAGTATGAGGTGGTGTTTTTTATGGAAAAAGCGAATATGAAGGATCATTTGAATATAAATTTTGATCTGATTGAAAAAATGACTGAAATTAAGAAAGATTATATAGAGGGAACGGCGGATGTTGAAACGACAAAAAGGCGGATAAAGGAAACTTTTAAGGATAAAAAGATAACTCCTGCTGAGTTTGCCTATTCTGAACAGAAAATAAAAGATTTGGGATTTGATGATGAGACTGTTCATGATAAAATGAATGATGTGCTTGATTTGTTTGATGAAATTATTGAAAGAGAGAAACCTTCGCTGCCTGAAGGACATCCAATAAAAACCTATTTGAGGGAAAATGAGGCGGCTAGAAAACTAATTGCTGAAATGAAGGAAGAACTGAATAAAAAATTTATAAAAAATAGATGGCTGGAGTTTTACGATAAACTTTATACATTTAATTTGACACATTTGGCTAGAAAACAGCATCAATTATTTTCAATACTTGAAAGTAAAGGATTTGACAGACCGTCTAGAATAATGTGGACTTTTGATAATGCAGTCAGGGATAATATAAGTGAGGCTAGAAAGCTTTTAATGGAAGATAAAATGGAAGAATTTTATGCAAAACAGGAAATTGCTTTGGAATTGACGTTGGATATAATGCACAAGGAAGAAGAGGTTTTATTTCCGACTTCACTTAAAATGATTACTGAGGAAGAATTTAGAAATATGAGAAGTGGGGATGATGAGATTGGATATTTCCTGATTGAGAAGCCTAAAGGATTTTTGCCTGAGAAAAAAGAGGAAAAAATTGAAAAAGAGGAAAATGCAAATATAAATACGTCTCAAACAGGTAACTTTATGAACGACTTAGCGGGACTTCTTTCAAAATATAATATGAATGCAGGTGGAGAAAAATCTGACGTGTTAGATGTCAAACAAGGAAAACTTACTTTGGAGCAAATAAACTTGATTTTCCAACATATGCCAGTGGATTTATCTTTTGTGGACGAGAATGAGATTGTTAAGTTTTATACTGATACGAAACATAGAATTTTTCCTAGAAGTGCGGGAGTTATAGGGAGAGATGTTAAAAACTGCCATCCGAGAGAAAGTGTTGCTTCGGTTTTGGAAATAATTGACGCATTTAGAAATAATGAACAAGATGAAGTGGATTTCTGGCTTGAAATGAATGGGAGATTTATTTATATCTATTATGTAGCTGTGAGAGATGAAAATGGTATATTTAAGGGAGTCCTTGAGATGATGCAAGATGTTACGAGAATAAGAAGCCTTGAAGGAAAGAGAACGCTTGTAACTTGGGAAAAACCTAAAAAATCTGAAATTAATCAGGAAAATCAAAAAAATTCTAAAGAAGATAAAAATCCTTATGGATTAACAGAAAATACAATAATCGGAGAAATAATAGATAAATATCCTTATATAAGAGAATTTATGCCAACATTGTCGCCTACATACAAAAAACTGCTTGATCCAATTCAATATATGATAATGTCTAAAGTTGCAACGCTTGATATGATTGCGATGCGTGGTGGATTCCCTCTAGATGAGTTAATAGATAAAATCTCAGATGAAATTAAAAGGCATGAATCTAAAAAATAGTTTTATGGAAAGGAAAAATTAATGTTGCTACACTATTTTATTTCAGGTGGAATATTTATGTGGGGAATACTGGCGGCTTCAATTTGCGGAGTCGCAGTAATTTTGGAAAAATTATGGGTTTTTTTTACAATGGAAAAAGATTTTACAAAAGAGTATAGAAAAGAGCTGTATAAGGCATTGCAAACAAAGAGTAAAGAGGAAGTTATTAAGATTACAAACTCAAAAAGAGATTCAGTTTCTAGAATTATTACAAAAACAATGGAAAATATAGATTTGGATTTAAATAAAATTGAGGAATCAGAGAAGGAATATCTTGAGGAAATAATAAGAGAAGCTGTTTTGGCACAGACAGGAAAACTGGAAAAAGGGATGTGGCTTCTTGGGGCAGTAGTAAATACAGCACCTCAGTTGGGGCTTCTTGGAACAGTTACTGGAATGATAACATCATTTTCGGCATTATCTGCAAGTGTGGAAAGTTCTAAAACAGTTGCAGCAGGAATATCAGAGGCTCTGTACACTACGGCGTTTGGTCTAATTGTGGCGATACCTACTTTAATCTTTTACAATTACTTTAATAGAAGAATAGATGCGACAGCGTTGGAAATGGAGAGAGCGGCTTTGCATATTATGGGAAGAGTGAAAAAATAGAATTATAAAGTATTGAAGGGAATAAAAAATGAAATTTTCTAATAGAAGAAATAGGCAGAATGCGGAAATATCAATGCTTAATCTTATTGATGTCATATTTATGTTATTAATATTTTTTATGATTGCCACGACATTTAATAAATATTCACAATTTCAGCTTTCTATTCCTAAATCGGATGCTAAATTTGATAAAAAAGAGGAGACGAAGGCAGAAATAATAGTTAATAGAGAGAAAAAATATTTTTTGAAGTTAGGAAACAATGTTAAAGAAATTTCGGGAGAGAATATTCATAATGAGATTTTGAGATTGCCAAAAGAGATGCTTGAAAATATGACATTGACGGCTGATGAGCATCTTGAATATGGATATATTGTAGAAATAATGTCGAAATTACGTAATGAGAATGTAAAAAATGTTAGTCTTAATATACAAAAAAATGATAAATAATAAATATTAATTTTAAGAAAAGGAGAGCGTGACAGATATATATAATTGTCATGCGGGAATGAAATTTATGTTAAAAAAAATTGCAATTTTAAGTTTAATTTTAGCTAGTCTTTCTTTGTATGCAGAAGGAAAATACGAGGGAAAACTTGAAGAAACAGTCGTAACGGCGACAGGATTTAATGATAATATTGACAATCAAATAAAAAATGTTACGATTATTACATCGGAGGATATTCAAGAAAAAGGGTATAATACTGTAGAAGATATATTAAAACAGGCACCAGGAGTTAATATAACACAAACTGGATTCGGTTCAGCGGTGGATATGAGAGGTCAAGGGAGATTTGGATTAGGAACGAGTGCAAACATTTCTAAAGCAGTTTCTTCAGTAAAAATCTTGATTGATGGAGATATTGCTATGGATACGATTGATACTTCCCATGCTTATATTCCTTTAAATACAATATCAGTTAATGATGTGGAAAGAGTAGAGATAATAAATGGCGGAGGAACAGTTCTGTACGGGAGTGGAACTCGAGGTGGAGTTGTAAATATTATTACGAAAGATAGAACAAAAGAAGGAGCTTCAGGCAAAGCTTACTATCAAAATAGCTCTTATGGAACAAATAAATTAGGATTTGATGCTGGAATAAATTATGGTAATAAATTTATCATTGATTTGGGGTATGAAAATGTTAATGGAAAAGGATATAGAAGAGGTTCTAAAGAAGCGTATGAATATTTGAATGGGAGCTTGAAATATAATATAACAGATAATCACAGTTTGAAATTTAAGGCGGCGAGATACAATTCAGAAGAAACATTGGCTTCAGATTTAACAAAATCGCAACTTTTGAGTGACAGAAGACAGTCTGGGACTTTGAGTGATCTTGATATTGATAGAAAAGAGTATAGCTTGGGATACGAAGGGAAAGTTACCGATAACTTGAAGTTATCATTGACAGGATATAAACAGGATACAAATAAAATTATGTACGGAATGCCTAAAACAAAATTTGAAGATAATAAAAAAGGAATCAATTTTAAGGGAAATTATGGACTTGAAAATGGGAATATAATTTTTGGATATAACTACATCGACCATAAAGGAAATAGAGAGCAAACTATATTTGGAACACCAATTATGAATGTTGATTTAGCGAAAGAGACGAATTCGTTTTATTTGCTAGGACGGCATAAAATTGTTGGCAATTTAGAAGGAACAGCAGGTTATAGATATGAAAGAGCGGAGTATAAAACAAATAGAGAAGTTCCGTCTACGAGAATGCCGATACCTGGTGGAAGAGGCTTTGTGAATATTCCATCAAGAGAAATGCACGGTTCGAGAAAAGACAACAATAGCGCTTATGAATTGGGACTTAATTACAAATATTCTGATACAGGAAATGTTTATGCGAAATATGAAAGAGGATTTAGATCACCAGCTGCAACAGAATTTGTTGATTATGCACCAGGAGCTAGAAATTATACTTTAAATAATTTAAAAACAGAAAAATTTAATACATATGAATTAGGATTTAAAGATATGTTATGGAATTCGTTTGTAAGTGCCACAGCGTTTCATACACGAACAAATAACGAAATATACTTGAATATGGATCACGGAGTATTGGGAGGACCAAGTACAGCAAGATGGACATTCCATAATTTAAAAGCTACCGAAAGAACAGGTGTAGAGCTATTTGCTGAGCAATATTTAGGTAAATTGAGAGTAAATGAATCATTTACATACGTGAATGCTAAAATTAAAAAAGTGGGAGATGATGTACTAACTTCAACAACTTATAATTTTAAAGATGGGCAAAAAATACCAGGAGTTCCATCTACAAAAGTTACATTAGGACTTGATTATGAAATAGCAGACGGTTTGAGAACTACTGCTAACTTAAATTATTATTCAAGCTCAGTAGATACCTACAATGAAAAAATACCTTCATATTCTACAACAGATTTAGGTTTAAAATACAAACATCAAAGTGGATTCGGGATTAATGCAGGAGTAAAAAATGTATTTAACAAAAAATATAATGTCGCTCAAGGAAAAGATCCGCTTACAGGAAAGACGGTATATTCACCAGCTGACGAACGAACTTATTATATTGGAGCAAGCTATGAATTTTAGAAAAGTGAGCTTATTTCATAAATTTGTTTAGAGCGTTAAAGAGAGGGAAAAAATGAAATTTTATATAATTTCAGTTATTTTAAATATTATGATTTTGTTTATTCCAGTGGTCTATTATACTTCAAATAGCAGTAAAAAAGAAAATAAGCAAAACGAGCCAATAACAGTAAATTTAAGTGAAGGTGTGTTTCAAGATTCTTCGCAAGAAACTGCTGGAAATGAAAATATTGGAGAAAAAAATAATAAATCTGGAAATAATGAGAGTGTAAAGAATATTGATGATACTAAAAATAATGGAAATTCTGAAAAAATAGAAGTTTCAAAAAATGATGAAATCTCAAATTCACAGTCTGAATCTAACTCAAAGAAAATTAATAACTTGAATAATCAGAAAGAAATGAAAAAAGCTAAAAATACTAAATCAATCTCACAAAATGAACAAGAAAAAGAAGAGCTAAAAGTATTTCCATTAGAAAATAAGAAAAAGGATATTTCACAGGCTATTTCTGGTATTTCATCAATCTCACCTTTAGAATCAATACTTTCCTCAAAAAATACTGAAAAAATTTTACAAAAAAATGAGAACTTGAAAGTAATTTCAAAAGAAAATCTGACAAATGCAGTATCAACATCTACAAATATTTCAAAAAATATTTCAGAAAACGCTGCTGGAAATCACAAAAATGATTCTCGTATTTATAAAGCAAGAACTAATAGTGTTGCTGGAAAAAATGAGAATCAGGGAGATGGTACTAATAAAAATAGTAAAAGCAATTCTTTTGTTCAAAAAGGAAGAAATAACGGGAATAATGGAAAAGATGGAAATAACAGGGGAAATGTTAATGGAAAAGGTCAAAGTGGAGATAATTCAAAAACAGGAAATTTAGAAAAAATTAGCAAAAATTCTAGTAAAAATCATAATATTGAACGAAAAAGAAGTACTGAAAAAGGGGAAGAGGGAAATGAGAATGTCTGCAATGAAGGGAAAGATTTTACAGTTTCGTATAATCCAAATTTGAGCTATCCTATTGCAGCACGAAGGCTTGGGAATAAAGGAATTGTTACTGTTTCAGTAAAAATTCAATTCAATAGCAGTGGTTCTGTTAGTGTGATTTCAGTATCAGGCGGGAGCTCAATATTTCAACAGGAGGCAAGGAGAGCAGCTGGTAGAATAAGAGTTAAAATAAAAAATCCTGAAACTTTGAAATGTACGATAACAAAACCATTTACATTTGAACTGAAATAAAAAAAGCCGAATAGAAATTCGGCTGATTTTTTTGTATAATATATTTATGACAAACATTACACAAAATAAACTGAAATATATTTTCAGTAACAACAATATTTTACTAGATTTCTTAAAATTTTACAAGAAAAATAATATTGGCGACAGTCACCTTGAATATATTAAACTTTCCATTGATAAATTTCTTGCCTGCAGGGATATTTCAAAAGGTTTTGTCAAGTTCAAATGTCCCCACTGTCCTGTTACACACCTGTTCCCTATTACTTGTAAGTCTAGGCTCTGCCCTTCTTGCGGTTACAGGTATTCTATGACATGGACTGAAAATATTCAAAAGCATATTCTCAATATTGAACACCGCCATGTCCTTTTTACTATCCCTCAAGAATGCAGAAAGTTCTTCTTTTATGACAGATCCCTTCTGTCAAAACTTTCTGCCGCTGTTAACCAGGTGTTCAAGTTCATCTTTCACAATGTCAGCAGGAAAAGAAAAAGAAAAAACAAAATTTCTGAACATTCCAAATACTACTTTACTGATTCTGATATTGTACATTACGACCTCATTTCTGTCATTCATACTTTTGGCAGGGACCTGAAATGGAACCCTCATGTTCATGCCATTGTTTCATTAGGAGGATTCAATAAAAATCTTGAGTTCAGGAAAATGAGATACTTCAACGTTGACACTATTGACGGGCAATGGAAATACCATGTCCTTAAAATTATTGAAAACGGAAGCTATCCCAGCAGGAAGATTGAGAAAGACGCTAGAAATACTGCTACGAAGCTTTACAAGGAAAACAGAAGGTTCTTCTTTAACGTTGGCAATGGCGATATTAACAGCACAAAAGGCATTATCAAATATCTTGGACGATACCTTGCACGTTCCCCCATTGCTGAATACAAGATTACTGACATTACTGACAAGGAGGTCACTTTCTTTTTTAACGACCTGGCTAATAATAAAAAGGAAACTTACATTGCTATGCCTTCCGAGAGATTTATTTCCCATATTTTAATTCATCTTCCTCCAAAAAATTTTAAGATGGTAAATCGATATGGATTTTACTCAAGACGTATTTCCGACAAACTCAAAAAAGCAATTGAACCTTTTAAAAGAAATGTTGCAGTATCAAAATATTCATTTTATCAAAGGCAGGTGTACAAGACTTTTGGGATGAATCCTTTTTACTGTCCAGCATGCAAGGTTAAAATGATTGTATGGGAATTTTATCATTACAGATATCCGCCCCTCAAAAAATACTATTAATATTTTATTAATCCAACCTGGTTGGATATTTTGTCGTAGACATTTATATATTTATTTGACAAAAGAAGAGTAAAAGAGGCTGACGCCTCTTTTAAAATTATCAAATATATCAGTAAATGACTAAAAAATATGAATTTAATTTCCTTATAAAAAAAAATACGCCACCCTTGTGATGACGTATTTAAAAAGGAGTTTGAAGAAAAAACTACTTTTTTAACGAAAAGCCAATGTTTATAGGGGTTAAAATTCAAAAGGTAACCAACGGGTAACCAACGGAAAAAAGTAAAAAAATAAATCCGCTATTTATGGGGGGTTGCGAGTGTCAAAAAAATATCACTACATTGCAACTCTAAAAAGAAAATCTAACTAATAAAAAAAATAAAGATTATCCAAAAACGGATAGTCTTTTTTTATTTGATATTTTATAAACGATTCAAAACTTAAAGAAAATATGGTATAATAATATTACCAATCCAAAGCATAGTAGTGATATTTGTTAGCACTACTCCAAATAAATATTTAAAATGCAACCAGTTAGAACCAAAAATGTAACCAGTTCTAGCGGTTGCAAAATATTAACAAATATAATAAATACAATGGTTATAGATGACAACCAAAAATAAAATCTAATGAGACTTTTTGAGACAAATTGCACCAAAAACGAACGAACGTTAGAACGTTCAAAAGTATTTTAAAGGCAATGAATATAATAGTTAGAGAATAGTGCAAACGATAATTGGCGATGACACGAAATGACATAGCGAACGTTAAAAAGCGAACGAACGAAAGAATAAAATTAAATACTAGAATAATAATGGACCTGCTATGAAAATGGGCTTTTTTTATTGATTAAAAGTTAAAATAAACATTTTGTAATATTTATAATCCATATTGTTTAAAAAAATTAAATTTTTGTTGCACTTTTAAAATAAAAAAGGTAAAATAAATTATATCAAAATTAGGAGGGAGATTATGAACAGTAATTTAAAAGCCTTTATTGAGGGAATAGCGGACATAGTTTATCAGCCTGAAATATCGTTGAAAAGAAATTCTAATTTTGAAAAAGATGATTATAAAGCATTAAAATCGGATTGGGAAAAAGTTGGAAATGATATAAGAAGTGCAATAAAAGAATATAGCAAGTGTCAAAAAGTAGGTAAATAGAATGGTGAAAAGAAATAAAAAGCAAATAGCAAAAGCCCCTAAAAATCACAAAACAGAAACACAGATCCAAAGTGTCTCTATACGTTCAGCACCAATACCAACTTATCAGGAATTACAAGGGTATGAAAATATTGAAAAGGGGTTAGCCAGCAGGATTGTGGCAATGGCAGAACGGCAACAGAAAAACAGGCAAAAGATAGAAATGCAGGAATCGCAAACGTTTCAAAGAAATCAAGAAAAACTTGTAAATGGTGCAATAGTTTCAAAAATCCTAGGGCAGATAATTGGCGGTATTGCAGTTTTATCGGCTATAATTGGCAGTATATATCTTTTAAGCATAGGCAAAAGCCTTGAGGGTTATGCCTCTATGATTGGGGCTATTGGAATGTTAGCCGTTTCATTAGGGTTAAGAAATAAAGACAAAGGCAATAAAGAAAAAGAATAACGGGCCTATTAACTTAAATCGTAGTTATTGAATTAACTGCGATTTTTTTATAAAAAAAATAAAATCCTAAAAAGGTACTTCCAGAAAACTTTTACAAGGCGAACGGGTTCGAAGCCCCATTAAAAATATGTTTACTAATTTTTTTAAGTTTCACTTCCGCTTCTGTTTTGAAATAAAAAAAATACTTCAATGTATTATATTCAAATGGCTAGGACATATTAAGACTTTTATATAAAAGCAGAAATAACCAATCATTTTAAAGCGATTTAAGAACATTGAATACCCTAGACATAGTTTTATACCAAAAATCAGATTATCAAACGTAAGTGAAATCCTAGACCCAATAGAGAACGTTTTAAGAATAAATTGAGAAGTTAAAAATGAGAACCAGTATATTTTTACTAAAAAATACTAATTTTTAACTTGCTGGAAACACTAAACTTGAATTAGGGTATAAAAAAAATAAAAGCCCTAAGTTAGATTTAGGGAGTATGGATATAAAAACCTAACACTATTAATTTTGAATAACATTAAAAAAATGTTTTATTTTTTAATATTCAGCCCCCTATTCAGGTTTTAAGGGATAAAGGCCCTTGTAAATTTAAGTATTGCTAAGTTTACAATGTTATTAGAGCCACATAGATAAGCCACACGTATGATAAATGAGTTAAGCAGGGAAAATATTAAAGAATTGAATGGAAAGCCTGTATGGGCTTGTATTTGGCTTATATAAGGGGATATGATTGGTTTCCTAATTTTGAGAAACCAAAAATTGATTTATGACACGTGCCACGGTACGAAAAATTTTCGTATCAGGGTTATCACTTATTTATCCTGAAAAAAGTTATAAGAAAAATCTTGATATAAAATCACGTTCGCCATAAGGGCGAAGGCAAACAGCAAAATATATTGCTTATTAAATTTTCCCCACAAGTGGAGAAATAAAAACAACCAAAGGGGAGTTATATTATCCCTATTGGCTGTAATCAATGATTATTTGCGACCTATATCTAACATAGACCGTTATTTGATATATAAATTCTATATATCGGCTAACAAAAGATGACACAGTAGATTTTATCTACTCACTTCAAAGGGTGTTGCTTTTAACTACCCCCTAACAATTCGTTCAGTCATTTTGAGATGGCAGAAGTTTTGCCAACTGGATTCAATCAGTATCTTTTTCTTTTTTGTTAGTACTTCTATATAAAGCCTCGTTCATTTTATCAAATAAAAAGTTTTTCAAACTTTCAGCAGGTATTACGGGTTCGTTATCGTCTGGTGGAAGTTCTTCAACTTTATAATTTGATAGTTCTAATTTGAAATGATACTCAATAATATCAATAAGTTTTTCTAAAATACAACCAAAATTATCTAATGAAGTAGCATATTTTTCTTCATTTCTTTTAATATAAAGGTTATTTTCTTCTCCCAAAGTATCAGCGTTCATATAAATTTTATAACCAAAACTAACGATTAATTTTTCTAATATATCTTCACGATTTTCTTTTTCCATTTTTTCTTTATCATTATCAAAAAAAAGTTCTTTCCGTGTTTCGACATCTAAAACTTCATTAGATAGTCCTGGAATATCAATAATAAAACCCGCAAGCAATAACTTTGGAATATGCAATATTTCAATAATCTCTTTCGCTACTTCTAAAGGTATTTTACCATCTTTTTCATATCGCTTTATTGTATAGGGAGTTTTATTTAGTTTTTCCGCTAATTCTTTTTGTGTCATTTTCCTCGATTTTCTAAAAAATTTAACAGCTTTTCCCAGATGTTCAAAATCAATAAATTCTTCTTTTTTTTCCATTTTTTTCTCCATATTAATTATTAATTCTCTAATACTATAATATCAAAAAGTAACAAAAAAAGCAACTTTTTATATTTTTTATAAAAAATATATTGACTAAAGTAATAATATGTGTTACCATTATTTAGAAATAGGTAACATAAAATATTACTTTTAGGAGAGTGAGATAAATGGTAAACAACAAATTAAAGGGGAAATTAAAAGAATACAGTTTCAATTATGATAATTTTTCAAAGGTTATAGGATTATCAAAAACAGCATTTACCAATAAAATCAATGGAAAAGGTTTCAAAGACAAAGAAATTGCTAGAATGAAAAAGATCTTTAATTTAACCAATGATGAAGTAGTAGAAATCTTTATAAACGAATAAGGAGGCAAGGGAAATGATACAAAAGAACATCTTAAAATCAAAATTATCATTGAAAGAAAAGACACAAAAGGATTTAGCCAAAGCATTGGGATTATCCAAGGTTAGTGTAAGTAAAAAGGTAAATGGGCTGTTAAGATTTAGTTTACCTGAAGTGAAAAAGGTTAAAGATTATTTGGATCTAACTAATGATGAAGTTGTTGAAATATTTATAAATGGATAGGAGTGATAGAAAATGAAAGAACTAGCGATATTAGCGGGAAATAACAAAATAATGATTAACGGGATCGAGATTGAAACAAAAGAGTATAAGGGGCAAAGGGTTATAACGGCTTGGGATATAGCAAAATTACATGAAAGAGAACCAAGAGAAATCACACAGAACTTTAAATATATAAAAGATAAAATGATTTTAGGGTTAGATTATTTTACAATATCTAGAAATGAAATCTCTAAATCAAAAATTATGATCCAGGATTTTATACCAAACAACGTAAAGAAAATACAGTTATTTACCGAAAGGGGATATTTAAAACTAACCAAAACATTTACAGATGAGTTAAGTTGGAAAATACAAGATATGTTAGTTGAAAGTTACTTTATTGTGGTAACTGGGAAAATACAGCCTAAACAACTAACTAAAATAGAAGTCTTAAAAATGGCACTTGAAACAGAACTTGAAAACGAAAGATTGAGAAATGAAAACAAGGCCCAATGTGAAATAATAAAGGGGCTAAACGGAGAACTAGAGCCATATCAGTTAGAGGACATTATAAACAGAATTATAAGGGCAACTGGTGGAAACTATGGGGCTAAATACAATGAAGTTTATAGAGTGTTTAAAGAACGTTATCACATTGACTTAAAGACTAGAATGACTAACTACAACAAGACAGTAAGGGCAAAGGACAGATTTAAAAGCGTGCTTAAATATGCACTAGCCAATAACTACGGCAAAGACTTATTGAACGTAGTAACAACGTTATTTCCTGAAAGCGTAAGAATTGTAATGGACGGAATCAATCAAAATACAGGGCTAGGAAAAGATGAACCATTGTTATTGGATTGATCCGAAAATGGAAAGTTACGGTGTCGGAATGATACAGGAAATGAAGCCATTTTTGGCTTGAGTGGGCCTGCTATACACAGGTAATGGACAATTACAGTCAAATAAATTTTTGTGAAGTTTGTAGTATAATTTATAAAAAAATTTAAATTATAATTTGACAATTAAGACCTTACATAGTATAATTATAACGTAAGGACTTAACAGGAAAGGAAATAATTATGAAAACGGTAAGAAATGCGAAAGTTATTTTTAGCAAAATGGGAAATGGCAAAGGTGTAAGGCTGAACCTATCCGTACCGCTGTTAAAATCGTTAGGGATTGATGAAAATAATCGAGATGTAACGGTTGAATATGATGACGAAACAAAAACAGTTATCATAAAAAAATCATAAAAAAAACGTCCTTTATATCCTTACGAACACAAAGAACGTTGTAGTATAAACTACGTCGCAAATAGATTATACTACAAACTTCGCAAAAATGCAAAAAGAGTTTTGTAGTATTTTTTTATACCTAAATTTTAGAATAAGCAATTATAACACATATCAAAAAACAAATAAATAGGCATATTCAATATACTTCAGGCAATAAGAAAATACACTAATATTTGATTGTAGGTTAAGCGATGGGCTTAATAATTTTAAGATACAACGTGAACGGTGCTACGTAATGCTAGAACGGTTAAATTTAAATATTGAAATGGAGTGGTGGAAAATGAAACACAAATTTGAAGCATTGGAAATGGTAAACAAAAATAGCGAAAAGGCTAGAGAAAAAGAGGCTAAGAAAATCATTAACAGGCTAAAAAGAATGATTAAAGGCATTAATTAAGTTGATCCGAAGTTTTTGGGCGGATTTAATAAGCAAAATAAATTAAGATTAGGAGAGTGTTAGAGATGAAAATGAATGAAAGAAAAGAATTTTTTGAAGATGTTGTAATGGAAGTTACAGATGAAATATTAGAAAGTGGAACACACGGAGAAAGTGAAAGCCGTTTACTAAAAAAAGATGAAAAGATTAAAGATAAATTGGCTGAATTATTTACCTATGTAAAAATAGCAATAAACGAAATGAGAGATGAAACAAGCCGGAAAAGTGAAAAAGAAATATATGAAAAATACAGAAAAAATATTGAGAAAATGTATGTTGATGAAGTTTTGTGTAACAGTGTTATAGCTGTTGATATACTGGAAAAAGCAGAAAAAATAACAAAAAAGGCATTTAATAAATAGGAGTGATAGGGAATGGAAGCAAAAGCGGAAGGAATGGAAGAAAGTATAATAGAATGGGCAAGTTTTGAATTTGAAGTAGAGAACAAAGAAAAATTGGACATCATTTTTAATGAACTAAAAAGCAATAAAAAGGCAAGTGATTTATTGGTACATTTGATTAATGGCGTGCAAGATACGTTCTTTGAACTAGGGAAACAAGTGGCTAAAATAGAAAATATGAAAATGAGGGGATAAAAATAGAGTTATTAGAAATACTAGAAGCAGAACTATTGGAAATACCTGAAACAGAATTAATAGAACTAGAAAATATAGAAATAGGAGTGAATGAAAATGAAAGCGATCCAGAAAAATAAAACGATAACAAGCCTAGAATTATTAAAGAAAATCAATGAGTTAAGGGAAAAGGAATATTTAGAAAAGGCAAAGGCTGGAACATTAACTGAAGCTGAAAGAAAAAAAGGGAAAGCAGTTAAATTAAAACATAAAAGTTTTTTAAATGTGATAAGAGATGAATTTGAAAACGAAATCACTGGGCAAAATATTTTGCTTAGTGAAAACTTAGAAAGTAATAATGAAAAAACAGGTCTCCAAAATATTTTGGAGACCTCACAGCAAAAATTATTATCAGTAAATAAAAAAATCACTAACGTTAAAATTTACGTGAGTAAATACAAAGATAAAAGCGGAAAAGAAAATGAAATGTTTGTATTGGCACTTAATCAAGCCAAACAAGTGCTAATGAGGGAAAGCAAATATGTGAGAAAAGCCGTAATTGGATATATAGACTACCTAGAGAACCAAAACAGACAATTAGAGGAACTTGCAAGGCTTCAGGCAAGGGAATTGGCTAAAGCGACTAGGAACATTGAAACGTTGAATATAAAGGCCCTTTTATATTACGGCAAGGTAAGCAAACCTAAACAAAAGTTTCACTATATCCATTATACAAATTTAGCCAGAGATATAGCAGGAATACCGAAAGGGCTTAAAAGAGATGAATTGACACAAGGGCAACTAGGAATATTACAGCAAGTTGAATTAATAATGAGCGCTGTTATAAACGAATGTATAAACGAACAAATACCATTTACACTTATATATCAGGAAGTTAGAGAACGTACCGAAATCAAAGCCAGAGTGCTGTTAAAGGCATTGCAAAAGATTGAAAGTGTAGACAATGGGCCTGTATGGAGTTTGGAATATTCAGAAAATAAGGGGGGAAATAGTTATGAACAGTAATGAAAGAGCGAAAGTTATAATTGAAGGATTTAAAAAATTAACTTTGGAACAAATGGAACAAATGCTAATCAAATTAGGAATACCAACAGATAGGAAAATAGGGAGTGATGAAAATGGTGGAAAAGAATATGCAAAGCGTTAAAAGAAGTGTTAAAAGAATAATGGATCATAAAAATTACAACGAGGATATACAAGCCGTATTAGATAAACTTAACGAGGAAATAGACGATTATAGGCTATATGAACGGCATTTAAGAAGTGTTTACGAACTAATGGAACTAGGTATCAGAATAACAGTGGCGGCATATAATTAAAGCAGGATCGGAGAAATAAAAAATGATAGAATTTGAAATATTAAAAGAAGTTACATTGGCAATTAACCAGGATAGAGAAAAGAAAAAGGCAGAAAAGATTAAAGAATGGAAAGCACGGGCTAATAATGTGTCAGAGTATATATGCAGTCTGCCTATATCACACAGCCAAAGAAATCAATTAGTGGATAAAATACCGATTTATTAGATGTTGCATTGGACTGGAAAGCATTAGAAGCGGTAATAAACGAAAGTAATGCAATTATGAAAATATTTGATGAGGACAACGAAGACAATGGAGAAAAATTATCATAGTATAATGGGGGTGAATAAAGGTGAAAGAAGTACATTGTAAGCACTGCGGAGCATTTTTATTTGGAATTGAAAGCGATTGTAAATATTATGTTACAAAGTGTAAAAAATGCGGTGTAATAAACCGTGGAAGCACTTCGCAGGTATTTAAGCCAAAGAAAAAGAATGAAAAATAAAAAAATGGCTTGTTATAACAACGTAGAGGGGAGTTATAGCAAGCGATTCTAATAAGATTGGTGTGTAATTTTACATATCAATTATACCATATCACAGCAATTAAAACAATAAAAAGCCCCTATTTTTAAAAATGATAACAAATAAAAAATATTAAATACCATAACAAATTTTATAATTTTTGAATAAAAGGAAGTATATAAAAATGTAAGATTAATAAAATATTAAATAAAAATATATAAATAGAATTGGGTAAAATTTTTTTGTTTTCTTTATATAGTTATAATGGGATTGAATTTTACATTTTTAATCATTTTTCATTCAAAGATATAGCCTATATAGCATAAATAAAGGCTTTGAATATGAAATAAACTATATAATTCTAAGGAAAAGGCTAATAAAAAGATGATAATGTTGATGTTTTATTGTTGAAAAAAATAAGAGATAATTTATTCAGGAAAATGATTGGGAGAATGCACGACAAATTTAACATTTTGATAAAGATTGGGTAGGAAGTGAAAAGAATGGAAAAAAAGGGGAATTATCCTAAGCGTTACAGATACACAGAAGCGGAAACAGATAGGATAATAGAGATATTAGAAATCATAGAAGAATACAGAAAAACAAATGAAGTTGATGAAATAATGGAATGTATAAACAATGAACTTTTATACGGTTCAGGGGAAATAAATTATGTTACGAGATGTAAACGGCAAACGTGTCCATTATGCAGGGAAAACAGAAAATATAAGACATATTTAAAATTAAAAGAAAAGGTAGCCAAACAAAATGGAATCCGCTATATATTGATGACATTTAACGGCAGGGAAATAGGAGATTTAACAAAACTAAGTGATGAAGTTGGGGAAAATAATAGCATAGTGGCACGGATTGTGAGAAAAAAGAGCATACAAGCGATAATGTTGGGGTATATAAAGATAGTTGAAATATCGTACAACAAATATTCAAAGCGATTATTGCCACATGTACATTTATTGTTAGCAGTTAAAGAGGACTTTAAAGAACATTGGATCAGAAAAAAAGAGATAGACAAACTAGAAAAGACTTGGAAAAAATGGAAAAAGGAAACCATAACAAACGCTATTGATGTAAAAATAGTGAAAGATACTGAAAAAGATATTGATACAGTATTAAAGTACATAACGATAGTAAACAAAAAGCGTATAATGAATCTAAATGATATGGAAATAAGGGCCTTTTTTGAAATGATAAACGAAAGAAAAAGGCTTTTTACAACTTCAGGGATATTCAAATAAAAATAAACATAAGATATTACAAGTGATAAAAAATATATTGATTTATTAAAAGAATGATATTAAAATACAAAGGCAAGTAGTGCCTAATTAGTTAGATTTTTGGATTGGTGGGAAATATGAAAAGAAAAAAGAAAGCAAATAGGCAAGGGAGTGTAACAAAGACAAAGAAAAACAAGCCGTATTGGGTAAGGGTTACCGATCCAGCCACAGGGAAACGAAAATCGCTTGGAATGTATGCGACAAGGACAGAGGCACAGGAAATATTAAATAATTATTTGGTAAATCCTTATGAGATAGACAACAGCAAGATTATATTTAGCGAACTGTATAAACTGTTTATCAGCAACCAAAGGGAAATGGTAAAAAAAGCAACCCTTGACAGTTATAAGAACAGCTACAAAAGATGTGAGCCGTTACATAGCCTAGTATTCAGGGAAATAAAAGGCCCGCAAATGCAACAGGCTATAAACAACTTGAATACAAGTTCAGCGACAAAGCAAATAACGAAGAACTTTTTAACAACGTTATTTAACTATGGAATGGAACTTGAAATAATAACCGTAAATAGAGCCAAGTACATCAAAATACCTAAAGAATCAGTACAAAAGGAAAAAAATATATTTAGCAGTTATGAAATACAGAAACTATGGAATAATATTAGCACACAATGGGTTGACTATATTCTAATTATGATTTACACAGGAATGAGGATTGGGGAACTTGCTGGGCTAAAAAAAGAAAACGTTGACCTATTGCAAGGCTTCATAAATGGCGGGAACAAGACAGAGAAAGGAAAACACCGACAAATACCGATACACAAGGATATTTTCCAATTAATTAAAGGCTTGTATGAGAAAAGCCCAACAGATTATTTGCTATACAACCAAAATTGGGTTTTTAAGAAAAAGGAAAAGGAAAATAAGCCGTTACGGATTAATTTTTTCCGTGAACATTTTTACAAAACATTGGAATCTCTAGGAATGAACCACAAGCCACACGATTGCCGAAAGACCCTGAGCACTCTAATGAGCCGACAGCAATTAACAACAACAGCCATAACGAATATATTAGGACACGAAAACATTGAAACCACGAACAAGTTTTATATTAAGACAGATAAGGAAAACTTAAAAGCTGAAATGAACAATATAAAATTTTATTCGGATGAAAGCAATATGACAAATTAACAGACTTGAAAAGGTAACCAACGGGTAACCAACGGAAATAATATAAAAAGTTTACCCCGCATAAACACTACGTTTAATAATTGGGTAATTGAAATGAGATAAACAAAGTGGAAACCGCTTCAAAGCACCGTAAATACTAAAAAAAATACGCCACCCTTGTGATGACGTATTTAAAAAGGAGTTTTGAAGAAAAAAGTTTTCACTTTTTCTATTGGTCAAGTATTATTATACAGGAATATTCTTATAACAAAATTTTTATTTTCTTTGTTTTTTATTTGTATAATAAAAATAATAAAAATTAATTAAGCCCCATAAATACTAGAGTCATATGACTAAATATTACTGGGGCTTGAAAAAAATTATAAAATTTTTTGAATTTTTTTGCTACTTAGCGTGATTTTCTTTATGTGGACTGCAAGTTGAACCAGTTGAACAATGACAGCAGTCTGTTCCACAAAGATTTTTATTTTTTTTATAGTCCTTGTATATTTTTCTAAATACTGCAAATACGATTGCAGCTGCAATTATAGCGATTATAACTGTTTTTATTATCATTTTCTGCACTTCCTTTCAAAATTTTATTTCATATCTATATAAATAGCCTTGCGATATTGAAGAATAAGGTTGATACTACATAAGGCAGAATTAACAGCATTGACACTTGAAATGCTAATAATTTCCATCCAAATTCTTGTTTTAAAGCTCCCATTGCTACGGCACATGGCACTACCAAAAGGACATACAGCATAAATGAGTATGCTCTTAGCTGACCATATTTGTCATTCCACAAGCTTCTAATTGCTGGAATGATGTTTCCACCTGCATCTTGGTCAAGCTCCTCCTGACTTTTCATTTCCAATGTCGCAATTTTGAAGGTTGCAATATGTCCTAATGATTTTACTGACTCTACTGCTGCTCCTCCCAATCCAACTACTTGATCTTTTAAATCTGATACAAAATTATATTCTTTTTTATCATCATCTCCTTGAGATAATAAAATTTGTCCTAAAAATCCAACTACTGTTTCTTTTGCAATAATACTTGGCACAATAGAAGCTACAGGTTCCCATCTGTCACCAAAACCAGTTGGCTTGAATACAGGCTGAACAACTTTTGCTGCTTGACCTATATATGAACTTTCAGCATCTCCTTTATTTGGGAAATATTGGAAGAACCAGATAATTAACAGGATTCCTAAAACTATTGTAGTTGCTTTTTTTATGTAAGAAAAAGTTCTTGATCTCATATTGCTCCAGACAGCTTTTGCGCTTGGAAGTCTGTATGGCGGCAATTCTATAAGCAGCTCCGTATTATTTCCTTTAAAGTATTTAAATCTTTTTAATACAAAAGCTACTAAAAGGGCCATAAATACACCAAAAACATAGATTGAAACTACTACTAAAGCTGCATTTTTACTGAAAAACGCCGCTGCAAGCAATGAATAAACTGGCAGTCTTGCTCCACATGACATGAATGTTGCGATAACCCCTGTCAATCTTCTTGTTTTTTCATCTTCCAATGTTCTTGTTGAATAAATTGCTGGAACTGTACATCCAAATCCGATTAGCATTGGGATGAATGCTTTTCCTGAAAGTCCAACTTTTGTCATCATTTTATTTAAAATAAATGCAACACGAGCCATATATCCGCTTTCTTCAAGAATTGCCATAAAGAAGTAAATAAAGAACATAAGTGGAACGAATGTCAATACTGAACCTACACCAGCCAAAATTCCATCAAGTATAAAGCTGCTTAACCAATCTGGCACTCCTTCGATGGCGTGACCTACATATTTTATGACAAAGTCACTGAAGAAACCATCAATCCAGTCGATGAACGGTGAACTTCCATCAAATACAATTACGAAGACAGCATAAATTATAGCAAGAAATGCTATCCCACCGAAAAACTTATTCAAAAGAATTTTGTCAATTTTATCAGTTAATGCAAATTTATCTCCAGTCCCTCTTTTTAGGTTCATTGAGATAATTCCACGCACTATTCCGTATCTTTCTCTTGCCAAAGCATCTTGAGGTTCAAGTCCATAACGATTCTCAATATTTTTCTTTTCAGTTTCTCCAATATTTGAAACACTTACTCCAAATTCAGTTTTCACTCTTGCCGCTACATTAGTGTCATCTTCCAAGATTTTAATTGCTAACCATTCTACTGGATATTTTTCCAAAACTTTTTCATAAGATTTATCATTTTCCAATTTATCCTTCAAACTTTTAATATTATCTTCGATTTCCTTTTCAAATGGCAATCTATGCTGTATTTTTTTATCTGAAGAATTTTTTTTGTAAAGTTCTACAGCTTTTTCCATAAGTTTGTCTACTCCAGCTCCAGATCTTCCACTTGTGAAAATAACTGGCACTCCCAATTGCTTTTCAAATTTTTCTATATCCAATTGATAGCCAATTCTTTTAAATTCATCTTCAAAGTTAAGTGCCATCACAACTGGAATATCAAGTTCCTTTAATAAAGCTGTCAAATAAATATTTTTTTCAAGCGATGTGGAATCTAGTACATTAATTATCACATCAACTTCTTCATCCAGCAAAAAATCTCTTGAAACTCTTTCTTCTGCCGTACTTATTGATAAATTGTAAATTCCTGGCAAATCAATTAATTTTACATCTTCATCTCCGACCTTAAAAAATACTTCTTTTTTTTCAATTGTTACTCCTGGCCAGTTCCCCATTTTTAAACTTGCATGTGAAATTTGATTAATTAAAGCGGTTTTCCCAACATTAGGATTTCCGACAAATGCCACATTTATCATTTTACCACCTCAATTTGAATGTGATTTGCTAAATTTGTACTAATGACAATTTTAGTTTCAACTGTCTTTATAAGAACATTCCCATTTGCAATATTTTCAATTGTACATGCATCTCCTCTACAAACTCCTAGACTTAATAATCGTGTGTCCAATTTTTTTTGATCAATGTCCTTTAACAAAAATTTGTCTCCGACTTTTCCTTCTACTAACGTCATGTCAGAACATCTCCTTCCATTTTATGCTTTATGCAATATTTATTTATTTTCGATTTACAAATAACACTTTTATACCCAAACTAATAAAGAAATTTTCTTTATAATAAAGCACTTTATAATAATTACAAAAATGTAACAAATATTATGTTAATCGAATATTTTAATTATCAAATTAATTTTATACCATTTTTAAAAATTATGCAAGTTTTTTTTCTAAATAATAAATTAAATATTAAAATTAATTTTAGTAAAATAAAAAAGAAACCCTTAAATTAAAGTAGTTTCTTTTTTATTAACTATTTATTTTTTTCAAAAATTTTCATTTCTTCACCAATGAAATAATTTATCATATTCCTATAAATCAATTCCACAACATCTGGACTGCAATCATAAATTTTAGCCTTTTCCCTGACTTTTTTTATTATTTTCTCAATTCTATCAGCTGCTTTTACATCTGTTTTTGACTTTTTAAAATAAGCAGCCTGTTTTACATAATCTGAACGCTGTGCAATTAATTTTATAATTTTATCATCTATGCTATCAATATTTTCTCTTACTTCTTCCAAATTATTACATTTCATAATATTATCCCCAAAATTTTAAAATTTAAAACGCCCAATTTCCTTTTCTAAATACAGGAATTCTTGTTCCGTCCTCTAAAATTCCGTCAATATCCATTTCAGCGTCACCAATCATAAAGTCAACATGTGAAATTGATTGATTGATATGAGCTTCTTTTAATTCTTCTTCTGTCATTTTTGTTCCATCTTTTATTGTAGTTGGATATGCTGCCCCCAATGCTAAGTGATTTGAAGCATTTTCATCAAATAAAGTCTGATAATAAAGAAGTCCTGAATTTGAAATAGGTGAATCATTTGGCACAAGAGCAACTTCTCCTATTCTTCTTGAACCTTCATCAGTGTCAAGCAACTGTTTCAAAATGTCGTAACCTTCTTCTGCTTCAAAATCTACAACTTTTCCATCTTTAAAAGTCAATTTGAAATTATCAATAATATTTCCTTGATACGAAAGTGGTTTTTTGTTAGAAACATAACCATCTACACGATCTCTATCTCCAGCTGTAAACACTTCCTCTGTCGGCATATTAGGTAAGAAATCATCCCCTTTCGCATTCACGCTTCCAGCCGCTACCCAAATATGATTTTCAGGAAGTCCAACTGTCAAATCAGTTCCTTTTGAAGTATAATGAAGTGCCACGAAATTTTTGCTATTCAAAAATTCAGCTTTTTCATTCAAATTATTTCTATGTTCTTCCCAAGCCTTAACTGGATCAGCTTTATCAACTCTTACAGTTTTCAATATTGCATCAAGCAATTTTTCCTGTGCAATATCAGTATCTGTTTCATCTGGAAATACAAGTTTTGCCCAGTCTGCCGAAGGATAACTTGCAATTGTCCAAGAGTTTACATCTGTCATGATGCAAGTTCTGTAATACTTGTAGGCTTCCCCTGCATTTTTTGTCAATGCTCCCAGTTTTTCAGCATCAATTCCTGCGAATAAGTTTGGAGAGCTGCTTAAAATGTGTATAAATACAACATTATTGTCAAGATAGTCATTTCTTTCGTCAATTGCCCATTGCGGGATATGTGAATAAACTTCTTTTGACTGATATTCAGCATGCAGTCTTGATAATTTGTCATCAGTCAATTTTACGTGAACATCACTTGCCCCAACTTGATAAGCTAATTCTGTAACATTGTAAACCAACGGCAAAGCATCAGTTGTACAATTTACCCAGACTTTCTGTCCTTTCTGTACATTTGCCCCAATTTTTACAATTACTTCTGCATACTTATTTAATTTTTCTTCAAAGTTGTTCATTTTTATTTGTTCCTTTCAAATTAAAATTTTTAATCTTTATAATTAGGTTGATATCCAAATTCTAATGAGACCGTTCCATCTGTAAACTTGCTTTTATATTTTTTAGCAGGACTGTAGTATTCTCTTTTCAATTTTGGTGTTGTGGCAACATTTAATCCAAATGAAAATCTGTTTTTTTGAACTCCAATTCCCAAAGCAGCATATCCATTTAACGGCATAGCTTTTATTCTTCCGCTTCCACCATTTTTATCAGTCCATTTTACACTTCCGCCTGCAAGTGATGCACCAAACGAAAGTTTAGAATAGATTCCATTATCTGTTCCTGTTCCTATCATAAAATAAACTGGAATTGAAACTAAACTTCCTGAATTACTGTTTATATCTTTCCCTTTAACTTTTAAAGAATTGTATGTCAATCCCATTCCAAGCCCCATTACAACATCATCATCAACTCCACCTTTTCCTTCAAGCGAGATTTTAATTCCGCTTCCTGTAACACCTTTGACAGGAGCATTTTTATCATTATTGTTTTTTTGCTTACCATAAATAGGGCTTATGATAATTTCATTTCTTTCTCCATATGCCATAGTGAATGGTGTTAGCAACATAAACATTAAAAATAATTTTTTCATTTTAAATTCTCCTTATTGTATAAATATTTAGTTTTTGAAAATTCCTAATTTTATAATTTTTTTATTATTCGTACTTAAGAGCATATCCAAAATCTAGCGATATTGCAGCACCACTTAGCATAATGTTATCTCTGTAATGTTTAGTAGGGCTGGAGTATGTTCTTTTTGCTTTTGTTGATGTGCTGGCACTTACTCCAATTGAAAATCTGTCTTTTCTGACTCCGATACCAAAAGCGGCATATCCAGTTAGCGGTCTAGCCTTTATTTCCCCAAAACCTCCACTATTGTCAGTCCATTTTACACTTCCGTTTCTAACGGCAAGACCGGCTGAAATTTTTGTGTATATTCCATTATTTGTTCCTATTCCAAATATCAAATAAAGTGGAACTGAAACTAAATTTCCTGAATCACTCTTTACGCCATTTCCTTTAACTTTCAAAGAATTATATGAAACTCCTATTCCTGCCCCTATTACAGTATTACTTCCATCACCAAATGAAGCTATTTCTTCTTTTGAAACTTTAACACCACTTCCAAGTGCATATTTCCCAACTTTAGAGCCATTCTCTTTTTTTTGGGTAACGTAAGTTGGACTTACAACAATTTCCGATCTATCTCCATATGTTAATGGTGTTAATAACATAAATACTAAAAATAATTTTTTCATAAAATACTCCTTTAATAAATTTTTTATACAATATATATTTTAACTAAAAGTTGGAATTCTTTATTTTATATTACACCTAAACCCTATAAAAGTCAAATTAAGTAAGCTCTAAACCCAAATAATATCAACCAAGTGTATTATTTTTAATCCTTAAATCCATTTGGATTTTTCTTTTGCCAATTCCAAGAATCACGGCACATATCTTCAATTGTATATTTTGCTTCCCAATTCAATAATTTTTTAGCTTTTGAAGCATCTGCATAACAAACTGCAATATCTCCAGCTCTTCTTCCGTCAATTACATAAGGAATTTCTTTTCCAACAGCTTTTTCAAAATTGCTTAAAATTTCAAGAACGCTGTAACCTTTTTCACTTCCTAAATTTATCGCATCAAAACCAAGATTTTCATTATTGAATAAATAATTTAATGCTGCTGAATGTCCTGCCGCTAAATCATTTACATGAATGAAATCTCTTATGCAAGTTCCATCTGGAGTGTCGTAATTATTTCCAAAAATATGTAATTTTTCCAATTTTCCTACTGCAACTTGAGTTATGTAAGGTGAAAGATTGTTTGGAATTCCGTTTGGATCTTCTCCAATTCTTCCACTTTCATGAGCACCTAATGGATTAAAATATCTAAGAGCAATGATATTCCAAGTATTGTCAGATTTTGCCAAATCCATTAAAATATGTTCAATTATTACTTTTGTACGCCCATAAGGATTTGTAACTTCTCCCATCGGATCAGTTTCTACAAAAGGAACCTTTTCAGAAACACCGTAAACAGTAGCTGACGAACTAAATACGATATTTTTCACATTAAATTCTTTCATTACTTCAAGCAAAGTAATCATTCCAAATAAATTATTTTCATAATACATAAGCGGTTTTTCTACAGATTCTCCAACAGCTTTAAATCCAGCAAAATTAATAACAGCATCAATTTTATTTTCACTAAAAATTTTTCTTAAACCTTCTTTATTTTTTATATCTAACTCATAAAAATTTATTTTTTCTCCAGAAAGTTCTTCTAAAATTGTAATAACTTTTTTGCTAGAATTACTAAAGTCATCTACAATAATAGGATTAAAACCTTTTTTTATCAAATCTAAAACTGTGTGAGAGCCAATATACCCAGCTCCTCCTGGCACTAAAATAGTTTTCATTAAAACATCACTTCCTTCTAAAATTTTCTATTTTCAGAATTTTTTTATTTTTCTATATCAATCAAATTTTAAAATATAAATTAATTATGTAAATTAATTTTTTCCATAATTTCATCAAAAGTTTGAAAACCTTTCAAAGTTTCCACAATTTGTCCATCTTTAAAAAGCAAAAGCAAGGGTAGTCCTCTTATTTTAAACTTCGCTCCAAACTCTGGATAATCATCAACATCAATTTTGACAATTTTACATTCTGAATTATTAGCTACCTCCACCAAAACCTTTTCCAACATTTGGCAAGGCCCGCACCAGATGGCAAAAAAATCAACAAGTGTAAGCCCATTTTGCAAAATTATTTCATTATCAAAATCTTCTCCGGCATAATTTATGATTCTACTCATAATTTCACTCCCTCTATAATTTATATTTTCTTTTATTTTATATCTTTTGAAATATTCAAATTGTTTTGTTAAATTTTAAATTCAAATAGTTTTTGAATATGTCTATTATACTAATTCTAATTAATTTATGCAATTTTTATCTTCCAAAATTTTTCTGCAATTTTTTCATATCTCTTTCAATATCTTTTCTTTTCAACCATTCCCTTTTATCATGCATTTTCTTCCCTTTTGCAAGTCCTATTTCCATTTTTACAAGTCTTTGCTTCGTGTAAACTGAAATTGGAACAATGGTATAACCCTGCTCTTTAATTTTTTCACTCCACTTTTTTATTTCACGCCTATTCAAAAGCAATTTTCTTACACGAGATTCTGCCACATTGTTAATATTCCCAAATTCATAAGGCGTAATATGCATATTCATCACAAAAATTTCATTCCGTATAATTCTTATAAAACTTTCTTTTATGCTGATTTTTCCAGCCTTTACCGACTTCACTTCCGTTCCCACAAGCTCAATCCCCGCTTCCAGCTTATCTTCTATAAAGTAATCATGAAAAGCCTTTTTGTTTCTAGCTAATACTGGCATTTTCCCTCCTTCCAATGTTTTTTTCTTTTATTCTTCTTCAACTTCATCAATTTTTACTTTCTCTTCCACATAAGGTATAACCTCAATTTCCATCTTAGCATAACTTGCACTTACAATACTCACTTTCATTGTGCTTCCCATAGTGTAGGACTCATTATTTCTTTTATCCACAATTTTAAAGTTTTCCTCATCGTAAATGAAGTTATCACGTGCTGTTGTAACATTATAAACCACTTCTACGTGATTTTCCAGCTCCATAAATATTTTATTCTTATTCATTCCGCTAAGTCTGGCAACATAGACCTGTCCAATTTTATCCTGCATATACTCAATTAACTTGATTTTTACGCTATCTTCTTCCAGTTTATCCGCCACTCTTTCAGTTCTTGAAATACTTGAGGCAATCGCTTCAAAATTAGCTCCATATTTTGCCTTTTCCTTTTCACTCATAAATTTTTCAATCGAACGTCCCAGCATTCTGTGAACAATTAAGTCAGAATATCGACGGATTGGTGACGTAAAGTGCAGATAATATTTGGAAGCTAGTCCAAAATGTCCTAGATTTTTGTTAGCATATCTTGCACGCTGCATTGCCCGTAAAATTAATTTGTGAATCAAATACCCTTCTGGCAGTCCTGTCGTTCTTTCAATAATATTCTGGAATTTTCCAGGATGAATTTCCTCCAATCCCTTCAGAGAATATCCAAATTTTATCAAAGTTTCATTTAATGCCTGAACTTTCGCCTTGTCAGGATCTTCGTGAACCCTGTAAATTGCAGGAATTTCCTCCCAGAAAAGTTTTTCTGCCACAGTTTCGTTTGCAATAACCATAAAGTCTTCAATGATTCTTTCTGCTTCCCCTCTAGAACGCAATACGATGTCCTTCACGGCCTTGTTTTCATCCAAGACTACCTTTATCTCAGGCAATTCAAAATCAATGCTCCCACGTCTTTTTTTATTGCTTCTAATAATTTTAGAAAGTTCCAGCATGTTTTTTAACATATCATCAATTTTTCTATATTTGTCATAAAGATTTCTGTATTCTTCTGATTCTTCATTTTTTTCCAGAATTGTATTTACATTTTCGTAAGTCATTCTGTATTTTGATTTTATAACTGATTTATAAAAATCATTTTTTATAACTTTACCCCTTTTATCTAAATCCATTTCCACAGTAAAAGTCAGCTTATCTTCATTTGGATTAAGTGAACAAAGATTGTTTGACAATTTTCGTGGAAGCATAGGAATTACCCTGTCTACAAGATAAATTGAATTTCCACGTTTTAATGCTTCTATATCAAGTTCGGTATTTTCCCGCACGTAGTAAGAAACATCGGCAATGCTCACAAATAGTTTATATCCGTCTTCCGTTTTTTCCACATAAACTGCATCATCCAAATCCTTTGCATCAGAGCCATCAATTGTGATAATGTCAAGATGCCGTAAATCCTTACGATTTTCAAGTTCATCTGAAAAATCCTCATCTATTTTATCCAATTCCTGCAAAACTTCATTTGGAAATTTCTCCTCAATTCCCTCATTTAAAAGCAACGATGAAATAAGTGCTTCTGTATCTTTAGGACTTCCTAGAATACTCACAATTCCGCCTTCAGGCTTTCTTTCCTCATCTCCCCAGAAATCCACTTTTACAGCCACTAAATCTCCAGTTTTAGCACCTTTTATTAATTTTTTTGGAATATAGATATCCTTTGGAGAATTTCTTGGACGTACAAATCCAAAACTCAAGTTATGTTCAAAAACTCCGACAATAACATCCCGATTTCTTTTTATAACTTTATAAACTTCACCTTCCCGCTTTTTATTGTCTGAACTTTCCTTTAAAATACGAACTAAAACAGTATCTCCATTCATAGCTGTATTTAAATAAGCTCCAGGAATAAAGACACTAGCCTGCCCATTAATATCAAGAAATCCAAAATTCCCGCTGGAAATGGAAATTTCCCCCTTTACAAAGCCTTCTTTTTCGGGCAAAGTATATTTCCCATTTCTTTTCAAATAAATTTCTCCGCTTTCTTCCCAAGCATTTAAAAGCTGCTTATACATTTTTCGCTTTTTCTGGCTCCATTCCAAAAGCTGCAATATTTCCTGAAAAGTAAATTCATATTCTGACAGAACTTGCTTTAAATATTTCAATTCCCGTTCTTCTTTAAGTTCCATTTTGGGAGTTTTCTGATTTTCCTTTTTAGGATTATAATTTTTTTTGCCAAATCTTTTTTCCTTGTGAAAATCTTTATTATTATTTTCAATATTTCTATGTCTTTCTTTCTTTTTTTTATTTCCCATATTTTACCTCTATTTTTTTATTCTAAATTTTATTAGCTATTATCGAATTTCTAAATTTTATAACATTTGGATGAATGATAGAATCCTTCGCAAGCAAATATTTTAATTTTTCCTCAATTTCAAATTTTATTGCCTCATCTAAATCTGTTTTTGCCAATTCTCTAGCCTTTTCCACACCTTCCCAGCTTCTCTTTTCCTCTATCGCATCAGCAAGATAAACAATTTTTGCAAGTGTATTCATATTTTCGCATCCAATCGTATGATATTTAATCCCATCCAGAATTTCCTCATCATCAATTCCAAATAATTCATAATTTTGCCGTACAAATTCAGCCCCTGCAAAGCCGTGCAGCACAGCTGTTGATTGGGACATTTTATCTGCTACTTCAGGATATTTTCCCTTTGTCAAGTCAATCATAACAGACAAGTTAAAAAATTTTGCCACATCGTGAAGCCAGGCTGAAGCTTCCACTTTTTCCACAGGAACTCCATAAATTTTTGCCAGTTCCACAGCACATTTTGCCACTCTTTTCACGTGTTCATATCTTTTTTCATCTAAAAAATTTCTTACATCTGCTTTAATTACTTCCATATTCATTTTAATTTCCCCTTTACATAAATAATATTTTCAAAAATTATTCAATTTAATTAATTCAAATATACTATAATTTATATTTCGTTTATATGTTACCATAAAAATAAAACCCAGACAACTTATTTTTTATTGAAATTTTCCTTGAAATCATAAATTAAAAATGATAATATATACAAAATATTTTGTATGCAAACTAAAAAAAACTTAAAATAATAGAAGGTAAAAAATGAAAATAGAAGATCTATCACTTTTTTTAACAAAAGTTTCGCTATTTAAAGGATTAAATCCCAATGAAATCTTAAAATGTCTAACAAAAGTTGATTTTAAAATAAAAGAATATAAAAAAAATGAAATTGTATTTTTTCGCGGAGATATTTTAAAAAAAATTATTATTATTATAAAAGGTACAGCACATGGAGAAATGCAGAAATTTAATGGAGATACAATTGTTATAAATCAAATGAAGGCTGGGGAAGTGCTGGCTTCTGCATTTTTATTTGGTAAAGATAATGTTTTTCCTGTTGATTTGATAACTTTGGAAAATTCTGAATTTCTTTTTCTGGATAAGGAAAAATATCTGGATTTGATTCAGTTAGATAAAAGGCTTCTACTTAACTTTATAAGTGAAATTTCAAACAAAAGCCAATATTTATCAAAACGTATCTGGTTTAATTTTACACATAAGACGATTGAGGAAAAGGTTCTTAGCTATATAAAAGAAAATGCTCAAGATGATAAAATAAAGTTTTTGCCTAGTATTTCAGCCTTAGCAAAAAAATTTGAAGTAACAAGACCTGCCTTATCAAGAGAAATTTCAGATTTATGCAAAAAAAAAGTTTTAAAAAAAATAGGAAATAACGTATATCTTATAAATTTTTGACATATTGTCAAATCAAATATAACAAAATATAAAAAAAATATTTTAAAAGAAAGCAATTCAACTCCCACTTGTAGAAAGCCTACAACTTCTTGCTATCTTTTGTTAAAAGTTTTAGTCATATCTTTTTGATTAATTTAAATTAATTAAGTTTAAGTAATTTATAATTTTTATTTAAAACAAGGGGAGATTAAATCCCCTCGTTAAATTGAAATACTATTTTTTTAATTTATTTTTTAAATCCAGTACAAATTTTGTCAAATCTTCTGTAAATGCTTCTGCATTAACTTTTACTTTTTCAGAAAAATCATTTAAATTATTTTTTATTTCTTTAGATTTATTTTCAAACTTTTCCTTTAATTCCTTATATTCGATATCTGTTTTCAATTTTCTTTCATATTCCTCAGCCAATTCCAAATCTTTTCTTACAACAGCCGCATCTTTTCTTAAAATAGTTTCTGTTTCATATTTATTCAAAAAGTTATCAAGTTCAGAAGTGTTTGATTCAGATGTTAGCAGAATTAAGGCATAATAGTCATTTACCAAGTGTTTTGACACATCTTCAAAGATACCAACTACTTTTTTATCAGCCTTTTCTCCATGGCTTCCGCCTATTAAAGCTCCAATAGTTCCCCCAAAAATAACACCCAATGGTCCTCCAATTATTCCGATGAAGCTTCCAAGCAAACCACCATTTAAAAATCCAATATTTCCATTTTTATTTACTTCAAATCCATCTTTAAAAGATAATTTATCACTTTCTTTTTTTACAACAGCCGCCTGTGTAATTATATAATTTTCCCCAACATATTTTTCTTTTATATCCGCCAATGCTTCAAATGCGCTTAACTGATTCTTAAATGTCGCAAGTAATACATTATTTTCCATAATTATCAATCCTTTCATATCTTGATTTTATACATTTTACTCCTTTTAAAATAGTTTTTATTGTGCTGTCACTTATTTTTTACTTTTCAAAAATAAATTTATTCCCATAATTCCAGCAATAATAAATCCCAATAATCCTAAACCAGAAATCCCAAAAATTTTTGGTGGGATATTTGCCAAAGCCAGTATTGATGAGCCAACAAACAGTGATGAGATGATAATCGCCAAAACTAGTTCCTCAAAAGTTTTTTGAAATTTCTCAAATCCAATTATTTCATGCCTATGTTTTAGTTCATTTTTTTGAATTTTTTCCAAAATTGTTTTTAAATCTGTCGGCAAAGTTAGCCAGTTTTCAGAAAAAGTTTCCAGTTTTCTTGTTTCCTTTTTAAAAATATTAATCGGATTTATTCTCTCCTTTGCAATTTTGTCCATATATGGCTGCATAACTTCATTAATATTAAGATTTGGATCTAAATGCCGTCCAATTCCTTCAATTTGCCCAATTCCCTTTATCAGCAAATAAATATCTTCTGAAAGTAAAATTTGATTATTACTGAATATTTTTCTCGCTTTTTCAAAAATCGTAACAATATCTATATTTTCTAGTGAATTTTCATCAATCATTTCGATTATCTCATAAAGTTCCCTCTCAAATTTCCTTTCATCTGGCACTTCAAATTTAATTGCTAATTCCTGTATTGCTTCTACCATTTTTTTTACATCTTTTTTTAGTGAATAAATAATCAAATTAATTAAAAATTCCCGCTCATTTGGATAAAGTTTTCCCATTGCCCCAAAATCAATAAATACAATTTGCCCATTTTCCTTTAAAAAAATATTTCCAGGATGAGGATCAGCATGAAAAAATCCATACTTCAAAAATTGCGTTAAATAAAGGTCAAGTCCAATTCTAGCTATTTTTTTAGGATCTTGCCCTATTTCTATTATTTTTTCCTTGTCGGTAATTTTAAAGCCTTCTATCATTTCCATTGTGAGAATACGATCGTTGGAAAGCTGCTTGTACACAGTTGGCACATGAATTCTGTCATCCTCTTTAAAGTTATTTGCAAATCGCTGCATATTACGAAGTTCATTATTTAAGGAAAGTTCCTCATTCAGCACTTTCTCAAAACTTTCCACAATATTTCCAATATTCATTTTTTTTATATCTTCATAATAATTTTCCAAAGTTTTTGCAAGGTTTTTCATAATTTCCAAATCAATTTCCACAACAGGCTTTATATTTTCCCTCTGTATTTTTACAACGACCTTTTCCCCATTTTTTAATCTGCCTTTAAATACTTGTCCAATTGAAGCTGATGCTATCGGTTCTTCTTCTATTTCCTCAAAATAGTCATCTATTTCAATCCCAAGTTCCAAATTCATTTTATTTTTTACATCAACTTTTTCAACTTCTACATTATCCTGCAATTTTTGAAGCTCTATGATCATTTCTTCAGGCAAAATATCCTTTCTATTGCTCAACATTTGTCCAAATTTTACATACACAGGACCCATCTCTTCAATTGCCATTCTTATTCGCTCATAAAAAGTACAGGAATTTATTTCATCAATTTTATCACTATATTTTCGTTTTACATTTTTAGGAATATATCTTTCCAGTTCCCCTCTTTTAAACAATTCATCAAACCCATATTTGGCAATTACAGAGGAAAGTTTCATAAGTCTTCTTGTTTTTTGCATAAAATCCACCATTTATTTTACTTCTCCTTTTTCACTTTTTTAAAAGTATTTTGTAACATCGAAAAATACAATAATAAGCATTAATACAAGCAAAAATATCATTCCAATAAAATGAATCTTTTCTTCAATTTTTTTATTAATTTTAATTCCAAAAAATTCAGGAATTATAAAAATCAATCTTCCTCCATCAAGAGCTGGAATTGGCAGCAAGTTCATAATTCCAATATTTATGGAAATTAATATAAATACACCAAGCATAGCAAACAGCCCTCCTTGCCCATAAGCTTCTCCAATGACCTTAGGAAGCCCTACAGGACCTGTCATCTCCTTCATTGCTACTTTCCCTGTCACAAGCATTTTAACACCATTAAGAGTCATCTTAAAGTAATCTCCAAACATAAGAAAACTTATTTTTATTCTTTCACCAAATGTTGATTTTTGGCTTAATAAATGTATTCCAAGAATATTTCCTTTAGTTTTTTCACTGTAAGTCAATTTTATATTTTCAGTAATTTCTTTATTGTTTCTCAATATTTTTAAAATAACGTCTTCATTTTTATAATTTTGACTAATTTCTCCAATTTTTTTTGTCATTTCACTCCAGTTTGCTACATTTTTACTATTAACTGCCAAAATCTTGTCATTTACTTTTAATTTTCCGTTTGCTTTTGAACTTTGCTCAACTTCTCCAACTATTGCCTGTGAATATTGAGGAGGCACAATTCCTGCAATAGAAAGCATTATGTATAAAGCAATCAAAGCAGAAATAAAATTCATTGCAACTCCTGCAATTAAGACAATAAATCTGCTAAATGGAGATTTTGTAAAAAATCCATTTTTCTGAATATTTTCTTGCCTTTTCAATTCTTGCTTCACGGCAGTATCCAATCTTTTTTCCACTTCACTAATAAATTCTTCATCTTTAATTTCATTCTCATTATTTTTTTCATCTTTCAATTCTTCAATAATTTCATCCATCTTTTCCTTCTTAAATGCTTTCAAATCAAACTTTTCAGGCTGCATTCCTTCAATATTAACAAATCCTCCCAATGGTAAAATTCTAATTGAGTAAACAGTTTCCTTCTTTTTTACTGAAAAGATCCTTGGTCCCATTCCAATTGCAAATTCTGTAACAGGCATTCCAAAATATTTAGCCGTAGCAAAATGCCCTAGTTCATGTATAAATACTATTATTCCTAAAATTATTATTGTAAAAATTATTCCCATTATTCACTCTCCATTTTTTATATTTATATTTTTAAATTATTAAAAAATACTGCTTTAAATGAGAAAATCTCAAAAAAAGCAGTTAAATTCCAAAACTTAACTTTTAAATTTGATTATAAGTAAGTACCATCTCCTTCATCTTCTCCTAACGAAGCATCAATATCTTCATAATCAATTTCCATCGGAATAGAAGTTAAAACTTTATCTGTAACTTTTGACAAATGTGCACTCATTGCATAAGCAGCTCCGCTTACAAAATCTATTACTCTTTGTCCCACTTCATATTCTAAAAATTCCAAACTAAATGTTACAATTTTATTTTCTTTTATTGCATCAGCAATTAATCTCGAATCTTCAAAAACTTTTGGTCTAATAATCGAGACATTCACTTTAGATGTTGGCATTTTTGTAATTTCCTCCTTTTTTCCTACGCCAAAAAGACTTCCTATTCCTTTTTTTTCTTCTGGCTGTTTTTCTGATTCTACACGAGTTGTTGTTTTGTGTTGAACTTTAGACTGCTGGTTTTGTTGTGACTGTTCTGTTGTCACTTCTTTTTTTTCATTCTCTGACATTTCTTCAGATAATTCATCTTCATCCTCATCTTCGATATCATCGCCAAAAAATTCCATTAATTTCCTTTTAAGTCCCAAAAGCATAACCTCCTACTTAAATAATTTGCTTCCTATTCTAATTATAGTTGCACCATTTTTTAGTGCTTCCACATAATCATTCGACATTCCCATAGAAAGAGTTGTAACATAATCATATTTTTTTTGATATT
The DNA here is from genome assembly GCF_007990545.2 of Leptotrichia wadei. Lineage (NCBI taxonomy): Bacteria > Fusobacteriati > Fusobacteriota > Fusobacteriia > Fusobacteriales > Leptotrichiaceae > Leptotrichia > Leptotrichia wadei. The sequence continues at coordinate 2,098,408 of NZ_AP019829.2, forward strand.
CTTCCTTTAGATCTCTCATATTTGAAAAATAACTATTTATCTCTGCTTCACTTGCCTCAAATGGAGCCATTGTCATAAACCCTATTATTTTTACATTACTCATAGAAAAATATTTTTCACTATCCTTTTTAAAATCTTCAATATAAACTCCTGTTTTAGATTCTTCCTTTGAAACATTGATTTCAATTAATCCATTTATAATTTTGTTATTTTCAATAGCTTTTTTATTTATTTCTTCTAAAAGTTCATAGGAATCAATCGAATGTATTAAATTAACACTACTAATTATATACTTTATTTTATTTTTTTGCAACCTTCCAATAAAATCCCATTTAATATTTTTGTATTTTTCACCTGAAAATTCATTTAGCTTGTCTCGATAAAGCTGAGCTCGATTTTCACCAAAGTAATCATAGCCCATTTCAATTAAAGTTCTATGTTCTTCAACATTAAGATATTTACTTACAAATAGAATTTTAACTTTCTCAGGATATGGAGAATATTTTTTTATATCTTCCATAATTTTTCTATAATTTTGTTGAATTTTTACATCATTTAATTCCATTTCTGCTCCTTACTGTTTTGATTTGTTGTATTTGAGATATATTTGGAAATCTTTCATGTAATTATGTATGATTTTCTATAAGAACAAATATGATATTTTTACAATTATATTATTATAACCTTTTTTTTAAATAAATTCAACAAATACATTATTTGCTAGCAACATTCCTTTTTTTGTTAAACGAATTCTTGTTTCATAAAAATTTTTTGCTAAGTTTTTATCAAAACATTCATTTTTTTCAAATTCTTTATTTTTTTTATTAATAAAATTATCTTTTTCTATAATAAATTTTTCAAGTAACCCATTTTCTATAAGTTTCTCAATTTTCTCATCTTCAAAATACTCAATTCCTTCTTGAATGAGCCGAAGTCCCAACATTTTTTTTAACTTCTCACTTTCAACTTCATCCACAATCTCAATCGTATTTTCATCAATCGGCAAATTTTTTTCATCAATCAAATTATAGTACTTTTCAAAAGTCCGTATATTACTATAGCGATTGTTATCAAAATAACTAGCTGCACTCATTCCAACACCAACAAACTTCTGATTTTGCCAATATTTTAAATTATGTCTTCCAGCATTTTTCTGCAATTTTTTTAAATCTTCAAAATTTGTCATTTCATAAATTTCGACATCTTTGTCATCAATTCTTGCAAAATTAGAGATTTCATACTGACAATATCCATTTTTCTCAAAAAAATCAATAATTTTTTCATACATTAAAGCTTCTAAATCCTGATCAATCTCAGATAAAATACCCTTTTGCAATTTACTCCAAAAGACGGTCCCTTCTTCCCAGATAAGCGAATAAATTGACACATTTTCAGGCTTTAATTCCTGTAAAATATTAAGATCCCTTTGCAAATCCTCAATACTTTGATTAGGAATCCCAAACATCAAATCTACTGTAATATTTAAAAACCCAGCTTTTCTTGCCATTTTATAAATATTTACTGCATCTTTAGAACTGTGCTGCCTTCCAATAAATTTTAAAACATGATCCTGAAAACTCTGAATCCCAATACTTAACCTATTTATCCCAATTTTTCGAAATTTTTTCAGCTTTTCAAAAGTCATATCCGTTGGATTTAATTCTAGTGTAATTTCAGCATTTTCAGACCAATCAAGTTCATTCAATATTTCATTTATCATTTCAGTAGGTAATAGCGAAGGCGTTCCTCCGCCAAAATAAATTGTATCATATTTAATTTTTGGATACATTCTAATCTCTTTAATCAAATAATCCGTATATTTTCTATATTCCTTTTCCATTCTTATAAATGTGCAAAAGTCACAATATTCACATTTTTTACTACAAAATGGAATATGAATATATATTGCATCAACATTTTTTCCTTTTGATGCTTTAATATTTTTTGTTTCAATCATTATTTTTTACCTTTTTTTAAATTGCTCACTATATTTTACCACATAAAAGATGTGATTTCAAACTTTTTATTGTACTTAATTATACAATACACTCCTAAAATTTTTCCAACTTTTTTAAAAGAATATTTGACATTTTTTCATATAACAGTTATAATATTTAAGAAGCAAAAGTACAAATCAAATAAATATTGAATATATAATAAATTTCTGGTCTATACGCCACTAACATCGAATTTTTGGGCTTTACTCTTTTTTTATGGGGTTATCCCTTTGTAAATTGTCTCAGGAAAATCACGACTACTTCAAGTTTTGTACGGATTCTGTACGATTTATAAATATGACTACCACCTGTAACATTTTGCAGGCAACCAAAAATTAAGTTAGAACGGTAGATCGGATTTTTTTTATTTAAAATGTTAAAGTTATTGCGAGCGAAATATTGGTTATGCCTTCTACTCTTTCAAATTATTTCATAAAAATCTCTTTATTCCATATAAAATTTTAAAAAAATTGCAAGGTTATTATTCCCTGCATTTTTTTATTTTATATCGATTTTGGCTTTATCCATTCACTTTCTTTCCCCATGGCATAGTTTTTCAGCAGTTCTTCTTTATATTCCTTAAATCTTCCGTCAATGATTGCCTCACGTGCATTATCCATAAGTTTTAGCAAAAAATGCAAATTATGATATGTTGCAAGCCTTTGTCCCAAAATTTCTCCAGCCTTGAATAAATGTCTTATATATGCTCTTGTATAATTTTTACAGGCATAACAGTCACAACCTTCATCAAGTGGTCTGTCGTCTCTTGAATAAATCGCATTTTTTATAACAAGACGTCCATACTTCGTAAATACAGTACCGTGTCTACCAATTCTTGTAGGCTGAACACAATCCATCATATCAATTCCATGTTCCACAGCCTCAAGCATATCCGCTGGCTCTCCAACTCCCATTAAATATCGCGGCTTATTCTCAGGCAATTTGGGCGTAATATATTTTAAAATTCTATACATATCCTCACGTGGCTCTCCAACTGCAAGCCCCCCTAAAGCATACCCTGCAAATCCATAGTCAGCCTCATACAATTCCTCAAGGCTTTTATCCCGCAAATCCTCATAAATTCCACCTTGCACAATTGCAAAAAGCCCCTGTCTATCCTTATTTCTATTTGCTTCAATACAACGTTTTGCCCATCTTGAGGTTCTTTCAATAGATGGAATCAAATATTCACGTGTTGATAATCCTGGCGGGCATTCATCCAGCACCATCATAATGTCGCTCCCCAGATTATTTTGAATTGAAATAGATTTTTCAGGCGATAAAAAGTGCTTTGATCCATCCAGATGCGAACGGAAATAAACACCTTCTTCCTTTATTTTTCTCAAATCTCCCAGACTGAATACCTGAAATCCACCACTATCAGTTAATATCGGTCTATCCCATCTCATAAATCCATGAAGTCCGCCAAAATCATTTACTAATTCATCTCCTGGACGTAAATACAAATGATATGTATTCCCAAGAATAATTTGAGAATTAATTTCTTCCAGTTCTTCCTTGGTCATAGCCTTTACTGTTGCCTGTGTTCCAACTGGCATAAATACTGGAGTTTTTATTTCTCCATGTGGAGTTGTTATAACTCCCGCACGTGCATTTCCATCACTTTTTTCCAATTTATATTTTATTGGATTGTTAAAATCCTGATTTTCCTTTTCGATACTCATTATTTCTTTTCTCTCCTAAATTTATTTTTTATTAATTTGAAAAGTTTATAAAATACAATTTAATACAGTATTTTTTTAATGCATAACTTTAAAAAAAATTTGTTATAATCCTACAATTTCCCAATTATTATGACTTTTCCCTTCTATCACCCCATTTTTTACATTTCGTATATAGTCAATCATCATATTTTGAATAGTTCCATCAATTTCTCCAATTTTTTCCTTAGATGCCCATAATACTGGGATTTTCTGCCCATCAAAAATTCCGCCCTTTCTTGCCAGCTGCTCAAATCTGTAAGCATTCATTCCAACTTTCAGTTCCATTTCAGAAGTTATCTCTTTTCCATTTACAAGCATTAAATTGGTAATTTTATTGCCTTTTTCATTTCTCAAGTCAATTTTATACTTCACTCCACCAAAAATATCAAAAGTCACATATTTTCTTCCAGCACGTTCACTATTATACCGATATTTCGTATCTCCAGGCTGTATCGTGTCAAAATAGTCAGCAGCCCATTCCATATAATCTTTCAGTTGCTTTCCTGTCATTTTATATATTGTAACATCTCCGCCCGCATATCTGTAATTGTAAACTATGTCCTTTCTCCTGATTTCCCCCTTATTAAGCCTTACATTTTCATAATTATATGCAAATGAAACCACATCTGCTCCGCTATAATAAAGTTCTACATCCGTTATAAACGAAGACAGCCCAGTATCTTTGGCAAAAGCTGCCGACACACCGTGAAATTTCCCTTTTGGCACCATATCATTTAAAGTTTCGCCCACTTTTTCATTTGCAATTTTACAAAGTCTGTTATGAAAAGGCTTGTAAATTTTTTCTATTTCTGGATCAGGCTCCTCATCTTTTACAGGAACAGTTGTCGAATCCTTGCTTATTAAACTGATTTTCCCATTTTCAATTTCAAATTTTAAATCGACTTCTGAAACAAAAGTGCCGTATCTATGCGGCTCTGTAATTAAAACACCGTTAATTATTTCCTTTGGAACATTCTGATGCATGTGCCCCGCAACAATTACATCTATTTCAGGTACAGCATTTGCCAAATCTCTCACTCCAGTTTCTGGAATGTTATTTTCATTTTCAATTCCCATGTGAGCAACTACGACAATCGCATTTGCCCCTTCAGATTTTAATTTTTCTATTTGCCTTCTAGTTTCATTTATAGGCGATACAAAGTAAAAATCCTTCAAGTAGCCTGTATCTTCTTCAAACTGTGCCGACATTGGAGTTGACAATCCAATAACTCCTATTTTTATGCCATCTCTTTCAATGATTACAGAAGCATTTAAATATCTTTTTTTATTTTTTGAAAAATTAGTGTCATTTTCGGCATTTTCATTGTAATATAAATTAGCTGCCAATTTATTAAATTTCATATCCCTTAAAATATTTGACAAAGTTGGCATTCCAAAGTTAAATTCGTGATTTCCAGGTACAAAGACATCATATCCCACGTAATTTAAAATTTGTGGTACAGGATGCTTTGGAACCATCGCAAATTTTTCTATCCAGTTATCCTGTATCGCATCCCCAACTTCCACTAAAATCACATTTTTATTTTCTTTCCTAATTTTTTTTATCAATGTTGAAATCTGCGCATAAGAGCCTGACCTGTCCTCCTCATCTGCCCCATAGTTCCAAGCCAGTACTCTTCCATGTACATCACTTGTTCCAAGTATTTTTATATTCACTTCCCTTTTATTTTCTTTTTTTTCTAAGCAAGCATCAATATTTTTCATTGACATAATTTCTATTTTCCCTCTTCTTTTTTATTTTTTTTATTTTCCATTATATTTTTCCATTTTTCCCGAGCTTCATAAATTGAAAATTCCCTTCCATATTTCACTTTATTCAATTCATCCTTTATGTAAAAGATTTTTTCCAAATCAATCCCATAGTCATTCGCAATCGCAATAACATAATAAAAAACATCAAACACTTCCTCCTCAATCGTTCCCTTTATATTTTTCCCATCAAATCTCACATTTTTCCTAATATTTTCAGCCAGTTCCCCAAACTCCTCAATTAATTTTAAAACTAATCTTTGTCCATTTTCTCTTTTTTGCTGCGATTTTTCCTTATCTCTACTTTCATCTAAAGTCCCTTTTTCTATTCTTTTAATCAGATATTGGACTTCCTTAAGTGTCATATCTTCAGCATTACTTTTCATAAAAATTTATCCCCTTTCTTTCTTATTCTATATACCTCAAATTTTTTAGACTTAAATCTAAAATTTTAGCTGAATGTGTTATAGCTCCACTTGAAACATAGTCAATCTCCAATCCTTTAAAGCGATTTATATTATTAATGTCTATATTTCCAGAACATTCTATTATAGCTTTCTTTCCTATAACTTTTATGGCCTTTTTGATAGTTTCTATACCCATATTGTCAAGCATAATTATATCTGCCCCAGCTCTAACTGCCTCTTCCACCCCTTCTAAATCTTCAACTTCTATTTCAATTTTTTTAATAAAAGGAGAATATTCTCTAGCAAGTTTTATAGCTTTTGTTATTGAACCAGCGGCACTTATATGATTGTCTTTTAGCATTATCGCATCAGAAAGATTATATCTGTGGTTATACCCTCCACCAGCTACAACTGCGTACTTTTCAAATATTCTCATATTCGGAACAGTTTTTCTTGTATCTAGTAAACATATGTTCTTATCGTCCAGTGCTTCTATCATTTTTTTTGTATAAGTTGCAATTCCACTCATTCTTTGCAAATAATTTAAAGCTACTCTTTCAGAAGAAAGCAATGCTTTTACATCATCTCTTATCTTTAGTATCAGATCTTTTTTAAAAACTTCATCCCCATCCTTTTTATATTCAGTAAAAACAGGAGAACCATTTAACTCAAAAACTCTTTTAAATACATCAAGTCCCGCTAAAATACCTTCTCCCTTGGAATATAAAGAAATTTCCGCCAGTCTATCATCCTTATAAATTGCATTTGTACTTACATCTTCTGAAGTAATATCCTCTTTTAATGCTAATTTGATTGAATTATCCATTTGAAATTTATCTATTTTTCTCAAACTCATCTTCTTTTATCCTTTGCTCTATAATATTTTTATTTTCTTTTATTTTATTTTCTATTTCAAAAACTTCTTTTTCAATATTTTTAAATGCATTATCTGCTGTCACATTATTATAATTAGAGACGTTATTTTCAGCATTAATCGAATGGGCTGCTCTTTTTCCAAACACAACACTTTCTAATAATGAATTGCTTGCAAGCCTGTTTTGCCCATGAACACCCGTACAGGCAACTTCACCAACAGCATACAAATTTTTCATTGAAGTTTTTGAATCCATATTAACCTTGATTCCTCCCATTGTATAATGCTGAGCAGGAACTACTGGAACTTTATCTTTCAATACATTTATATCTTTTTTTATTAATTGTTTATAAATATTTGGAAATCTTTTTTCAATATCTAATTTTATTGTGCTAAAATCCAACCATTCATATTCAGATTTGTCTTTTTTCATTTCTTCCAGTATTGCTCTCGTAACTTCATCCCTAGGTTTTAACTCATCTGTAAATCTTTGAAATTTCTGATTTAAAAGCACCGCTCCTTCCCCTCTTACTGATTCCGAAATCAAAAATTTCCTTTCATTATCTTTTGTATAAAATGTCGTTGGATGTATTTGAACATATGAAATATCCTTTAATTCTATATTATGTCTGATAGCTGCCGCTATCCCATCTCCTCTTATATGAGAAAAATTTGTAGTATTCTTATATATTCCGCCTATCCCTCCTGTTGCTAAAACTGTGAATTTAGATTTTATGGAAAATATCTCTTTATTTTTGACTACAATACCAAAACAATTATTATTTTCTTCAATTATATCTAAAAATTCGCAATTTTCTATTATTTTTATGTTCTTTTTTTCCAAAACTTTTTTTATAAGGCTTTCCATTATGTACTTACCAGTTCGATCTTCACAATATAAAATTCTAAATTTTCTATGTCCTCCTTCTCTTGTATAAAAAAGACCTTTTTTATCACCTGTAAATTTTACTCCCATTTCAATCAAAGTCTTTACAGCTTCTTCTGATTCATCAACTAATATTTCGACTGCTTTTCTGTCATTTTTATAATGACCTGCAATTAAAGTATCTTCAATATAGTCTTCTCTATCCTCTTTTCCCCTGCAAACAGATATTCCACCCTGTGCAAGATAAGAATTACTGTCTTTAAGCTCCTTTTTTGTTATTAAGCATATATTTATACTGTCATCTAATGTCAAAGCACAAATCAATGCTGCAACTCCAGAACCAATTATAACCACATCGTAATTTTCAGCTTTCATTTCAATCCCCTGCCAATTCTAACATTCTTTCCAAAGGAATTAGAGCTTTTTTAGCTATTTCATCATCAACTTTCAGTTCATCTCCACCTTCCGTCAAAATTTTTTCAATTTTCTCCAAGGTATTTTTCTTCATACTTCTGCATATCAAAGTATCTGCAAAATGCAATTTCTTATTAGGAGCTTTCTTATATATTTCAAATCTAATTCCTCTTTCAGTTACAATTATAAATTCATCTCCCTCTTTTAAAGCCTCGGCGATTATCCCGCTTGTACTCCCGATATAGTCTGCTAATTTTAAAATTTCTTCCTTGCATTCTGGATGAGCCAAAACTTTTGCATTGGGATATTCTTCTTTTAATTTCTTTACATTTTCCAAATGCACTAAATTATGTACACAACAATAACCTTCATTTAAAATAATATTTTTATTTTTTACTTGTTTTGCAATATATGAGGCTAAATTTCCATCAGGAACTATGAAGATATTTTTTTCTTTTAATTTACTTACAATTTTAAGTGCATTGGATGAAGTTATACAGACATCACAATGTGCTTTAATTTCAGCTGTTGAATTTATATAGCATACTACCGACAAATCGCTGTACTTTTCTCTCATTTCCTTTATTTTTTTTATAGTTATCATATGTGCCATAGGACAGTCAGCATAAATATCAACCATATACACTGTTTTTTCTGGATTTAAAATTTTTATACTTTCACCCATAAAATATACTCCTGCCATTATTATTGTCTTATTTTTCAGCTTTGTCGCAGTCTTAGCTAAATAAAAAGAATCTCCAACATAGTCAGCAATCTCCTGTACATCTCCATCTACATAATAATGAGCTAAAATCGCCACATCTTTTTCTTTTTGTAATTTTTTTATTCTCTCTTTCATTGCTCTTGCTACCAAAAATGTGTCAAAATATAGTCAACACACTAGAATATTACTGCTTCATCGAGCATACTTTTGATCAAAACATACTTTTTTGCTCTCCACAGTCGTAAATTCCCGACTAGCTATCGGTACATATAATATATTCTCTTTTGCTATTAATCTATATAGTAGCATTTCTCCTTTTTTTATTTAGAATATATTATTTATGCTAAAACAGTATAATTTTTAAGATTAAAGCTCCTAAAATATTTCATAAAATTTTTTAATACTGTCAACCCCCTCTGCTTAAAAAGCTAAATTATTCAGAAGTTTTAATATTTAAAAATTACATTTGTAGATTTTGGTTTTCCAAGCTCTTTTTTCTCCTTCAAATAATCAATAAACATCTTTGTATCGCTTAAATGAGTATCGTTTCCTCTTTTTTGCGCCGTAATTTTCCCTAATGTTGTATATCCGTCTTTTCCTTTGGCAATATATGAATTTACAGCTAACATATAAGTTTTTTTAGCATCAATTGGTATCCATTTATTTGCTTTAAAGTCAAATACTTCTATTTTTTTAACTCTTGTTCCAAGAGTCCCTTCCTTTGTTGCTTCGTATCTAATTCCCGCACCATAAGGGAAAGCTCCTGTTGATCCGCCATTTAATACATAATCAATCGCATCTTCCAAAATTTGCTTTACTTCTGCACCTGTAACATCTGTTATAAATACTGTATTTGAAGTAAATGGCAATAATGAATATGCCAAATCGTATGAAAAATCTCCAGGATTTAGCGTAATTCTTACATTTCCTGCATTCCCAATTACAAAATCAACATTTCCAGTTCCTGTATTTCTCAATTTATACAAAACAGATTCTGCCACAAGAGTTGTTGCGAATGAACCGTCTTTATTATGTTCGCTTGGCACTCTGTTATCTGAACCCCCTGGAATTTCTTCAGTAATTTTACCAATTTTACGTTTTCCAAGTTCTGTTTTTTCCTTTTGGTATCTTTCTAAAAGTTTTGCTAAGGCTGGATCATTTTTTATAGCAACTATATTTTTATTATTTTTTATTGAATTTAAAATCTTGCTTTTTTCCTTTTCGTCAAGCTGAACAGCTTTACCATCAGCACCTTTCACTTCAAAAAAGTCATCTCCAATTAGCAGTTTTGGTGCAGGAGTTAATTCTGTAATCACTCCATTCTTATCAAATTTTGCCTTCATTTCACCAAGCAAATATGAATAATTCCACGCTTCTGCAATGTAGACAGGATTTCCATTAGGCGAATTTACTTTTTTAGGATAACTGTCAGCTTCAGGAACTAATCCGAACTGCTCAAATTCCTTTCCTAGCAAGTAATGCGTATCTCCTGATATAATCAAGTCAATTCCATCAACTTTTTGCCCAATTTCCACATTTTTTTCATATCCTGCGTGAGATAACAGCACTATTTTATTTATTCCCTTATCTTGAAGTTCCTTTGCATATTTTCTGGCTGTTTCAACTTCATCTAAAAATTTAATATCTTCTCCTGGACTAGAAGACTCCTTCGTTTTTTTCACAACATCTATCCCAATAATTCCTACATTTTGTCCGCCAATATTTTTTATAATATAAGGCTTCCATTTCCCTTCCAGTATGCTTCCCTTGTCAGGCACTACATTAGATGAAACTACTGGTATTTTCAAAACGTCTAGAAATGCTCCTAAAACTTTATTCCCATCATCAAATTCATGATTTCCCAGAGTATAGGCATCAAAATTAATCGCATTCATAAGTTCAGCATCCGCTTTTCCCTCAAATAACGTATAATAAAGAGTCCCTGTTACCGCATCACCTGCATGAACCACAAGAGTATTTTTATTATTTTTTCTAAAATTCTTGATTTCTTGTCCCACTCTAGGCAATCCCCCAATATGCACCGTAACTGTTTTTCCATCCAGCTTAATTGGCATTTTTTCTTCTTCCAGATGTGAGTGATGGTCATTAATATGAGCAACATTTAACTCAAATGTACTTTGAGAATTTTTCCCAGCTGCTTTTTTAATAGTTTTTGCTTCTACATTTGCCACTGGCAGTAATGCCAATACTAAACCTAACAAAAGTAACTTTTTCATAATTTTTACCTCCTGCATTATATAATTTCTATTTTTCAAATTTTATATTTCCAGTTTAATTATAACTTGATTTTCAAAAAAAATCACTAAAAAAAATAATTTTTTTTAAACATAGATTTCAAATAAATTTGACAATATTTTTTAATAAATATGTGCTATAATTCAAAAAACAATTTTTTTATTGTTAAAAAATAATTTTTAAAGAAGGGAAGATGGTATAATGAATATCAGAAATCTTATAAAAAAAATGATTCTAATTTTTGGAGTTATTGGAATCTCACTCACATCTTTTGCAGCACCTAGAAGAAATAACAGAGTAGTATATGTAAAAAAAGAACCTACACGTAAAGTAATAATAAGAAGAAGATATATTTTCGTGAAAGTTCCTAGAAGAAGAAATTCAAAAGTAGTATATGTAAAAAAAGAACCTACACGTAGACAAAGAGCTGCCGCTAGAGCGAGAGCTGCCAGAAGAAGATAATTTAACAAAAAATAGCAATAAATCTCTGACTTTTACAAGCGGGAGATGAATTGCTTTTTTTTATAAATGCTATGTTTGTTGAGGCTTTGAATATAAAAGAAAGAAAAAGAAAATGGTTAAAAGAAAAAGTAGAAAAAATATTATCAAAAATAAGTGAAATAAAAAATAATATAATCGTTGTTGTAAAAGACAGCAGTTATTTTTTATTTCAAAGTTAAATTCATTATTTTTTAAAAAAAATGAAAAAGAAAATTGAAAAATAACTATTAAAATGTTAAAATTAAGTATAGATAAATAATTTAGAAAGGAGCGATATTTAAAATATCGGATAGTAATTATGAATATAGTGTTATTTGGAGCACCTGGAGCAGGGAAAGGGACTCAAGCAAAAGAATTAATTAAAAAATATGAAATTCCTCAAATTTCAACTGGAGACATTTTAAGAGCGGCAATCGCTAATAAAACTCCACTTGGACTGGAAGCAAAAAAATTGATGGATGAAGGAAAATTGGTTTCAGACGACATCGTAAATGGACTTGTAGAAGCAAGACTTAAAGAAGATGACTGTAAAAAAGGGTTCATTTTGGATGGATTTCCAAGAACTGTGGCTCAGGCCAAAGAACTTGATAAAATTTTAGCAAAATCAAATAGAGAAATTGAAAAAGTAATTGCACTTGAAGTAAGTGATGAAGAAATTATTGAAAGAATTACAGGAAGAAGAGTTTCTAAAAAAACTGGTAAAATCTACCACATAAAATATAATCCGCCAGTTGACGAAAATCCAGAAGACTTGGAACAAAGAGCAGATGATAACGAAGAAACAGTTAAAAAAAGATTGGCAGTTTATAACGAACAAACAGCACCAGTATTGGATTTTTACAAAAATCAAAATAAAGTTTATAGCGTAGACGGTGCAAAAAAACTGGAAGAAATTACAAAAGATATAATTGATATTTTGGAAAAATAAAATATAGCCTTATTCAAGAACTATAAATTATAAAGCAAGGCAGCTTGATTCCTTGTTCAAATAAAATATATGTTGTTGAACATATCTAATAGAATTAATTTTAATACTAAATCTCATTTAAAAATAGAAGTTATATTTTATATTATTTGCTAACAAAAGAGCTTGACCTTGACCCCTTGTAAAGAAATTTAGAATTAGTTTACTGTTTAAAATGGGAAATAGTATAAATTGTTATCAATATTTAAATTAAAAAAAGAAATTTAGAAAGAAGAAGAAAAAATGATAATTTACAAAACATTAGATGAAATAAAAAAAATAAAAAAAGCTAATGAAATAATCGCAAGACTTTTTGAAGATGTATTGCCAAAATATGTAAAAGCTGGAATAAGCACTTATGAACTTGATCAAATAGCAGAAGATTACATTAGAAGCCAAGGGGCAATCCCAGGGACAAAAGGGTATGACATAGGAAGTCCATATCCTCCATATCCAGCTGCAACTTGTATTTCTGTAAATGAAGTTGTAGTACATGGTATTCCTAGCAAAAAGCAAATTTTAAAAGAAGGGGATATTTTGACAATTGACACAGTAACAGTGCTTGATGGATATTTTGGAGATTCTGCAATTACTTATGCTGTTGGAGAAATTGATGAAACTTCTAAAAAATTGATGGAAGTTACTGAAAAGGCAAGAGCTATTGGAATTGAAGCTGCACATGCTGGAAATAGAATTGGCGACATTGGACATGCTATTCAAGAATATGTGGAAAGTTTTGGATTCTCACTTGTAAGGGATTTTGCAGGGCACGGAGTTGGAAAGGAAATGCACGAAGATCCAATTATCCCAAATTATGGAAAAGCTGGAACTGGAGCTAAAATTGAAGACGGAATGGTAATTACAGTTGAACCAATGGTAAACGTCGGAACTTATAAAGTAAAAATATTGCCTGATATGTGGACTGCCGTTACAAAAGATGGAAAACGTTCAGCCCAATATGAACACAGTTTTGCCATTATTGATGGAAAGCCTGTAATTTTAAGTGTAAGAGATTAATAAAAAATTAAAAATATAATGAAGGGAGAGAATTAGATTGAGCATACTGGCATTCATATTAATATTATTCGTGGCAATAGAGCATTATTACATATTAATTCTTGAAATGTACCTGAACGAAAGCAAATCCATCCAAAAAAACTTTGGATTGGAACTAGACTTTCTAAAAGATGAACATGTAAAAAAAATGCTGGCAAATCAAGGACTATACAACGGTTTTCTTGCCTCAGGATTAATGTGGAGTTTAACCGAAAGCGGAGAATTTCAATTTCAAATTGCAATTTTCTTCCTGATTTGTATTATCTGTGCAGCAATCTATGGTTCTGTAACAGTTTCTAAAAAAATCTTTTTATTGCAGGGAATACCTGCATTAATGGCTTTTATTTTATTGTTATTGCCATTGATAATTTCATAATTTTATAAATGCACCTGAAATGAAGAAAAGTTTTAGGTGTATTTTTTGTAAATAATAACAAGGGGTCAATAACCCCCTGCTACAAGTTTATTCGCAAAATCTAATTTTAAAAATTAACCTTTTATATGTTTTTTACTATTTTTATCAGGATTTTCAATTTTATCCTTCTCTTTTTTTCTTTCATTTTTTAGAACTTCATCCAACAGTTTAATTACTCTTGTATTTTCAAAATCCTTTCTATATTTGTTTACTACACTTTCATCAGCAACTGCAAGCATTTGGGCAACAGCTAGATAAAGTTCCAGTTCTGACTGCTCGTTAAAGTATACATCTTCATAACTTACATCCTTTGTTGAAACGTTGTCTAAATAATATTTTACTGCACTTCCCACTCCATAATTCATCATATTTTTAGCTATCTCTATTTCTGCGATTTTTAACTCAAATCCTCTTACATAATCATTTGGAATACCAAATTCCTTTTGATTTTTATCAATTTTAAAATAATCTACTATTCGTTTATATTTGCTGGTTTCCTCTTTTTGACTTTTTATAGTGTCTTTTCCATCGTCAAGGATTTCCTTTATACTTTCAGAATAAGTTTTACTATCTTCTTCAGTATCTTCTGCTTCATCCAAATCATCACTTTCATCTTCATTTTTATTTTGTATAATTCCATTTTTTTCATCGTATAAAAATCCATCTGGAAGATCATTCGCTTCATTATTTGTACTGTTATCTTCTTCATTTAAATAATCTCCCAATGTATTAATAAATGAAATCATCTCCAAATTATCATTTAATATTTCAACCAAATCCATAACTGGAGTTCCTTTATAGCTTCGCTTTAAAAGATTATAATATTTTTTAGCAATTTTTTCATCACCTTTTAGTTTGTAATAGCTCCATTCATTTGACAATCTATCAAATTTTGACGAGTATTTTGAAATTTTGTCCATATATTGTCTTGCTTTTTTAAAATCCTTTTGGTCTCCAATCATATATGCACCAGCAATAGTTGCTCCCAATGTTTCGTTTCTCTCATCTTTTTCATAAATTTCCTTCAGTTTTAGAAAATCATCATTTTCTTTTCCATCTTCTGTAAAAAAATTTTTTTCATCTTTAATATCATATTGAAATTTTATAGTTTCATCAATAATATCCTGTTTTATCCCAATTTTAGAAAGCCTATCCTGTATAAGCTCTGCCCGTGTATATGCCAGTGATTTTGAATTTAAACTAAAAAACAATGGCAACGACAATAATATAAACAATTTTTTCATAAATTTCCTCCTGTTTTTATATAAATTTTATTTAAATATATTTTGTTTATTTACTGGAAAGGAACTATTATTTCCTTATTAAGCAGTATTAATTTACCATTTTTGCCAAGAAATCCTTATCTTTTTCAGTTTCTTCTTGAATTTTCTTAGCAATCCAAGTATCTTCTAATTTTGCTCCATTACTTATTTTAAGCATAATTTCCCGTATTTCTTCATTCATTATTACAACGTTAAAATAAAGTATAACTTCAGCACGAAGATTATAATTCCGTATTTCATCACTAACATTATCATTCACAACATTATCCAAATACTCTGCAACAGCCTGCTTCACTTCTCTCTTATCAAATAATCCACGAATTTTATTCAAATAATAAGTCAATTTCATCAGATGATATTCCTCATCAGAAACTCCTATTTTTTTTCTTTCGCTTTCATCCTTTAACAATTTCAAAACTTTTTCTGTCAACATCTGTTTTTCCTCAGGATTTTTTGCCACAAAAATTTTTGATAGTGCTATTATCGAAGGATCACTATATTTTTTAGGAATTTCATCCATGTATTTTTCAAATTCAGGCATATTTCCTTGTTCCAAAGCATACATCATTTTTGAAAAAGTTTTTGTATATTCATAGGGTGTATATTTTTCAAATAAATCCAAATATTTTTTATAATCTCCACTTATTTTTGATTCAAAAATAGTAATCAATGCCTGTGCGGCTATATAATTCCTCTTATCCTTTTGAAGCAATTTTTCCAGCTTTGCGACCCGTTCTCGTATGATTTTCTCATCTTCCTCAAAATATTGCGTATCACGTATTTCATAATCCAATGCAATCGTTTCATCAATCAATTCTTGCTTAACTCCAAGTTTTGACAATGTTTCCTGAATCTTTTCCTTTTGTGTAAATCCATATATTTCAAAATTTATCATTAAAAATATTCCTAAAATCAAGAATAATTTTCTCATCTTTACCACATCCTTAAAATTTTGATAAAAACATCTCCTTTAATATTCATTGTACAGTCATTTGCAAAAGTTTAAAACTTTCAACAAACATAGTATTTTTTATGCTTTAATTTCTTATTTTTTCCATTTTCTGACAAGGAGTCTTGACCCTTGTAATTATAAATACTGTTGTCATTCAGTCTTCATCGCTTTTACTTTTATACTCAAACCCATTTAAAATTGAACTATTAAAAATTACATAAACCTAAGGTTGGGATAAAATAGTCATAACTTTTGAGTTCGTCTTTAAATCATTTGTACTATACAATCGCCTATATTTTTTATACATTATAGTATATCCCACATTTTTGATTTTTAAAAATTTTTTCTTGATTTTTTTTGAAATTTAAAACATCAAATTAAAATTAATTCCCGCTAATTTTAAAAGGAACTCCACAATTACTATAAATCCATTCATTAGAATTCGACTTCCAAAGTAAACTATGGCAAATATAATTAAAATTCCATATTTTTCAATTTTATCATAAAATTTTCTTACTCTCTTACCAGAAAAAGAATAAATTATCCTTCCACCATCCAAAGGTGTTATTGGTATTAAATTAAACATACCAAGCAACAAATTTATTAGATATGTATAAAGCAGAACTGTCATAAAAATATTTTCAATATCCAAGTATTTCCCAAGATATTTTAATAAAAGAAGTGAAACTGCAGCAATAATAAAATTTACAGTTATTCCAGCTATCGCAACACAAAATAACCCAAGCCGATGTGGTCTTAGATTATCAAAATTCACTGGAACAGGCTTTGCCCAGCCTACCAAAAACTTAAATCCGCTCAAAAGTATTAAAATAGGCAAAATTATCCCTGTCAAGTCAATATGCTTTAGGGGATTCAAGGTTATCCTTCCATTCATTTTTGCCGTATTATCCCCAAATTTATAAGCCACATATCCATGTGCCACCTCATGAAAAGTCATTGATATTACAAAAACCGCAAGTGAAATTATCATATCCCTTGAAATTTCCACCACAAAAAAAATTCTTGCAATAAAATAAGCAATAACTGCAACAATAATCCCCAATTTTATTCCCGAATACCGTGGATTCAAACTCTTAAACCTGTCATAATAGTCTTTTAATTTTTTCACAAAATTTCCTTTCTAAATTTGACTTTACATAATATTTTTTATTCATTACTCAAATTCATCACCCAAAATCCAATTCCTATTGCATAAATTATATCAAATTTTCCCAAAAATAACAAAACATTTTAAAAATTTGATGGATTAAAGTATTTAAATCTTTTTTTACAAATAAAAAAAACAACCTTATGTAAAAGTTGTTGTTTTTAACGAATAATTTAACCCTTGTTTTGATGGATACTCTACTTTAACCCGTACTTTTGAGAAAATTCTTTATTTATCGGTGTTACAGAGATTTTTTCAGACATTAAAATCGCATTTTTTTGACTAATTTTTGTTATTTTTTGCTGTTTTTTTGGCATTTTCCGTAACTCCTAGCCTGCATTTTTACTGGCTTTCAATAGATTTTTCCTTGATTTTTTTAATTTTGGTAATGGTAGGAATTTTTACTACAAACTTATTTTACCACATTTTTTTGATTTTTCAAAATTTTTTTTAAAAAATGGAGTACCAAAACTGATACTCCAAGTAACTTCTTTTTACTACATTTTTGCACTATTTTTTAAACATTCCAGTAACTTTGCCGGCCAAGTCCTTTGCTCCTTCTACAGTTTTATCTACTGCTTTTTCAGCACCTTTTTCCACATCTTTAACAATTTTGTTATTTGCTGCTTTATTAGCCAAGTCTTTTGCACCTTCCACAGTTTTTTCAAAAACTTCTTCAGTTCCTTTTTTAATATTTTGAGCAACTTCGCTTCCAGCAATTTCCTTTGTTTTGTCAGCAGCTTTGTCAGCCAAGTCTTTTGCTCCATCTACAGTTTTTTTCAATGCATCTTCTGCACCTTTTTTTAAATCGTCAAATTTCATAATTTTTTCCTCCATTTTTTTTATTTATAATTATTAAATAACTATCTTTTTTATTCTACAGTTACTGATTTTGCCAAGTTTCTAGGCTTATCAACATCATTTCCCTTTAATTTTGATAAATAGTATGCCAATAACTGATGAATTACGATTGTAGGGAATCCTGCGTAATCATCTTCCACATTTGGAATATAGAATACTTCATCTGCCACTTCTTCCACAACTGTATTTCCTTCTTTTGCAACTGCAATGACATAAGCTCCCCTTGATGTGACTTCCTTTATGTTTGATACTGATTTTTCAAATAAGTCAGATTGTGTAGCATTTACAACAACTGGTACTCCATCTGTAATTAATGCTATAGTTCCGTGTTTCAATTCCCCTGAAGCAAAGGCTTCTGAATGAATATACGAGATTTCTTTAGATTTTAGGGCACCTTCCACAGCGATTACATAATCAAGTCCACGCCCAAGATAGAACATGCTTTCGCTATCCTTGATTTTATCAGCAACATCTTTGATTTTTTCATCGTATTCCAGCATTCTTTGAATACTTTGTTCTACTTCATACAATTTTTTAATATTCTCAGCTGCTTCATCTTTTGTAATTTTTCCAAATTTATATGCAAAATCAATTGCCATTAAGTTTAAAATTACCATTTGAGTAGTGTATGCTTTTGTAGAGGCAACGGCAATTTCAGGTCCTGCCCAAGTGTAAATAACATGATCTGCTTCTCTTGCTACCGAAGATCCTACCACATTTGTAATTGCAACAACTCTTGCACCATGTCTTTTAGCTTCCTTCATAGCTTCAAGCGTATCCAAAGTTTCTCCAGACTGGCTTAACACAATAACCAATGTTTTATCATCAATTACAGGATTTCTATATCTAAATTCAGAAGCAATGTCAACATCTACACGTATTCTAGTTTTTTTCTCAATAATATGCTTTCCGGCAAGCCCTGCATGATAAGCAGTTCCACAAGCCACAATATAAATATCGTTAATTCCACTCAAATATTCCTTTGTAAGCCCCGCATTATCAAAATTAATGTTGTAATTTCCATCAACTCTGCTGTTTAATGTTTTTACAAGTACTTCAGGCTGTTCAAAAATTTCCTTTTCCATAAAATA
Source organism: Leptotrichia wadei (assembly GCF_007990545.2). Lineage (NCBI taxonomy): Bacteria > Fusobacteriati > Fusobacteriota > Fusobacteriia > Fusobacteriales > Leptotrichiaceae > Leptotrichia > Leptotrichia wadei. The sequence continues at coordinate 2,117,751 of NZ_AP019829.2, forward strand.
TTCATATCCACCTTTAGAAGCGGCTTCCAAATCCCATTCAATATGAGTTATTTCTCTTTTTTTCTCATTTCCGTCAGCATCCATAATTTTTACAGAATCTTTTTTTATTTCCACAATTTCATTATTTTCAATTAAATAAACATCTCTCGTATATTTTAAAATAGCAGGAATATCAGACGCAATAAAGTTTTCTCCCTTTCCAATTCCAACTATTAACGGACTTTCCTTTCTAGCCGCAATAATTCTATCAGGCTCCTTAACAGACATGATTCCAAGCGCATAGGCACCCTTTATAACTTTTAGCAATTTTTTTACTGTTTCAAGAATATCTCCTGTATAAAGTTCGTCCAATAAATGTGCCACAACTTCTGTATCAGTTTCTGATTTAAATTCATATCCTTTTGCAATTAAATCTCTTTTCAACTCTAAATAATTTTCAATAATTCCATTATGAACAACAACTAATGTTTTATCCTTATTAAAATGGGGATGCGAATTTTCATCAGATGGCTTTCCGTGAGTTGCCCATCTTGTATGCCCAATCGCAACTGTCCCTTTAAGCGGATGTTTTTCCAGTTCATCAGCCAAATTTTTCAATCTTCCCACTTTTTTCACAATCTCAAACTTTTCACTTCCAGTATTAACAGCAATCCCAGCTGAATCATACCCTCTGTACTCTAACTTTTCCAACCCGTCAATAACAAAATCTTGAGCATTTTTTGCTCCAATGTAACCTACAATTCCACACATAGTATCTTCTCCTTTAATAATATAAAATTACTAGAAAATGTTACTATAATAATTTTGTAATTCCAATTACTTGAAATTTTTGTATATTATTGAGGCTGTAACCACCTAAAGAGCATCCGCCGATATTTCGATGACTCTTTTCCTCGTCTTCTTTATACATAAATTTTATATTTTCAAAATTACTCCTAAAGAACTGGCGCTTTTTTATATTTTTATTTCCTAGTTTAAATGATTATATCAAATTTTCCGTATTTTTTCAATATATATACAAATTTTTTAAATAAAATAAAAAAAATTATTCTACTTTTATTTAATTAATTTGAAATGTTTGCAATGTTGTGATATACTAGAGCTATAAATTTAGAAATTTAAATAAACAAATTAAATTGGAGGATTCTAAGATGAACAATAAATTAAAAATGGGTATTATAACAACATTATGCATATTTGCATTATCTTGTGGAAATGGACAAAATGGAAAAGTACTATTTGAATCAGCAGATAAAAAAATAAAAGTATACGAAAATGAAGTTGATATTGAATTACAAAAAAATTTATTTTCTAACGGTTTGACACAAAAGGATCTTACACCTGACCAAATTAAGCAAATGAAACAATCTATTATTAAAAATATCGCTTTAAATAGAGCACTTGCAATAAAAGGTAAAGAAGAAAAACTTGACAAAGATAAAAAATATACGGAAAATCAAAATGTTATAAAAGAACAATTATTAGCAAGCTTAACTTTAGTTAATGAAGTTAATGGTAAAGTTAATGTTACTGACGAAGAAGCTAAAAAATATTATGATGCAAACCCTGCTGCATTCACTCTTCAAGAAGATTCTGCAAAATTACAAATTATAGCCTTCAAAGCTGCTGACTCTGCAACAGCAAACCAAGTATTAAAGGATGTTCTTGCAAATCCTAATAATTTTACTACGTATGCACGTAAATACAATGCAAATATTCCTGGAGTTCCTGAAAATGGAGAAACCCCTGAAATTCCAGAAAGTCGTTTAGGTGCATTAGGTGCAGCTATTAAAAATGTACCAGCTGGACAAATTGTTAATAGCGTAGTTAAGGTTGACAATGCTTTATATATTGTAAGAGTATTGGAAAAGAACTCTAAAGGTGTAATTCCTTTTGAAAAAGTTAAAGAAGCTATCAAAACTCAAGTTAAAAATCAAAAAAGACAAATTGAACAACAAAATTATTTAAAATCTGTATCTGATGAATTTAAACTTTCAAATATGGATGATGCAATAAAAAATATTAAATAATTTAATTGATTATAGTAATGTTTAGGCGTTATAAAAATCCGTTAACAGTAGTACTTCATAAAACAAGGGGAAAATTTCCCCTTATTAAAAAATATAAAAAATTAAAATAAAAAAATGCTATATTAACAGAATTTTATTTACCTCTATAAATAATAAAAATCACATTAAAGGAGGGTTTTTTGTGAAAATTTTAAAATACTTGTTAAGTGCTGTATTGCTAGTATTAGTCATATTTCTTTTTGGTATTATGTTTTCAAGTAATATCGTTTCATTTATGGCAAGATCCAAACATTCTGAATTTGAAAATGTAAAATATTCTGTAAAAAATAGTCGGATGGTTTTTGATAATTTTGTAGTTAATGGAAAAAATCTTGGAAAAGGACATGCCACAGTTGGAATAGTACGAACTGGACTGTTTAAACTTGTGCCAAAATTGACAATTTCTAACCTGAAGTTGGAAGATGTAAATTTAGATAGCATTTATAAGGAAAAAAATTCTCAAATTGATACTTTTACAGAAAAAATAAATTCTCTTAGTGCTCAAGAAAAGGCAGATAAAACAACTGCTGATTTCATTAAAGAAACGACAGATAAAGTTGCAACTTTAACAACTAATACTGATAGCCTTATTAATAGCAAATGGAGAGAAAATATTGAAAAAATCAATGTTTTGAAAAAAAATTATGCAGAACTTACAGATTTAAAGAGTAAAGCTCAAAAAATTGTAGAATTAAATAATGAAATTAAACCACTTGTGAAGTCTATAAATTCTGAAAAGGAAAATATTGAAAAAAATATTTCTGAAATCGAGCTGGAAAGGGATATTGCACTTGCAAACGTTTCTGATAATTTGACTAAACTTGAAAAAGAAATTTCATTAAATGACTTTAACAATAATTCTAATAGTAATGTTCAAAATATGAATTTATACATATTCCTAGATAAAGGGAAAGATTTAGAGACATCACTAAACACAGCTTTAAAAGCTACTGCTCTTATAAAGGAAATAAAAGATTTAAATATTAGAATTTCAGATATAGATATTAACGAAGGAAAAATTGTGGCTAAAGGGTTAAATGGAGATATTTCCCAAGTAAGTGGCGAAGTTTTATTGCAAAATAATTCAAAGGCTTTGATAAAAGGTCAAAATAATGGCTATGAGATTACTTATAACAAAGATAACTTTACTTCTAAAACTTTATTTTCAATTAATAAAATAGGTTCACTTATTGAATATTCCAAAAATGATCTAATTGAAGGAAAAACTATAAAACTTTCTTCAGAACTTGTTATGGAAAATGATAATTTTAAAAACTTGAATCATACTGTCTTGACTGATGAAGAAAAAACATTGCTAACTCAAAAAATTGAAAACTTGAGAAATAACAATTATCAGCAAATTATGACAAAATATGAGGAAGACAATAAAAATATTGAAACATTAATTGATACTGTTTATGCTCAAAAGGACAAGCTTGACAAGTTACAAAGGGATTTACTGTCACTTGGAACTATTATTGCAGTTGAACAGCCTGCCGTAATTAATAATGAAAACACTCCACAAAATAACAGTTCAGCAATCAATATCTTAAATAATAATGCAAGCTCCAGCAATACTAACAATAATAACAGTAATAACAATAATACCGATAGCAGCAGTAATAATGCAAATAATAATGCAGAAAAGCAAAATGGCAATCAAAATACTAATAAAATTAATATTGGAAACAGATAAATCTTATAATAGGCATACCGATACTGATATGCCTTATTTTTTAAAATATTATTTGTATAGTAAAACTAAACTTGAATTTTAGAAAGGAATTTTTTTATGTTATTAAGTGTAAAAAATATTTTAAAGGAATATAACAATGGAACAACTGCCTTAAAAAATGTCTCATTTGAAGTGGAAAAAGGTGAATTTATCTCCATCATTGGACCGTCGGGTTCTGGAAAATCGACATTGCTTAGAAGTATTAATAAAATGATTGATATTTCCCAAGGTTCGATTTTATTTAAAAATAGGAATATTGAAAAATTGAAGAAAAAAGAAATCGAGCTTGTAAGGCGTGAAATTGGTATGATTTTTCAAAATTATAATCTTGTGGAAAGACTGACTGTTATTGAAAATGTGCTTCATGGGCGGCTTGGATATAAGTCGGTATTTGCTGGAATACTTGGGATTTATTCAGAAGAGGAAAAAAAAGAGGCTTTTAAATTTTTAGAAAAGGTAAACATGACTAAATATGCCTATCAGAAATGTAACGAACTTTCAGGTGGGCAAAAACAGCGTGTGGGAATTGCAAGAGCGATAATGCAAAAGCCAAAACTGCTTCTCTGTGATGAGCCAATCGCTTCACTTGACCCCAAAACTGCCGAAAATATAATGGATTATTTAAAAAAAATTGTTACAGAACTGAAAATTACGTGCATTGTCAATCTTCATCAAGTTGATATTGCAAAAAAATATTCAAACAGAATTATTGCCTTAAATAAAGGTGAGAAAATTTTTGATGATAAACCAGAGCATCTTACAGATGATATGATTGAATTTATTTATAAAGATGAAGAATTGGATTAACAGGAGGATTTTATGAATTTAAACGAAAAAGATATTTTTAAACAGAGATTTCATTCTAAAATTGTATTTATATTAATAATTATTTCACTTTACGTAATATCCTCTATTATTTCAGGCTTTCAAAATGGAACGGCATTTTCCTCAATTCCAGCTGGAATTTTTTGGCTACTTCAAAAATTTATCCCCACACAAAATGCCCTTCAATATTTTCCTGAAATAATAAATTCTGCTTTAAAAACAGTTTTACTTGCCATAACTTCCACAATAATTTCAGCAATATTTGCCTCATTTTTAGCAATCATCGGTTCAAATTCAACTGGAATCAATATTTTTACAAAAATTATAACAAAAGTAATCGCTTCATTTTTTAGAAATATGCCAATTGTAGCCTGGTCATTAATACTTGTATTTTCCTTTAAGCAAAGCCAATTTACAGGCTTTCTGGCGTTATTTCTAATAACATTTGGATATTTGACACGTGCCTTTTCTGAAACAATAGATGATGTTGCAGGTGATGTAATTGAAGCATTAAAATCAGTAGGAGCTTCATACTTTCAAATAATATTTTGTGGAGTTATTCCAAGTATATCTTCCCAGCTTTTATCCTGGCTTCTATTTTTCATAGAAACTGGAGTTAGAGAATCAACATTAGTTGGAATTTTAACAGGAACTGGAATTGGATTTACATTTAGCTTATATTACAAAAGTTTCCGTTACGATGCCGCTGGGCTTGTAATTTTAGTCGTTACAGTGATTGTAGTTGGTGTAGAAATGCTTTCAAACAAACTTAGAAGTGAATTAATGTAAAATATTTGAATAATTCTCTTTATTATAAAAATAAAAAGAAGAAAAATAAAATAAAAAAGAAGGTGAATATTCTTTTGGAAAAAATAAAAATAAAAAAACTTACAAAATCAAGAATTTATTTATACACAACCTTATCAGTATTATCAGTTATTACCGTTTATACTTTAGCCACAATGGATTTTGGCGGTGTCAATATCATTGAAGCAACTAGACATTTTTTCAAGGACTTAAAAACAATGTTTTTTTCTCCAAGTTTATCTGACAGATACACTTATGCCCAAGTGTTTCAAAGCCTTGCAGTAACAATCGCCCTAGCAGTCCTTACAACAATAATTGGCTCATTTATAGCATTATTTTTATCTTTTTTTGCAGCCCAAAATCTTTCCAATAAACATTTATCAAAAACTATAAAATTAGGTTTATCCTTTATTCGAGCAATCCCAACAATATTATGGGTTATGGTCTTTTCAGTCGTCGCAAATGTTGGAGTAGAAGCTGCAATTATAGGAATGACCTTCCACAGTATCGCCTACCTCGTAAAAGCCTATTCTGAAAGCATCGAAGAGATAGACAGCGGAATTATCGAAGCTTTGAGAGCAACAGGAGCTTCATTTTGGAAAATTATCTTTCAAGGAGTTTTACCAAGCACTGTAACTTCCATTTTATCCTGGACTTTTATCCGTTTTGAAATAAACTTTACAAATGCAGTTTTAGTTGGAGCTGCTGCTGGAGCTGGTGGAATTGGATACGATATGTTTATGTCTGGAACAATGTATTTTGATATACGTGAAATTGGAGTATTTGTATACTTAATATTTGGTGTAGCAATTATATTGGAATTTATTTCATATTTATTGAGAAAAAAATATTTGAAAAATTAAAATTTTTATTATATAAATAAATAAAAAAATCTCTAAAAAGAATTTTACCTAGTTAGAGATTTTTTATTTTATATAAATTCTAAATTTTAATATTAACGATGTCTTCTATTTACAAAGCTCTTCATATGTTTAACTGCCAAGAATGAGTCTATTTGCAATAATATTTCTACAGCAGTCCCAACTAAAATTAGTAAACTTGTTCCTCCAAGCATTACTGGAAGATTTAAAATATATCCAAACCAAATATTTGGCATAATTCCCAATAATGATAAAAATATTGCACTCCCAAATGTTACTCTCGTTGCAACTTTTTCCAAATAATCAGCAGTTTCCTTTCCAGCTCTTATTGTTGGAATTGTTCCTCCACTTTGCTTCAAATCATCTGCTACCTTATCTGGATCAAAAGCAATTGTAAGTGTATAGAAAAATGAAAATACTGTAATTAATATTGCAAATAAAAGTAAGTAAAAAACTCCTTTCGGCTCAAATTGAGCTGCTAAAAAGTTTTTTAAATTTCCAGATTTCATCATTGATACTAAAAATGAAGGTGCTGCCATCAAAACTGATGCAAAGATTATTGGCATTACTCCAGACATATTTATTTTTAATGGCAAGTATGTTCTTTTTCCAACAGTACTTTGCCCACCGCCAAATCCAAGACTTCCTTTTCCAGCATATTGGATAGGAATTCTTCTTTCAGCCAATTGAACAATTACCATTAATGCAATAAATATTATAAATACTATTACTGATAATCCCAATAAAACTTTTCCCATTCCACTAGGCAATCCAGCATACATATTACTAATAACAGATGGCAATCCTGCAACAATATTTAAGAAAATCAACATTGATGTCCCATTTCCAATACCTCTTATTGAGATTCTTTCAGAGATCCACATTAAAAATGAAGTTCCACCTGTAATTAAAACTACTGTACTAAGTACAAATTTTGGACCTGGTTCTAATACTAACCCTTGATTTTGCATTAATATTGCAATTCCAAAAGATTGAATTATTGCAAGTACAATTGTTACATATCTTGACCACTGAGTTATTTTATCTCTTTCTTTTCCACCTTCCTTTTGCATTTCATCAATTTTAGGAAAAATAACTCCTAATAATTGAAATACAATGGAAGCATTAATGTAAGGGACAATTCCCAATGCAAAAATTGAAGCTCTTTCAACAGCTCCACCTGAAAATAAATTTAAAAATTGAGCAATCGCATTTCCTTGCTGGAAATTTTTAAAAGCTTCTGTATTAATTCCAGGAACTGCTATGTGAATTCCAACTCTTGCAACCATTATCATAAGTAATGTAAATGTTACTCTTTTTTCTAACTCAGGTATATTAAAAATAGCTTTTACCCTACTTGATACTGCTTCAGCTAGAGTCAATTCTATCACTCCTTTAGTGTATGAAGAAAAAGCAAGATATTAAATCTTACTTATCTCCATCTTCTTTTTTATTATTTCCTGCTTTAGCTGAATATGATTTGATTTCTAATAATTCTACACTTCCTCCAGCTTTTTCGATTAATTCTTTAGCTGCTTTTGAGATTCTGTGTGCTTTTACAGTTAATTTTTTATTAACTTCTGTATTCCCTATAATTTTTAATAAGCTAGTAAATTCCTTTTCTTTTACATAAGCCTCAATATTTGAGTTTAAGTATTCTTTTACAGCTCTTCTTCCTTTTATATTTCTTAACACTTCATCAGAATATTTTTTTATAAATTTAGGGTTTTTAACTATTCCATTTTCAACTAATGTTTCTAAGCTAACTACATCTCCATCATTAAATTTTTCAACAATATCAGACAATGTAATTGCTATAATATCTTTTTTAAATGGTGCATTAGAAAATCCTCTTTTAGGGATTCTTCTAATAATAGGCATTTGTCCACCTTCAAATATTGGTGATACATAAGAACCTGATCTTTGTTTTTGTCCATTATGACCTTTACCAGCTGTTTTACCCCAACCAGTTCCGTGTCCTCTTCCTACTCTTCTTCTTTCTCTTTTCGATCCAGCAGCAGGTCTTAATTCATTAAGATTCATTTATCTTTAAACCTCCTCTACTTTAAGTAAATAAGAAACTAATTTAATTTTTCCTTCTATATCAGCAGTTTTGTTATGAACTGCGCTTTGACTGATTTTTCTTAATCCAAGTGATTTTACAGTCGCAACATGATTAGGTTTTCTTCCATTAATTCCTTTTACAAGTGTTACTTTTACTTTAGACATTAATTTTACCTCCTAACCTATTATCCTAAAATTTCTTCAACTGATTTTCCTCTAAGTCTTGCCACGTCTTCAAGAGAACGTAATTGTTTAAGACCTTCTAAAGTTGCTCTTGCAACGTTATCTTTAGTTTTTGAACCTCTAATTTTTGTAAGCACGTCAGTTACACCTGCTAACTCAAGCAATTCCCTAGTTGCTGAACCAGCAATAACTCCTGTCCCTTTTGAAGCTGGTTTTAATAATACGCTAGTTGCATTATATTTACCAATTTGCTCATGTGGTAATGTTCCACCCTTTAATGAAACATTTACTAGGTTTTTCTTAGCGTTTGCAATAGCTTTTTTAATTGCATCAGGTACACCGTTAGCTTTTCCTAAACCGATACCTACTTTTCCTTTTTCATCTCCAACAGCTGCCAATACTGAGAATGAAATTCTTCTTCCTCCTTTAACAGTTTTAGAAACTCTGCTTATTCTTAAAAGTCTTTCTTTATATTCACTTTCTCTTTCTCTGTTATCTCTATCTCTAGCCAAAATAAATCCTCCTTATCTTTAGAATTTTAATCCTGCTTCTCTAGCAGCATCTGCCACAGCTTTAATTCTTCCTGTGTAAATATATCCACCTCTGTCGAATACAACAGCAGTAATTCCTTTATCTAATGCTTTTTTAGCAATTCTTTCTCCAACTTGTTTAGCTGCTTCAATATTTGAACCTTTTTCAATTTTAGCACCTTTTTCAATAGTTGATGCAGAAACTAAAGTGTTTCCTGTTGTATCATCAATTACTTGAACGAAGATATTTTGTAAACTTCTATACACAGCAAGTCTAGGTCTTTCAGCAGTTCCAACGATTTTTTTTCTAATACTTCTATGTTTTTTTTGTCTTAATTTATTTCTATCAAATTTTTTTACCATTAAAATCTACCTCCTATCCTTTCTTACCTTCTTTTCTTCTAATTACTTCGTCAGCATATTTAACTCCTTTTCCTTTGTAAGGTTCAGGCGCTCTCTTAGCTCTGATGTTTGCAGCAACTTGTCCAACTAATTGCTTGTCAATTCCTTCAACAGAAATTTTAGTATTTCCTTCAACTTTAAAAGTAATTCCATCTACTGCTTCAATTTCAACTGGATGTGAATATCCTAAAGATAAAGTCAATCCTTTTCCACTAGCCTGTACTCTATATCCTACTCCGACTAATTCCAATCCTTTAGAAAATCCTTCACTTACTCCAACAATCATATTGTTTAAATTTGCTCTTGTAGTCCCATGAAGAGCTCTAATACTTGGTAAATCATTTGGTCTTTCAAATGTAATTTCATTACCATCAATATTTACTTTAATTTCACTGCTTAATTCTCTTACTAATTGCCCTTTTGGCCCTTTTACAGTAAAAGTATGACCATCCTGCTTAACTTCAACACCAGCAGGTATAGTTATAGGTTTGTTACCTATTCTTGACATTGTTTATCCTCCTAATTTATAAAATGCGTAAATTACCACACGTAGCAAAGAACTTCTCCACCAACATTATGCTTTCTGCATTCCTTGTCTGTAATAACACCTTGTGGTGTTGAGACAATGGCAATTCCTAATCCACCTAATACTTTAGGTAAACTTTCTACTGATGTGTAAACTCTTCTTCCAGGTTTTGATATTCTCTTTAACCCTTTAATTACAGCTTCTCCATCTACAGTTTTTAAAGAAACAACTATATTTTTTATAGCTCCTTCTTCTTTAATTTCGTAACCGTTTATATATCCTTCATTTTTTAATATATTTGCTATACTTTCTTTAATTCTTGAAAATGGTACTGCAACTTGTGCATGTTTAGCCATGTTTCCGTTTCTGATTCTAGTAAGCATATCAGCAATAGGATCTGTTAAATACATTAATTCTTCCTCCTCTCAAAATTACCAACTTGATTTTTTTACTCCTGGGATAACTCCCTCTCCTGCTAATTGTCTGAACATAACTCTTGAAATACCAAATTCTCTCATGTAACCTCTTGGTCTTCCGTTAATTTGACATCTATTTCTAACTCTTGTAGGCGAAGCATTTCTAGGCAATTTAGATAACTCTAAAACTGCTTCTCTGTCACCTTTTTTAGCTCTTGCTTTTAATTCAGCCCTTTTAGCTGCATATTTATCAACTGTTTTTTGTCTTTTTAAGTTTCTTTCAACCATTGCTTTTTTAGCCATTGATTAAATTACACCTCCTTCAAAATAATACTATTTTGCAAACGGCATTCCGAATGCTTTTAATAAAGCTCTTCCTTGCTCATCATTTTCTGCTGTAGATACAATTGTGATTCCTAATCCAAAGATTTTATCTACTTTATCAATCTCGATTTCAGGGAATACGATTTGTTCTCTTAACCCTAATGTATAATTCCCTCTTCCGTCAAATCCTTTAGGTGAAACACCTTCAAAATCTCTTACTCTTGGTAAAGTAATACTGATTAATCTATCAAGAAATTCATACATTTTTTCTTTTCTTAATGTAACTTTCGCTCCAATTTTTTGTCCTTCTCTTAATTTAAATCCAGCTTCTGATTTTCTAGCTGCTCTTGCTACAGGCTGCTGTCCTGTAATTTGTGCCAATTCAGTGATAGCCGCATCTATTAATTTAGGATTGCTTACTGCTTCTCCAATCCCCATATTAACTACTATTTTATTAAGTTTAGGTACTTGCATAACGTTAGATAAATTTAGTTCTTTCATTAATGACGAAACGATTTCATCTTTATATAATTTTTGTAATCTTGGAATATATTTTTGGTCCACTTATGACATCCTCCTCTCTAAAATATTATATTTCATTACCAGATACAACTGATATTCTTACTTTTTTTCCATCTCTTATTTCTTTTCTTACTCTTGTAGGTTTTCCTGCCGTTTCATCCCAAAGCATTACTTTAGATGAGAAAATTGGCATTTCTCTTTCTACAACTTCGCCTTGTGGGTTCATTGCATTAGGTTTGATGTGTCTTTTTTTAATATTTACACCCTCAACAATTATTTTTCCAGTTTTAGGGAAAACTTTTAATACTTTTCCAATTTTTCCTTTATCTCCAGTTTGTGTACTGTTTTCATTACGTAACAAATCTTTTGATCTGCCACTAATTACAATAACTGTATCTCCAGTTTTAACATGTAATTTTCTAGGTACTGATTTTAAGTTTGGTTTAGCCACGTTTAAACTCTCCTTCCTATAATACTTCTGGTGCTAGAGAAACTATTTTCATAAAGTTTTTAGCTCTTAATTCTCTTGCTACAGGTCCAAAGATTCTTGTCCCTCTTACTTCTAATGCAGTATTTAAAATAACTGCCGCATTATCATCAAATTTTATATATGAACCATCTGCTCTTTTTAATTCTTTTCTTGTTCTAACGATTACAGCTTTAACTACATCACCTTTTTTAACGTTTCCGTTTGGTATAGCTTCTTTCACAGTTGCTACTACGATGTCTCCTATTTTACCGAATCTTCTTCTTGATCCACCTAATACTCTAATAACCATGATTTTTTTAGCTCCAGTGTTATCAGCGACATTAAGCATCGTTTGTTGTTGAACCATTTAAAATTTCCTCCTCTCAAATATTAACTCACGCTATTTGCTTTTTTTTAATATTGAAAATAAAATATTATTTTTTTTATTTTATTGATAAAATAGAACTATTTAGCTCTTTCTAAGATTGTAACAACTCTCCATCTTTTATCTTTACTTAATGGTCTAGTTTCCATGATTTGCACTCTATCTCCGATTCCACATTCATTGTTTTCATCGTGTGCTTTATATTTTTTAGAAGTTTTTACTCTTTTTTTATAAAGTTTGTGTAATTTCATTGTTTCCTCAAGAACAACTACAGTTTTATCCATTTTATTTGAAACAACGATTCCTTCTCTTACTTTTCTTTCGTTTCTTTTATTTTCCACTCTTGATCCTCCTATTTACCAGTTTTTTCAGTTACAACAGTTTTTAATCTTGCTATTGTTCTTTTAACATCTCGTATTTTAGCAGTGTTTTGTAATTGTCCAAGAGTTTTTTGAAATTTTAAATTAAATAATTCTTGTTTCAATTCATTTACTTTAACTTCCAATTCTTCCAATGATAATTCTCTAATTTCGTTAATTGTCATTACTTATCACCACCTACTTCTTCTTTTCTAACAAATTTAACTTTTATAGGTAGTTTATGTCCAGCTTTTCTTAATGCTTCTTTGGCTTTTTCTTCAGATACTCCGCCAACTTCAAACATTACTTTATCTTTTTTAACTACTGCTACCCAACCTTCTGCATTACCTTTACCTTTACCCATTCTTGTTCCTTCAGGTCTTTTAGTATAAGGTTTATCAGGGAATATTCTAATCCAAATTTTACCTTCTCTTTTAAACGTTCTGTTGATTGTTACCCTACAAGCCTCAATTTGTCTTGAAGTAATCCAACCAAATTCTTTAGCGGCAAGTCCAAATTCACCAAAATCAACTTTGTTTCCTTTAGTTGCTACACCACCCATTTTTCCTCTGAACTGTTTTCTATATTTCGTTCTTTTAGGTATTAACATATTATTCGTTTTCTCCTTCCTTTGTAGTAGAAAGAACTTCACCATTAAATATCCATACTTTTAATCCTAAAGCACCGTATGTAGTGTGTGCAGTAGCTGTTGCATAATCAACATCTGCTCTTAAAGTATGTAGTGGTACTCTTCCTGAAAGTGTCCATTCACTTCTCGCAATTTCGGCACCATTCAATCTTCCCGATACCATAACTTTAATTCCTTTAATCCCAGCTTTTTCTGCTCTTTGAATAGCTTGTTGAACTGCTCTTTTATAAGCAACCCTTTTTTCAATTGCTGTTGCAATGCTTTCTGCTACTAATTGAGCATCCTTATTAGGATTTTTGATTTCTTGTACTTTAATTTGAACTCTTTTACCAGTCAATTTTTCCAATTTTACTTTTAAAGCTTCGATTTCTTGACCTTTTCTACCAATTAAAATTCCAGCTTTTCCAGTTTCTATAATAACTGCTACTTCTGTAGGCGATGTTCTTTCTATCTGAATAGAAGAAATCCCTGCATGGTAATAGTTTTTCTTAATATATTTTTTTATTTTTAAATCTTCATGAAAATTATCTACGTATTCTTTCCCCTCAGCGAACCATTTTGAATCCCAAGTTCTTGTGATTCCTAATCTTATCCCCCTAGGATCTACTTTTTGTCCCACAGACTTACCTCCTTATTTGTCTAAATTAATCTACTTTTTCATCAACTTCTACTGTGATGTGAGCTGTTGGTTTTCTGATAATATCAGCTCTTCCCATTGCTCTTGGGCTGATTCTCTTTAATACTGGTCCTTTATCAATTAATATTTTTGAAACAAATAATTTATCAGGATCCATATTATTATTGTGTTCAGCATTTGCAATTGCTGATCTTAATGTTTTTTCTATATATAATGCTGCTTTTTTGTTTGTAAATTTCAGTATATTCAATGCTTGTAATGCGTTTTTCCCTCTTACAATATCAGCAACTAATCTTGCTTTTTGAGGGCTTAATCTTTGGTATTTCAATTTAGCTACAACTGCCATTCAAAGTCCTCTCCTTTCCAATGTATATCTATTAATTCCTTAATATTAAATATTAAATTTTTAATTATTTAGCCTTTTTAGCATCTTTTCCATGTCCATAGAAAGTTCTAGTTGGTGCAAATTCGCCTAATTTATGTCCAACCATTTCCTCAGTTATATATACAGGTATATGTTTTTTACCGTTATATACAGCAAAAGTATGCCCAATAAATTCAGGGAATATAGTTGATCTTCTAGACCATGTTTTGATAACTTGTTTTTTACCTCCCAATGCTTCTATTTTTTCTAATAAATATGCATCGACGAAAGGTCCTTTTTTTAATGAACGAGCCATTCTTTCCTCCTTATTTCATTTTTTAAATCGAGAAATGTTACTCAATACATTTCATTTATTTAATTCCATGTATCAAGCAATATTTTTATATTCAGCCAAACTTCTATTCAGATATTTTGACTGGCACAGTCCATTTCTACGTTTTTTATTTAAAAACTTTAACAATATATTTTTAAATATTAAATCAATTTTTAAACAATTATTTTTTTCTTCCTCTAACAATGAATTTATCACTAGGTTTTTTACCTCTAGTTTTCTTACCGAGTGTAGGTTTACCCCAAGGTGTAACTGGTGATTTTCTACCTATTGGAGATCTTCCTTCTCCTCCTCCGTGTGGGTGATCCACAGGGTTCATTACAGATCCTCTAACGTGAGGTTTTCTTCCTAAGTGTCTATTTCTTCCAGCTTTTCCTAATGATACTAATGAATGTTCAGAATTTCCTACTGCTCCAACTGTTGCCATACATTCTTTGTGAATCAGTCTTAATTCTCCAGATGGTAATTCCACGTGGCAGTAAGTTCCTTCTTTTGCGACAAGTCTTGCAGCTGTTCCTGCAGATCTTGCCAACTGTCCACCTTTACCAGGCATAAGTTCTACATTGTGAATAACTGTCCCTACTGGCAAGTCTTTTAATTTCAATGCATTTCCAGGTTTAATGTCCGCACCTTCTCCTGCTAATACAACATCACCTTTTTTAAGTCCATTTGGAGCCAAGATATATCTTTTTTCTCCATCAACATAATGTAACAATGCGATGTTTGCAGTTCTATTTGGATCATATTCAAGAGTTGCAACTTTTGCTGGCACTCCAATTTTATTTCTTTTCCAGTCGATTACTCTATATAATCTTTTGTGTCCTTTATGTCTGTTTCTACCTGTTCTATGTCCATAGTTGTCAATCCCATAAGATGAACTTAATGGCTCAACTAAAGATTTCTCAGGTCTTACTTTATCTAAGTCCTTATTAACTAATATCGACATATGCCGTGTCCCACTAGTCATCGGTTTTAATTTTTTTATTGGCATAACTTACGTTCCCTCTCTTCCTATTTCTCATTTTTATTTTCTTAAATCATTCAAAAACACTGAATAATTTCTATAATTTTACATAACTTATCTATTATATCATTTTTATTAAATAATTTCCACAAAAAAAATTATTTATTTTACTTTTTTTAAAATTAAATTTCAAAATCAAAATAAATTTTATATATTAATTATCCTTCATAAGCTGTAATTGATTCTCCAGCCTTTAATTTAACAATTGCTTTTTTGATAGCAGATGTTTTATACATTGACATTCTGAATCTTTTGTTTTTTGGTTTGATGTTTAAAGTATTTACACCTTGAACTTTTACATTGAACAATTTTTCAACCGCATCTTTAATTTGAAGTTTATTTGCTCTTTTATCTACAATGAAAACATATTCATTATTTTCTAGTAAAATTCTAGCTTTTTCTGTATTAATTACAGGTTTTTTGATAATATCAGTAATATGCATTATGCCAACACCTCCTCGATAGTTGCAAGAGCTTCTTTAGTTAAGACTACTTTATCTTGTTTGATTAACCAGTAAACGCTTAAATCTCTTGTATTAATTGCTGCAACTTTTTCAATATTTCTAGTAGATAAGTATAAGAAGTAATCTCTATCTACAGTATCAGTATCGTCATTTGTTATATATAATTGTTTCGCTCCATTAAAATTTAATGTTTTTGCAAACTCAACAAATGTTTTTGTTTTTGGTGTTTCTAAAGCAAAATCATCTAATACGATTACATTTCCTTCACTAATTTTTTGAGCTAAAGCTGATCTTAAAGCTAATATTCTAACTTTTTTATTTACTTTTTTAGCATAATTTCTAGGTTTTGGTCCGTGAACAACTCCTCCACCTACCATGTGTGGCGCTCTTGTAGAACCTTGTCTTGCTCTACCTGTTCCTTTTTGTCTAAAAGGTTTTCTTCCTCCACCTCTTACTTCTGCTCTTGTTTTTGTTGAAGCTGATCCTTGTCTTGCTTCAGCTAATTCTGCTACTAAAACTTCGTGCATTACGTGTTTATTTGGTTCAATTCCAAAAATTTCGTTATTTACTTCCACAGTTCCTGCTTGTGAACCGTCTAATTTATATATATTTAAAACTGGCATGTTATCCTCCTCTCTTTCCTATTTAATATTTTTTTACCGATTTTTTGATTACTAAGAACCCATTTTTTGGTCCTGGAACAGCACCTTTTACTAACAAAAGACTGTTTTCTACATCAAATTTAATAACTTGCAAGTTTTGAACTGTTACTTTTTCAGCTCCCAATCTTCCAGCCATTTTTTTACCTTTAGGTACATTACTGTTTGATGCAGCTCCTCCTGCGTTAGAACCTCCAAGTCTATGGTTTCTTGAAACCCCGTGTGAAGCTCTGTTTCCACCAAAGTTATGTCTTTTCATAACTCCTGCAGTCCCTTTACCTTTTGAAGTCCCAGAAATATCAACGAATTCGATACCTTCTAATACATCTACTTTAATTTCTTGTCCCAATGTAAAGTCAGCTGGATTAGCTACTTTAAATTCCTTAAGAAATCTTTTTGGAGTAACTCCTGCTTTTTTAAATACACCTAATAGTGGTTTAGTAGTATTTTTTTCTTTTTTATCTCCATAAGCTAATGTGATAGCGTTATATCCTTCTTTTTCTTCTGTTTTAATTTGTGTAATGAAGTTAGTTCCTGCTTCGATTACTGTAACTGGAATTAATTTTTCATCTTCAAAAATTTGTGTCATTCCGATTTTTTTACCTAATATCATTTTTTATTTTTCCTCCTTAATATATTGGTTGACAATCTTTTGCCAACTTGTACTAAGCCTTACGATTGCTTAATTTCAACTCCCACACCTGATGGTAAGTTTAATGATGCTAATGCATTTACGATTTGTTGACTAGAATTTTTAATTTCTACAAATCTTCTGTGAATTCTCATTTCAAATTGTTCTCTTGAATCTTTATTTACGTGAACTGATCTTAAAACTGTATATTTTTTAATTTTTGTAGGTAATGGAAGTGGTCCTGCTAATTCTGAACCATTTTTCTTAGCTACTTCTGCAATTTTTTTAGCAGATTGATCTAACAATTTATGATCATAAGATTGTAAATATATTCTTATTTTATCCAAAGTCTTTCCTCCTGTTTATTTTACCTTGTTTTTTTTATAATTAGAGAAATTAGATTATCAAAATCTAATCTCTCCTTTTATTTAACTTGAACTATTTCCTATTACATTTCTAAATATTATAACAAATATTTTGATTATCTGCAATATTTTTTTCCACATTTTAAGAAATTTACTGTTTAAAACTATTTAGTAATAGTTGCAACTACTCCTGAAGCTACTGTTCTTCCACCTTCTCTTATCGCAAATCTTAATCCTTCTTCCATTGCAATTGGGTGAATCAGTTCTACTGTCATTTCAATGTTATCTCCAGGCATTACCATTTCTACACCTTCTGGCAAGTTTACTTCTCCTGTAATGTCAGTTGTTCTGAAATAGAATTGTGGCTTGTATCCTGTAAAGAATGGAGTATGTCTTCCTCCTTCATCTTTTGTAAGTACGTATACTTCTGACTTGAATCCTGTATGTGGAGTGATTGTTCCTGGTTTTGCAAGTACTTGCCCTCTTTCCACTTCTTCTTTCTTAGTTCCTCTTAACAATGCTCCTATATTATCTCCAGCTTGTCCTGAATCCAATAATTTTCTGAACATTTCTACTCCTGTTACTGTTGTTTTTGAAGTCGGCTTGATTCCTACGATTTCTACTTCTTCCCCAACTTTTACTACTCCTCTTTCTACTCTTCCTGTTACTACTGTTCCTCTTCCTGTAATTGTGAACACATCTTCAATTGGCATAAGGAATGGTTGGTCAATTGGTCTTTCTGGTGTTGGAATATATTCATCCACTGCATCCATCAGTTCTACAATTGCATCTATCCATTTTTGTTCTCCATTTAATGCTCCTAATGAAGATCCTTTGATTACTGGTACGTCATCTCCCGGGAATCCGTATTCGTTTAATAATTCTCTTACTTCCATTTCTACTAATTCTAATAATTCTTCGTCATCTACCATGTCTACTTTGTTCAAGTATACTACGATGTAAGGTACTCCTACTTGTCTTGCAAGCAAGATGTGTTCCCTTGTTTGAGGCATTGGACCGTCAGCTGCTGATACTACTAGGATTGCTCCATCCATTTGAGCTGCTCCTGTAATCATATTTTTTACATAGTCAGCATGTCCTGGACAGTCTACGTGAGCGTAGTGTCTTTTTTCTGTTTCATACTCAATGTGAGCTGTGTTAATTGTAATCCCTCTTTCTCTTTCTTCAGGAGCTTGGTCGATGTTTTCAAAATCAACTTTTTCAGCTAGCCCTTTTTCAGACAATACTTTTGAAATTGCTGCTGTTGTTGTTGTCTTTCCATGGTCAACGTGACCAATTGTTCCTATGTTTACGTGTGGTTTACTTCTCTCGAATTTAGCTTTTGCCATTTTAATTTTTCCTCCATTTTATTTTAAATTTTTTAAGATTCTATTTTATTTTTTACTATTTCCCTTGTCTTTCATCAATTACTTGTTGAGCAATATTTTTTGGAACTTCTACATATTTTTCAAATTCCATTGAATAAGATGCTCTTCCTTGTGTTTTTGATCTCAAGTCAGTTGCATAACCGAACATTTGTGATAAAGGTACTTCTGCATCAATAATTTTTGCATTATTTCTGTCAGTCATTCCTGAAACTTGTCCTCTTCTTGAGTTTAAGTCACCAATAACATCTCCCATGTATTCTTCTGGAGTAGTAACTTCTACTTTGAAGATTGGTTCCAATAATACTGGGTTAGCAGCTCTAAGTCCTTTTTTGATTGCCATAGATCCTGCAATTTTAAATGCCATTTCTGATGAATCTACTTCATGGTAAGATCCATCATATAATGTAACTTTTATATCTTGAACTGGGTATCCTGCAACAACCCCAGCTTCTAACGCTTCTTGTATTCCTTTATCTACTGCTGGAATATATTCTCTTGGAATAGCTCCTCCAGTAATTTCATTAATAAATTCATATCCTTTTCCATGGTTAGCTTCAACTTTCATCTTAACATGTCCATATTGTCCACGTCCTCCAGATTGTTTAGCATATTTTTCTTCAACATCTGTTGCGCCATTAATTGTTTCTCTATAAGCAACTTGTGGTTTACCAACGTTTGCTTCTACTTTAAATTCACGTTTCATTCTATCTACGATGATTTCCAAATGTAATTCTCCCATTCCTGAAATCAATGTTTGACCAGTTTCTTGGTTAGTTGTAACTTTAAATGTTGGATCTTCTTCAGCAAGTTTTGAAAGTGCTGTCCCCATTTTTTCTTGGTCAGCTTTTGTTTTAGGTTCAACAGCTATTTGAATAACTGTATCAGGAAATTCCATTTTTTCTAGGATAATTGGAGCATTTTCAGCACACAATGTATCTCCAGTTGTAGTATCTTTTAATCCAACTGCAGCTGCAATATCTCCAGAATAAACTATATCAAGTTCTTCTCTCTTGTTAGCGTGCATTTGAAGCAATCTTCCCATTCTTTCTTTTTTACCTTTAGTTGAGTTTAATACATAAGATCCTTTTTCCAATACTCCTGAATAAACTCTAAAGAATGATAATCTTCCAACGAATGGATCTGTGATGATTTTAAATGCCAATGCTGAGAATGGCTCATCATCTGAAATTGTTCTTTGGATAGGTTCTTCAGTTTTAGGATCAGTACCATTTACTTTTCCTCCATTAATATCTACTGGTGACGGCATGTAGGCAACTACTGCATCAAGTAATGGTTGAATTCCTTTATTTTTGAATGCTGTTCCACACAATACGGGTACAACAGTTCCTGCAATTGTAGCAACTCTTAATGCTCTTTTAATTTCATCTTCAGTAATTTCTTCTCCACCAAAGTATTTTTCCATCAATTCATCATCAGTTTCAACTACAGATTCAATCATATGTTCTCTAGCTTCTTGAGCAGCATCAGCTAATTCAGCTCTTATATCAACTACTTCATAGTCAGCTCCCATAGTTTCATCTTTAAATAAATATTCCTTCATTGTTACTAGATCGATAATTCCTTCAAAATTATCTTCTGCACCAATTGGTAATTGAATTGGTACACCATTTCCACCTAATTTTTCTTTAATATCGTTTACACACATATCAAAGTCTGCACCGACTCTATCCATTTTGTTTAAAAATGCCATTCTTGGTACGTTATATTTATCTGCTTGTCTCCAAACAGTTTCTGATTGCGGTTGAACCCCGTCAACTGCCGAGAATACAGCAACAGATCCATCTAATACTCTTAACGATCTTTCTACTTCAACTGTAAAGTCAACGTGGCCTGGTGTATCTATTATATTAATTCTATGTCCGTTCCAGAATGCTGTTGTTGCAGCTGATGTAATTGTGATTCCTCTTTCTTGTTCTTGTTCCATGTAATCCATCGTAGCAGCTCCTTCGTGAACTTCTCCAATTTTATGGTTTACTCCTGTATAAAACAAGATTCTTTCAGTAGTAGTTGTTTTTCCAGCATCTATATGTGCCATGATACCAATATTTCTAGTATCCTTCAAAGCAACTTTTCTTGCCATTTAATTTTTCCTCCTTATATTGTAAACTTCTTTTTTAAAAGAATTATATGTAACCTGCTCTAACTTCTAAAAATCAGAGCTTCTTGGAAAATATATTTATATATATTTACCAAGCTCTTTGGATAGTTCCTACCCTGATTATTATATTTTTTATAAATTCAATTCTGAAAAAATGAATTTTTTAAAAATATAAATACTAAATATTTCTGAATACTTAATATTTATCAAGCAAACTTAAGATTACCATTTATAATGTGCGAACGCTCTATTTGCTTCAGCCATTTTATATGTATCTTCTTTTTTCTTAATTGATCCACCTTCGTTATTGGCAGCAGCAATTAATTCTTTTTTTAGTTTAGCAACCATTCCGTATTCTTTTCTTTCTCTTGTATATCTAACTAGCCATCTGATTGCTAAAGTTTGTTGTCTTTCTTTTCTTACTTCAACTGGTACTTGATAAGTTGCCCCTCCGATTCTTCTAGATCTTACTTCTAATTGAGGTCTTACGTTTTCCATTGCTCTTCTGAACACTTCAATTCCTTCTTCTTGAGTTTCTTCAGTTATTTGTTGTAATGCTGAATAAAAAATATGCTCAGCTAATGATTTTTTTCCGTCTTTCATTAATCCATTAATGAATTTAGTTACTACTTTATCGTTAAATTGAGAATCTGGTAATACATCTCTTCTTTCCGCTCTTCTTCTTCTTGACACTTAATTGTCCTCCTTACTTTTTTAAAAATTAATTACCCTTTTTTCGCTCCGTATCTTGATCTACCTTGTTTTCTGTTTACAACTCCTGCTGTATCTAATGCTCCTCTGATTATTTTATATCTAACCCCTGGCAAATCTTTTGTTCTTCCTCCTCTTAAAAGAACGATACTATGTTCTTGCAAGTTGTGTCCGATTCCTGGAATATAAGCAGTAACTTCGATTCCATTTACTAATTTAACCCTTGCTACCTTTCTTAAGGCCGAATTAGGCTTTTTAGGTGTAGTTGTATATACTCTTACACAAACCCCTCTTTTTTGTGGATTACCTTTCAATGCAGGTGATTTTTTCTTTTTCTCAGTTGTACTTCTACCAAATCTTACTAATTGATTAATAGTAGGCATCTGTTTTCCTCCTCTCAAATTTCTTTGATTTATATATTTATTCTTGCGTTATTTTTCAAAACTAAAACTTTTTATAAAGCTCATTTCTTCAATCTACATTTGATAAAGCCCAATTTGACAAAGTCTCCATTCCTTTTTCTTGCTTTTCCTGCAAGCTACTTTATCAAACATAAGTGCATACCCATTTTAAGTATGTCGATTTACTCTAAAATTCACTTCAAATATATTATTTTTTAAAAAAATATATTTTCAAAATTTAGTTATGAGTTCTAACCTAAATATTCTATACTAAAATAGCCCTTTTGTCAAGGGCTATAAAAGATTTTTATTTAATATTTTTTAGGTATGTTAAATTTAGTTATAAGTACAGTTTTATTTTGTTTATTATTTTTTTTATTTCCCAGCCAAAATTTTTCTTACTACTTCCCTATCATCAAAATGTGTTTTTTCAGTTCCGATTATTTGATAAGTTTCATGTCCTTTTCCTGCGATTAAAAGACTATCTCCCTTTTTAAGAAGTCTCATTCCGTATCTTATTGCCTTTTCCCTGTCGGCGATAATTATATATTTATCAAATGGATATTTTTCTGCAATAAGCCCTTTTTCTATATCTGCTAAAATTTTTATGGGATTTTCTGTACGAGGATTATCTGATGTTAAAATGATGTAATCACTAAATTTTGTTGCTGCTTTTGCCATTTTTGGACGCTTATCATGATCTCTGTCGCCACCTGCACCAAATATTGTTATTACTTGATTATCTGTAATTTGCTTTAAAGTTTTTCCAATATTTAAAAGTCCATCATCTGTATGTGCAAAATCTATTACGATTCTTGCCTCCAAATCGTTTTTTATTGTTTCAAATCTTCCTGGAACTGAAGGCATTTCTTGTAATTTTTTTACAATAAAATCTATTTTTACTCCAAGTGACAATGCACTGGCAGCACAGCCAAGGACATTATATAAATTATATTCTCCCACTAATTCTATTTCAAATTTGTATTCTTCTTCATCTTTATTTTTTACAAGATTTCTTCTTTCAAAATAATTATCCAAGTTTATTTTTATTTTCATTCCATGATTTGTATAATTTAAAATATCTCCCCATACGTCAGCTTCTTCATTTTTTATACTTATGGAAATATAATCGTTATTTCCACCTTTTTTTTCAGAATAAATTTTTTCCCCGTATTTATCGTCAATATTAACTATTCCTGCACCATTATTTCTCAGCATTGAAAATATTTTTTTCTTGGCATTAAAATAATTCTCCATAGTTTTGTGAAAATCAAGGTGGTCTTGTGTCAAGTTAGTAAATATTGCAGAATCAAATTTAAGCATATCCACACGTCCAATTTGAAGGGCATGGGAACTTACTTCCATTATAAAGTAATCTACACCTTTTTTTACACTTTTATCTATTAATTTTATTAATTCTAATGATTCTGGAGTTGTATTAACTGTTTCAAACTCTTCATCTAAAATACGATTTCCAGTAGTTCCTATTCTAGCTGTTTTTTCCAAAATATTTTCCAAAATAAAACTTGATGTAGTTTTGCCATTTGTTCCTGTAATTCCAACTATTTTTATTTTATTTTGTGGATAATCATAATAATTTGAAGCAATTATTCCTAATTTTTTACGTATATCCTCCACTTGAACAAAAGTTACAAAATTAGCATTTCTATACTCTTTTGCATTTACATCCCTTTCACAAATAATCATTTTAGCCCCGCTGTCAATAGCCTTTTGAATAAAATCATGCCCATCCACAGCACTTCCTGTCATTGCCACAAATACAAAATCCTTTTCGATTTTTCGTGAATCATACTCAATACCCCTAATTTCAAAGTTTTCTCCCTCTTGAAGCAACTTGTAACTTACATCTTTAAATATTTTATACATTTTCACATACTCTCCCTTTTCCAAAAATCCCGTAATTCTAAAATTTTCATTTATATATACTCGAATCTCCTTAAAACCAAACTAATAAAAATTGAGTAAAACTAGGATTTGAGTAAAATTATCATAACTTTAAACTTAGTTTTAAAGTAATCTTTATAAGCAGGCTGAAGTTTAAGTTCATTAAATTTATTTAGCTTTTATTAATTTAATTTTTGAGAGATCTAAAAATATCTTATAATGTATTTTACCACTTTAACCAAAAAAAATCTAGAAAAAAAGTTGTTGACAAATCTAAAAAAATACTGTATAATCTTATACGTAAGTTTACTTTTTAGGTAAAATATGCCTTGGTGGCGAAATCGGTAGACGCACAGGACTTAAAATCCTGTGGGAATTTATCCCGTGCCGGTTCAAGTCCGGCCCGAGGCACCACTTATAAAAAACTTTCATTGTCGCGGGATAGAGCAGTATGGTAGCTCGTCGGGCTCATAACCCGAAGGTCGTTGGTTCAAATCCAGCTCCCGCCACCAAATGCCTAGATAGCTCAGTTGGCTAGAGCATACGGTTCATACCCGTAGGGTCGGAAGTTCGAATCTTCTTCTAGGCACCATTATATTAATTAAGTCGTACTTGCAATTAATGTAGGTATTTTTTTTATAAAATGTAGTTAGATGGCTACATTTTTTATTTTATAACATAAAATATAATTTCTATTTTTTAAATAGAGTTTAGTATCAAAATATACTCAAATATTCAAAATCAAACTATTAAAAATCATATAAACTTAAGGTTTGAGTAAAATAGTCATAGTTTTTGAGTTAAATTTCAAATCAGTTTTACTATATAATTTTTGATTTGACCTAAATATTTTATTCTATTTTTAGAAAGAAAAACACTTGACTAATAATAGTTTTAAATTATAAAATAACATGAAACAACATAAATCAAAATTTAAAATTTATAGATATTTTGCATGAATCTTTGCTTAATTTATTTTGGTATTAAAAAAATCAAGTAAAATATTAGACTTTAGAAGAGGAAAAAATATGAAAATATTAATAATAAGATTTAGCTCATTTGGGGATGTAGTGCTTACAACGCCAGTAATAAGGGCAATTAAAGAAAAATGTCCAAAAGCTGTAATAGATTTTGCAGTTTACAATACTTTTTCTGAAGCAATTTCCTTGAATCCTGAAATTAGGAATTTGATAATTTTTGAGAAAAAGAAAAGTAAGGACCGAAAATATATAAAAGACATGATAAATAGACTAAAAACAGAAAATTATGACTGTGTCATTGATCTTCATTCTAAATTTTTATCTAGAATTATTGGAAAAAGTCTTGAAAACAGGCATACTCAATATTGCCGATACAAAAAAAGAAAATGGTGGAAAACTATTCTTGTAAAGTTAAAACTTATAACTTATAATGCAGATTGCACAATTGTTGAAAGTTACTTTACAGCTTTAAAAAAATTGGGAATAAATTTTTCGGATGAAAACATAAAAAATGGACTTGGGGATAATTTAGAATTTTATATTGATAAAAAAATGGAAGAAGAGTTTGTAAAAAAATATGATTTGGAAAATGGAAATTATTTTGTGTTAGCTCCTGGAGCTTCTAAATTTACGAAAAAATGGCCTTATTATGATGAATTGGCAAAAAAAATTTTGAAAAATAAAAATAAATTTGTAAATAATGAGGAAAAATTAAGAATTTTTGTGATTGGCGGAAAAGAAGATGCAAATGTTGTAAAAACTGATGAAGATGAACAAATTATTGATTTGTGCGGGAAAATTTCCTTTAAGGAAAGCGGAATATTGTTGAAATATGCAAAAGCGGCTGTTGCAAATGATTCAGGCCCGTTTCATATAGCCAGAGCTGTAAAAGCCAAGACTTTTGTATTTTTTGGACCGACTGATCCGAAATTATTTTCCTTTGAAAAAAATACTTTTTTACTGAATAATCCAAGTTGTCCGCCACATTCACTTTACGGAGACAATAAATTTCCAAAAAAATACGCAGATTGTATGACTGGAATCTCAGTAGAAACTGTATTTAATAAAATTGTTAAAGAATACAATTAACAGACTTGTTCTATAATAAAAATTTTATTTAAAAAAAAGAAATTATATTTTATTTATTCAAGATTCTAATATTAAAAGATTTTATAAAAAATAACATTTTACAAATGATAACATAGTTTGCAAATTATAAATTATCAAATAATTCTATATAAAAAAGAAAGTGTAACCTTTTTTGTGTAAATAAACTAAAAAAAACTTATATCACTAGGTTTGTTATATATTTATACAAATTATATACACTCTCAAATAATAAAAAAAGAAAGAGAGAAAAATTATGAAAATACTTGCATTTGAATCATCTTGTGATGAAACTTCTGTTGCAGTTGTTGAGGATGGGAAAAAGATTTTAAGCAATATTATTTCCACACAAATTGATATTCACAAAGAATTTGGCGGTGTAGTGCCTGAAATTGCTTCACGGCACCATATAGAAAATATTTTACCAGTATTTACCGAAGCTCTGGAAAAAGCAAATTGTGAATTAAGCGACATTGATTATATCGCAGTAACAAATACTCCTGGACTTATCGGCTCTTTACTTGTAGGCCTAATGTTTGCAAAATCCCTAAGCTATGCCAATAACATTCCATTAATTCCAGTAAATCATATTAACGGACATATTTTCTCAAGTTTCATTGACAATGATGTAAAATTGCCTGCAATATCACTAGTTGTATCAGGTGGGCATACAAATTTGTATTATATTTATGAAGAAAATGGAAAAATAATTACTGATTTACTTGGTGAAACATTAGATGATGCGGTCGGAGAAACTTATGACAAAATTGCCAGAATATTGGGACTGGAATATCCTGGAGGTCCACATATTGACAGACTATCAGTAAATGGTGAAGATATTTTAAAAATAAAAAAACCAAAAGTTGATGGC
This sequence comes from Leptotrichia wadei, assembly GCF_007990545.2. NCBI lineage: Bacteria > Fusobacteriati > Fusobacteriota > Fusobacteriia > Fusobacteriales > Leptotrichiaceae > Leptotrichia > Leptotrichia wadei. Next base: position 2,144,875 of record NZ_AP019829.2, read on the forward strand.
TACAATTTTAGTTTTAGTGGGATAAAAACTTTTATAACTAATTATGTAAATAGCCAAAATATGAAAGGTAATCCATTTTCAAAAGAAGATATTGCAAAATCTCTTCAGGAAATTATTGTAAATGTGCTATATGATAAAATTTTGATGGCTGTGAAAGAAAAAGATGTGAAAACGATACTTGTTGCAGGCGGCGTTTCTGCAAATAGACGGCTTCGTGAAAAATTTTCAGAATTTACAAATTTAAAGACTGATGAAAATGAGCAAATTCAAGTTCATTTTCCTAAACTGGAATATTGTACAGACAATGCAGCTATGATAGGAGTTGCGGCTTATTATGATTTAAAAAATAATTCTCAAATTAATTTGGAAAAACAGTATGATGTGGATGCGATTTCTACAAAATTAGAAAAATAATAATAAAATAACCAACAAAAAAATATTACTTTGGTTATGCTGCAATAAATCAAATAAAAAAATAACCGCTGTTATTTATAAGAACGGTTATTTTTTAATTACATTAATTTTTACAAATATCTCTTCTATATCCAACAGTTAATGTTGAAATTATCAACTTATTATCTCCGATATTATTTTAAAATAGAACTGCTAAAAATTATATAAATCTAGGGTTTGAGTAAAATAGCCATAATTTTTGAGTTCAGTTTTACTATACAAATAACCAAAATTATAATTAAATATTCTTTGCTCTTTCCAAAAACAATTCCTGCAATTTCACAGCTTCTCCATCTTCTGTATTTGCTCCAACAAATTCAAAATCCGTTGGCAGCAGTTTTCTTAATCTGTCTATGGAATTTCCCATCGCATAACCTTTCCCAACCATTGTAAGCATTTCAAAATCGTTTTCACCATCACCAAAAGCTACCGCATCCTTCAGTTCCAAGCCTTCTCTTTCTAACAGGAATTTTGCCGCTGCACCCTTATTGGCTCCTTTTGCCATAATTTCCATACAATAATCGGTAACAAAAATAACATTTACATCATTTCTTATTTTCAAGATGGCTTTTTCCAAGTTTATAAGCTGCTCATGTTCTCCAATGTAGAATATTTTTAAAATATCCAAGTTTTTCAATTCATTCTTTGGGACTTCCTTAAAGTCAACTTTTACATCCCTCGAAATTCTGTCATACACTTTTTGAGCCGTTCCCTTTGTAATAATCCAGTCGTTTCCTGAAAAAATATTTAAATGTGAACCTTCAGCTATGCTTTCATAATCCAGCCCCAAGATTGCCTCTGCCGCTTCTTTTGGCAAGCCTTTTTCATAAATCATATTTCCATCTGCATCAAAGATTCTTGCACCATTTGCAGCTATAATAGGAATTTTTACCTCAAGCTGCTCAGTTATATACCCAATCTGGTCATAACTTCTACCTGAAGCAATATAAAAGTTTATTCCTTTTTTTATTATTTCCTTTGTTATATCTTTAGTAAATTTTGTAACATGATGCCCTCTGCTTAGTAAAGTTCCATCCAAATCACTGATAACTGCTTTATACATAAACTCCCCTTTCCTATTTCTTTAATTTAGTTATTCTCAAATTTTAATTTTCTATAAATTAAATAATTCCCTTAATTTTTTTGCCATCCCATCTTCAGCATTACTTTCAATAACTTCAGTATCTGAAAGTTTTTCAAGCAGCAAATAAATTGAATTTCCCATCGCAAATCCAAGCCCAGTTTCTGTTATCAATTCATAGTCATTCAATCCGTCACCAAATGAAATTGCATCTTTTAATGTAAGTCCGTCTCTTTCTAGTAGTACTTCAGCCGCTTTTGCCTTATTGCAGTTTGCTGAAAAAACTTCCAAACTTCCTTCGTTCGCAAATAAAAGACTTACATTTCCATCTCCAACCACTTTTCTTATTTCATTTTCAAGTCCCAGCAATTCATCGTGATCTTCCCCAAGAAAAAATATTTTTGTAAAATTATGCTTTTTAAATTCTTCAGGAGTAATTTGCTCTGGATATCTAGTTCTATCAGGCTTTTTATTGTAAAAATATTCTCGTAAATCTTCAGTAACAAACCAATTTGGTCCAGAATATCCAGTTATAATTATATCTTTCCCAAACGACTTGTAATCAATATTCAAGACTTTATCCAAATATTCTCGCTTCAAATTATTTGAAAAAATTTCATTCCCATTTTCATCAAAAGCGACAGATCCGTGTGAAGTAATAAGCGGAACTTTCACGCCAAGTTCATCCATCGCTTCTTTTGCTCCTAAATAATTTCTTCCAGTCGCAATATAAAATTTTATTCCTTTTTTCAATAATAATTCTACTGTTTCCCTAGTAAATTCACTCACTTTATGTTCTGCATTCAAAAGTGTACCGTCCAAATCACTTACAACAGCTTTAAACATTTATTCTCTCCTTCTTTTATTATGTAAAAATCTATAAGAAATTATACTTTATTTAGTTTTTTTATCCATCGTAAAGAAAATTTATAGCAAATCTGCTATTATAAACGAAGAATAGTATAAAACCTCATTAATACAGCTATTTTTTCAATTCTTTATATTTTTATAAAAATAATTTTGAAAACTCATTCATAAATTCCTCTTCATTAAAAGGTTTTGACAAAAATGCCTTTGCTCCAGCTTCTTTCCCCATTTTCATATAATTAGGAAACATAACCATTGTACTGCAAATCATGATTCTAGCTTCCTTATCCAAATCCGTAATAACTTGTGCAGCTTTTAATCCGTGCATTCTTGGCATATTTATATCCATTGTTACAACAGATGGGTTTACCTTTTTATACATTTCCACAGCTTCCAGCCCATCGCTTGCTTCATACACTTTATATCCCTGTTCTTCAAGAATATCCTTTATGTCCTCTCTAATATATGATGTATCATCTACAACCAATGCAATTTTATTCATTTTTTCCCTTCTCTCTTTATTTATTTACTATTTTAAAACTAAATTTATTTAATAATAAAATATTTTAATTCTCTGTAAATTTATTATTTAGATCTGTTCGATAACTTAATTTTTTTATTTAACAAAGGGTCAAGCTCTCTTGCTTCAGAACATTTATTTTATTAAATTCTGAACAAATATAATTTCCGAACAAGTCTATTATTTAAATAAAAAATAGAATATTTAAATTTTATATTTTTACTAAATCTTAAATATTTCCCTTACTTTCCTTGCCATCCCATCTTCAGCATTGCTTCCAATAACTTCTGTATCTGTTAATTTTTCAAGCAGTCTATAAATTGAATTTTTCATTGCAAATCCAAGTCCAGTTTGAGTTATTAAATCATAATCATTAAATCCATCTCCAAATGAAACTGCATCTTTTAACAACAGTCCATCCCTTTGAAGCAAAAATCCAGCTGCCACAGCCTTATCGCAGTCACTTGAAAAGATCTCCAAACTTTTTTCGTTTACAAATACGATATTAACTTCATTATTCGTTACTTTTCTTACTTCCTTTTCTATTTCCAGCAGTTTTTTATGCTCGCCTAGAAAAAATATTTTTGTAAAAGCAAGTTTTTTAAAGTTATCCCACTCAATTTGCTCTGGATACTGCTTCCTATTTGGCTTTTGAGCATAAAAATAATCTCTGGCATCTTCCGTAACGTACCAATGATTACCTGAGAATCCATTTAAAATTATTCCTTTATCAAACGATTTATAGTCAATCGAAAAAATTTTGTCCACATATTTTTGTTCAATATTATTCACGTAAATTTCTCTTCCATTTTCATCTACAATCCTAGCGCCATTTGACGTAATCAAAGGAATTTTCAGTCCAATTTCATCCATAATTTCCTTTGCTCCGACATATCCACGTCCAGTTGCAATATAAAACTTTATCCCTTTTTCCAGCAGCAATTCAATTGTTTCCTTTGTGAATGGACTAACTTTATGCTCTTCATTTAAAAGCGTCCCGTCCAGATCACTTACAACAGCCTTATACATAAAATTTCCTCCTACAATGATTTTAGCACATTACCCCCAAAATTTGAATTAAAAATTTTTTAAACTTGCAAAAACTTGCCTAATAATGATACAATATCAAAAAGAGAAATAAAATTTATGAGGTGAAAGCAATGGGAACATTTGAAGATTATTTAAAATTTGAAGTGACTGAAGCACAAGAAGACAAAAAGCAGCTAAGAATTATAGAAAAAATTTCTTTATCAGAAGAAACTGAAAAGGCTATAAAAGGTATAGATAAGGATATTACAATTATCGCCGTGGCACAAGTTTACTGTCCAGATTGCCGTGCAACTGTCCCTTTCCTAAAAAAATTCAGCGACTTGAATAATAAAATAAAAATCGACTACCGTTCAAGAGAAACTGCCAAAGAATTTTTTCCAAATACAGATGAAAAAATAAAAATACCTACTTTAATTTCGTATGTTGACGGAAAATACAATATTTTTTGGAATGAATTTCCAGCTGTAGTAAAAAATGAAATGGATAAAAATCCAGAAAATTTTGAAGACATTAAGTACAATTTCAGAATTGGAAAATTTAATGCACAAATTGAAAAGGAACTGGTTGACTACTTGACTTCTTTATAAAATAAAAAAATAAAAAGCAGGGAATAAGAATTTTTTACATTTTTTTCCTTGCTTTATTTTATAGACTTCCCCTTTTTCAAAGTCAAGCCGATAAAAGCTAAATAAATAAAAATTATTGTAACTTAACTTTAACTTCTTATTTTCAAAAAGAATGCAAGAATATTCAAAATCCAAAATTGCAAAGGGTAAAAAATATAGAAAAACCATTTGTGAATTGGTGCCTTGCTTCCTTTTTTTCCATTGTACAAAAATATGAATGGTAAAAATAAAAATGTTAAACCGTCGCTGTTATAGCAAAAACTGTCAAACCATGCTCTTGAATTAGGGTATTTAGCAGGATTTAACGATGGCGTAAATAATGGAATATATAACATATTCAAAATTAAAAATGTTATTACCTGCTTTTTTCTATTTCCATAAAATGCCCAAAAACTAATCATTGTAAACAAAGTCTGTATTCCACCTTCAAGTCCCATGATATAATTTCCAATCACAATAGGAACAAAAGAAAATACCAATCCCAAAATAAAAAGAAAAATTCCTAAAATATTATAAATTACTTTTTTACTACTTCTCCCTTTTTGCAAGAAATAAATTATTGTAAATCCAATCGCAAGACTTAAAAAAATATTATCTATTATTTGATATCTTTCTCCTAGTATAATAAATGAAATTACATTTCCAAATTGCATCAAAATAGCGGCTATCCACAATCTTGCCATATATTTTTTACGATTTCTTGTATGATAAAAGCCTTCCACTGTAAAAAATGCAAATAATGGTGCCACAAATCTTGTGATTAAATGAATCCAAGATGGTAAAAATCCTGAAAATACAAAAAATACTGAGTCTAAAAACATAAAAAACAAAGCAATATATTTCAACTGATTTGTATTTAATTTTTTCATAAAATCCTCCTTAAATATTATTTTTGTAAAAAATTATAACACTTTTATCAGATAAATTTATAATATTTTATATAAAATAATCTTTATTATTAAAAATAAATAAAATATTTTTAAAAATTGAACTAATAAATATAAAATTTTTATATTTGAAAAAATAAGCACATTATTTTAATATATTTAGGTGTTGCACTTTGATTATAAAATCCATATTATAAATTCCAAAGTAAAAATTCCAAATCCTCATCTTTAGTTTCTTCATTATTTTCACAATTACAATTTTTCTCATAAAAAACCCTATACATCTTGCTCTTGTACTTAAAAACCTTCATTTTATTCAAATTCTTCTCCAAAAACGAGTTTTCATAACTTCCAATCATAAAAAAATCACAATTATAACCTTTATTTTGAATAGATTTTACAGCTTTTCTAAACTCTTTTTTATTTTTTTCCATATCTACATTTTTATCCTTTAAAACAAAAGTTGCATACAAAAAATTTGAAATTTTATTAATTTCAGGCATTTCTGGATATCCAAAAAATGCTATCACTTTTCTAAATTTATACAAAAATTTATAAATTTTTTTATAGTCCATCACAACATATTTTTTATTAGCCTTATTTTTCAAGTGAATTTCAAAATTTCCATAATTTAAAATTTCCTCATCGTTTACTGCCAAATCACCTTTTCTACTATTTTTCAAACTAAAAAATACAATATTTTTGTAAAACTCATAAATTGGCATACTTTTTCGCCTTTTTGTCAAAATTTTTTGTGTTATTTTATTTTCTTCAAGAATAGTCGTAATTACGGTTTTTACTCCACATTTTTTGGCTTCTGTTATTAACATCTTGTAAGCCTTGCCAAAATTAACTTTATTTCTATATTCTTTTTTTATTCTAAATGAATTTAAATACCCGATATTATTTTTAAAAATAGAACAAGCCCCAACACCCACAAGATTGTCATTTTCAGTATCAATTCCTACCACGATAATCGGTGTCTTTTCACTATCTTTTTGCAATGATTCAAATAAATTCGGCACTTTCTCATATTTTACCTGTACAAGCGATTCCATTTCCTCTTCATCCAGAATATTTCTTATTTCATCGCTGTAATCATTATTTTGAATAATTTTAAATTCTATTTTTTTCATCTTTCCCCAATCTCCTAATCAAATCTCGTGCCGTAATCTCTTTCCCTGTCGCAGGAAAAATTTTATCATAGCCATTCAGGATAATCTTTTTCCAACTTTCAATCAATTCTTCCTTATTTTCCCCAAATAATGGAATTAACGGAAATTTAAAACATAAGTTCTGAACCATATCCCCACAAAACAAATATTTCTCATTATTTTTTTCATCAAAAACTGCAAGAGAAATCGAATCATCTGAATGTCCCTTTGTTTCAATAATTTCCATATTCCCAAAACCATATTTTGAAAGCAAAATCCTTTCCTGTTGTAAAAAATTAATAAAAATTACTTTTTCCATATCAATTTTCTCCAATTTTGGAAAGATATTTTTAGTAAAATTCTTTTTACTTTTCAATTTTTTAGAAATCTTTTCTGTAAATGGATAAAATCCATTTGGAATAACACTTTTTCCTGTTTCTAATATATTTTCAGAATTTTTATGTGCAATAACTCTAACATCTCCAATTGCATCAATGAGTATTTTCAAATTTCCCACATGATCAGTGTGAGAATGGCTTAGAACTATCACTTTTATCTTTTTTGCCTCTCCAATTTTCTGAATTATTCTCTTCAAAATTTTTTTCTTTTTTACATGTACCCCCGTATCTATCAATAAATATTCATCATTTTTATTTTTAAATAAATACAAATTATTTAACCCAATTTTTATTTTTTCTATCATTTTTAGAAAGCTCCTTGATATTTTAATGAAAAACTTGCCAGTCCAGTAAATAGAACTGACAGGCATAAGGTGGGAAGAACAATGGGATTTACTTAATTATTTTTGACTACTAAAGAATAAAAAAGCAGCAATTGTAACTGCTAAAACAGTCAAATCCCAGTTCATCATTGAGACCACCTCCCAACATATCGAACATAACATCAAGGTTTGTGAAGCCTTGACAAATGATTATAACATAAAAAAAATCCCATTCAATAATGAACAAGACTTTTTTCTCACAATTTGTTATATTCAACTTGTTGGTTTTTTTACTCAAAAATATTATAACACTTCTAAAGATAAATTTCAATACTAAAAAATTAATTTTTTTTATTTTCTGTGGTATAATTTATTAAATAGATTATATTTAAAGGAGCATTTTATGAAAACAACCATAGATTTTATAATATTCTCAATTTTTTATATTTTTATAAAAATCTTTAACTTTTTTCCACCGAAAATTCGTCTAAAAATATCTGAATTTATTGGTGTTTTGCTTTTTTATCTCATTCCAAAAGGAAGAAAATTGTCGTATCGTAACTTAAATTTGATTTTAAATGAACAAAATAGTTTTAATTATTCAAAGAAAAAAATTAAGGAAATTGCGATAAAATCTTATAAAAATACAGCAAAGTCGTTTTTACTGCCTTTTTGGATATATGAATATTTTGAGAATTTCCCGCCAAAAACATATAATTCCAAATTACTGGAAAAATTAAAGAGTGAAAATGAACGAATTATTCTTGTTACTTCACATTTTGGATTTTTTCATGCAAGTCTTTTTCCAACGGGAAATGATAGAATGTTTATCCCAATTAGAATTATTCCAAATAAATTTATTGAATCCTATATGGATAAAATTCGTTTTAGAAACAATATGACTTATTTTCCGGAGCAAAATTACAAGTCCTTTTTGAAAAATAAAAATTCAAAGGGCATTTTTGTGCTTTTAAGTGATGTAAGAAAACCAGGTGGCGATAAAATCACATTTTTTTGATTACCTACCACTAATTCAGGCTTTCCTGCCTATTTTTCCAAGAAAGAGAATATTCCGATTGTTATTATTCACAATGAAGTTGATAAAAACAATATTTGCCACATTTTTATAGACAAAGTCATCCATCCTGAAAATTACAAAAATAGACACCAAATAATGAAATCTATTTTAACTGAATACGAAAAAATTATACTAAAACTGCCAGAGCAATGGTTCTGGTTTCAGGAAAGATGGAAAGAATTAGAGAAATAATAGTATATTTTTAGTTTTATTATTCATTTATTTTTTGCTATAAGACGTTATTTTGTATTAGTATAGTTTTTTATTTATCAAATATTTTATCAACTTGACAAAAAAAATTAAGTATGTTACTATTAAAAAGCAGATATACTTTTCAGAAAATAGTGTTAAAAAATGTATAATATGGAGGTAATTCTAAAATGAAAAAAATATTATTATTACTAGGAGTATTAGTTATTAGTGCAAATTCATTTTCTGCCGCTTCAATCGTCGGTGGAGGACTTAATATACATGCAGGAACTAGCATATCAGGTTCATCAAATTATAATTTAGGCACTGGGTCAAACACAGTTACAGCTACTGGTTCAAGTACAATATCAGCTGGAACTAAATTTACTGTACCAGCAGGGGGAACTTTAGATATAGTAACAGATTCAGGAACAATACAGACTTACACAGGACCAACAGTTGTAACATTAACTTCACCATTAAGTGGAAGTGTTACACCAGCAACAGTGGGTTCAGTAATTAGTTCATCGGGATCAACACCAAGTACACCTGCAACTCCGTCAACACCAAGCACACCAGCGGCACCAACTACGCCTACAACACCGTCTACTCCGTCAACACCGGCTGCACCAACACCAAGTACACCGACAGGATCTGTACCTACATTTCAAGGTGCTAGATCAAGAGTAAACTATGACTTGGCAAAAACTATAACAGCAAACGGATTTAAAGATTTAGAACAAGCTAAGAAAGAAAATGGAGCTAACCTTAATTTACAATATCTTGGTGGAGTAAATTCTTATGATTATGATTCAAGATATAGTTCTAAAACTAATGGGGTAGTTTTATCAGGAACAAAGAATTTTGGTAACTTTACAATGGGAGCAGGATTTGGATATGAAAAAACTAATGTAAAATATAAAAATTCATTTGACGGCGTGAGAGAAAAACTAGATTCATATCAAGCATCATTAAGTGGAAAATATGATTTTACAGATAATTTAGATGTGGCTTCAGTATTAACTTATGGAAGTAACAAACATAAATACAAAAATTATAATAATGTAAAATTTGATTCAGATGTACTTGATTTCCAAACTAGATTAGGATATAAATTTAGAGATGATTCAGATGAAAACACTTATGTAAAACCTTATGTTGGATTAGGAGTAACAAGTGTTAAAGAAGATTCATTCACTGTTGGAAATGTAAACTTTGGAAAAGCTAAGAGAAGCAGTGGAAATGCTACAGCAGGAGTTTATGGACAAACAAGAGTTGGAGCTGTAGATTTGTATGGAAATATTGAATATGAACAAAGATTTAGCAGAAAATCATACAATGGTGAAAGAAGTATTTCTACAAATGGTGTAGAAGTTGCTAAGTTAGCTGCATTAGATTATGATCAAGGTGTATTTAATTTAGGACTTGGAGCAAAATATAATGTTTCAGATAACTTTAACATGTCAGCAGGATATGAATTATATGATACAAAAAATAGCATATTCAAAGTAGGATTAGGATTAGAATTCTAATAACTCAAAATACAAAAATTGTTTTTTTTCCTAATATTTATATTAATAGAAAAACACTCAAGATAAAAGTATCCTGAGTGTTTTTAAATTTCTTACTAAAATTTATAAGAGCAATAGGACAATTATCAAAAATAATATTTATTTAATTAATTATATATCAAATCAAGTTAATTTTTATTAATTTACAGAATATCCCACTGATAATCCGAATCTTACTTCTTCTGTTTCAGTAGTCTTTCTATTTGATCCAGATTTCTTATAAGAATCTCTATAATATGGACGATATTTCACAAAAGGATTTACCGAAACTTTGCCTTCTCCTGCTTCAAATGATTTTTTATATCCAGCTTCTGTAATTACACCAAACATATTTTCCCAATAATATCTTGGGTATCTTTCAAATTCGTTTTCTAGGACAACTTTCCCGTAAATTCCCGCAACTGACGGTGTCGTATATGATAAGTTTGCATAATAATCTTGATAAACTGATGGTTTAGCCTTTTTCCCATTTTTTTGTGTCTTATTTGTGTCTCTGTAATGATTCGTGAAATAAGTATAATAATCTAAACTTCCCCATTCTCCCTTTTTAATATTATTACTTACTTCAAGATCTGCATTAAGTCCCCAACCATTAACTTTTGACCCTTTAAAGTCATTTCCGCTCAAATAATACTCTCCTCTTCTATTCCCTTTAAATCTAAAATAAATACCTTCTACAGCCAATGTTACATTTTGTCCCCATATTTTTTTATTAAACGTCGGTCCTATCGCAAATTCATTCCCAATTCCTGTTGTAGAAATTTCTTTTGTAACTAAATCTTTATTTCTATAAATATCATTTTGCCATCTAATTTTCAATTTAACATCATCTGATAATTTCTTCTCTAACCCTAATTTACTATAAATTCTATCATTTTTTCTAAAAGTTCCATACTGAGTAATTGTTTGTCCATTAAATCTATTTCTATTTTGATCCTTATCCCATCTTGTCCAAAATGTCAAATCCCAGTCTCCTTCATCAATTAATCCAATCTTCCCAGAAAAAATACTTCTTACCCGTGTTCTCCCACGATTATCCTTCTTAAATCCAGCAAATCCAATTCCATTCACATCATCTCCAGTTTTATCCTGATAATTCTGCCTGTATTCAGTAGAAATATTAATATTCTTCAACACATCTTGATCCGCTTTAGCAAACCCAGAAATTACCAAAGTTAATGCCAACAATCCTAATAATTTTTTCATAAATCATTTCCTTCCTCTCATCTGTTTTTTACTTATTTATCACCATATAATTTCAAAATTATAGCTAAATAGTACCAGTATTTAACAAATATTAAGTATCCCATATTGTTGGAAAAATTATATAATTATTCTTTTTATTATGTGATAAACTTATCTAACTTTATACTAAATTTAATTATCAAATTATTTGTATATCAAATCATAACTTATATTAACATTTTTTCTACTTAATTGTCAATAAACTAATTATATATCTTTTATATATTTCTATATATTTTGTTAATGATTAATTACTTAATTTCAATCTCTGAATTTATCTTACCACCTTTTTTTCCATGTACAACGACTAAATCTATCTTCTTATACTTATTTACTTTAACCGACAATATATTTAATCTATTCTCATAAATATATCGAAACACATCATTTAACCTACTATCTGGCACAACTAAAAAAAATTCTCCATAATTTTTTAAAAGCCTTCTTATTTCTAAAATTATTTCTTCCAATGTAAGTAAAACTTCATATTTACTAATTTGTTCTGTCTTATTTTTAGGCATTTTCCCAGAATTAATTTTTTTATATGGCGGATTTGAAAAAATAAAATCATATTCTCCATTTATACTTTTTATATTTTTATTAATCGGAATTATTTTTTCATTTAAATCATTTATCTCTATATTTTTTTTTAAAGTAGAAAAAACTTCCTTTTGAATTTCCACAGCAAAAATTTTTGAAATAACATCAAGTTCCGAAAGTAATAATGAAATTATTCCTTGTCCCGCCCCAATTTCTAAAAATGATTTTTTCTCTTTCAAATTCTTACATTTTCTACTAAAATATTCTTGCATAAATTTTGAGAGCAAAATAGCATCTTCTGTTATTTTTAGCCCTTTTTCCTCCACAATCATCTTTTTCCCGACACTTTCTAAATTTTCAATATAACTCATTTTAACTCCTGATCTTCAATAAAATTATACCATTTCCCATTTAAACAGAATTTCTTTGTAAAAGGTCAAGGTCTCTTGCTAGCAAATGACATAAAATATAACCTCTATCTTTAAACGAGATTTAGTATTAATATAAAAAACTGTCTTAAATATTTTTAGTATTTAAAACAGTTCTTTTTAGTATCTTGTACTTCTTCTATTTGACAACAAAAGAATCCTTGATGAATCAAATTTAACTATTTAAACAGAAAACTATTTTGTAATTCCCAATTGCTTGTCTGCATATTCGTGTGCGAGTTCCAATCTTACACGTTCTTTTGAATTTTCAAATGTTGCTTGTGTAAATGGTATTTCTGATGTTTTTGCAATTAAATAATATCCAGTTGCATCATTTCTTTCTAAGAATCCATTTACCTGCAATGCAAATATTTGATCCATTAATTCTTTATTTATTCCAATTCCTGGAATTGCATCAGTTTTAACTAACTTTTTGAATCTTTCTTTTATGCTAAAGTTATATTTATCTTGTTTTTCCACAGTACTCCAAGTAACTTTCTTACTTTCAATTTCAGCTTTTAAATCTTGAATTTTCTTAATAACTTTTTGTTTTGAAGCTTCAGAAATAGTTGGAGTTATTAAAATATGGCTAATTTTCGCTACATTTTCATTTTTTGGATCTTTACTTTGAATGTAAATAATGTGATAACCAAACTGTGTTTTTATTGGTCCTACAATATCTCCAGCCTTACCATTCTTAACCGCATTTGCAAATTCTGGAACAAGTTTTGATAAATCTGCTGTTTCTCCCAAACTTCCGCCATTTTTAGCCGAACCAGGATCTTTTGAAAATTCTCTAGCTTTTTCTGCAAAATTATCTTTATTTGTAGTTTTCATAATTTCTTCAGCTTGCTTTTTAGCCACAGCAAAATCATTTTCTCCAGCTTGATATTCCTCTCCAATCACATAACCACCTATACTATTTTTAGTATCATAGCTATCTCTTTTAGAATCAAATCTTGCTTGTAATGTTGCATTATCAGGCTTATAAGTATCAATTAAATAATTATAATATTTTTGAGAATAATCTCTTAACTGATCTACACCTACTAAATCAGCATCTGCCTTTATTCCAGCCGCTTTAGCCTTATTTGCAATTTGTATAAATTTACCTAAATTTATTTTTAACATACCTTTTAAATCATTTACCATTTTTGGTGAATAACCTTCTTGAGTTTGTGAAACAGCATTTACAATTTGTTCATTTACGTCTGCATTTGTATATTTATATTCTCCACTTTGTGCCACAGGCGTTGTTATATTGGTATACATTTTTTTAAATTCTTCATCTTTAAACTCAATTTTAGCTTTTTGTTTAGCTTTTGCAATAAATGAATTTAAAATCATAATATCCTTATCTTGTTTCATATTTTCTTTAATTTGGTCTTTTACATCTTCAAATTCTTGATTTTCAAAAGCTTGAGTATACTTATTTCTTTCATAAGCTTTTTTTACTTCTTCATCGGTAACTTTATCATCTGCAAATAATTTTTCTCTCATTTTATCAACAGTTTTTTGATCTTTTATCATTTTTTTAAATGAAGTAACATTATACCCAACTGATCTTAAATATTGAGAAAATTCATCTTTCCCTAATTTTGATTGTTTTTGATAAGCTTTAAATTCCTTATTAACAGTTGATCCACTTACTCTTATTCCCAAATTCTTAGCTGATGAAATCAATATTTCCTTATTTATTAAAAGCTGTAAAACATATTGATTTACAATTTCATCAGGAATATTTTTTATATTATCAGTATTTACTCCCGCTTGTGCCAATTGCTGCATTTTTTGCTGATTTATCTCATTTAGCTGATTTTTTAACGAATAAGTCTCCCTTTCAAAATCATCACGATAAATTTTTATCCCATTAACCGTCGCAATTACTTCTCTATTACCTTTTGAAGCTTCGAAAATATTATTCTTCAAAAATAATATTCCAGTAATAAGCATTGCTATTCCAAACATCCCCATCATAACTGCTGATGCGATCTGGATACCTCTTTTGTGACTTCTGAATCCCATTGTCTATCTTCCTTTCTCTCTTCTCTCACTTTAGTCATTTTATTATTATACCATATAATCCTTTATTTTTCTATCGTTTTTTTTTACTATTTGTAATTTATTCTTTTAAAAAAATTTAACTTATTTTATAATAAATCTAATTTGCAAAATAAAAAACTGCTTTGACATTAAAAACTTTCTATTAATATCAAAACAGTCTAAATTAATCTTTCCCTTGAATACTTTACTTTCTATTGAGTATTTGTCTCACCATCTATTTGAATAATAACACTTTGAATATTGGGAAAGTTTTTTAAAATCGTATTTGTTACAGCTTGAGAAAATCCATTAAATAATTCAGGATTTTTTTTCAAATTTGCAAATGCTGCATTTAATTTTACAACTGTTGTATTTACATTGTCAATTCTAAGGTTGTAGGCACTTCTAAATTTCATATCATCTGTAATATAATTTGAATTTCTGATAATTCCATTTATAAAATCCCCTTCAATTAAGTTCACTTGACGCGGAATTACGATTTCTCGCTCATAAATTGTTCTTGTACCAGGATCAAATACAAATATAGAAATTTTATTTTGAGTTTCCTCATTTTGCGCTGTTTCCTTTACTAAATTCTTATCAACAGTTACATGTATTTCTTCACTGTTATCCCTGTCATATATATTCGTTGCAACTACAGCAGCCGTTATTAAAATAAGCAATATTATAAAAAATACGCTGCTAAAAAATCCTTTTTTCTTTTTAGGTTCTTCTTTTGATTCTTCTTTTTTTGGCATAAAATTCTCCTAATTTGGATAATATTTCCATTATTTAAAATGAAATTATCTAAAATAACTTCTTATTGCACTTCCAATAGCATTTGCTGCTCTTTCTTGACCATCTGGTGTTAAATATTGCGATAAATCAGAATAATTATTCATAAATCCTAATTCTACAAGTATTGATGGTGAATTACTTCCACGAAGTACTGCAAAATTTGCTCCAAAAACTCCTCTTCTTCTAAGCCCTGTTGTATTTATAAGATTATTTAATACAGATTCTGCTATAGCTTGACTTGTCTTTTGATTTTTTCTATAAAAAATATCATTTAAAATAAAGTCTGAAAATGGCACATCTCCATAGCTTCCATCAACTTTATTTTCAAATTTGG
This sequence comes from Leptotrichia wadei, assembly GCF_007990545.2. Classification (NCBI taxonomy): domain Bacteria; kingdom Fusobacteriati; phylum Fusobacteriota; class Fusobacteriia; order Fusobacteriales; family Leptotrichiaceae; genus Leptotrichia; species Leptotrichia wadei. Next base: position 2,160,460 of record NZ_AP019829.2, read on the forward strand.
CTACTTGTGTAGCGTAACTTCCCTGATCTTTTTTACTAAAGTAGAATACTTCTGTTCCATTTGCCGATGAACTTGAACCTGAATTTAAATGAATACTTATAAAGAAATCTGCATTTGCATCATTTCCAATTTTAGCTCTTGTATCTAATGGTACAAAGAAATCCGAATCTCTAGTCATTATAACATTGTAATCCTGTCTTAAATTATTAGCTAGCCTTGTTGCTACTTGTAATGCTATATCTTTTTCATTATATCCATTTCCTCTTGCTCCTGAATCACGCCCACCATGTCCAGGATCTACAACTATTGTATATTTTTTATTTCCTCTTGAAGTATTACCTGACTGGCTTTGTGACTGAGTCTGTGTTATTCTTGTATTGTTGCTGTTATTATTCTGTCTTTGTGGTGCATTATATGATTTTTGAACTGTTGCAGCTTTACCTCCATCTAATGTTACTTGAAATTCTCCACTTCTGCTAGTAACTTGATAAGTAACAGATGGTTTTAAATACACATACACTACTACCATTCCATTGTTTTCAACTGTATAAATCTTACTTATATACTGATCATTTTTGTTAATAAATGCTGGAACGCCACTTTCAATTTTACTATCTGAGAAACTTAACATTAGCAGGTCTTCGCCCCCTAATTTTGTGACAGAAGCATTTGGAATAATCTGTTTATTTTCCCTAAATGTTCCGATGACCTTTCCATTATTATATGAAACATTTTTTAAAGTATCGGAAAATGTGATTGCACTTATAAAAAGTAACAAAAATAATAATATCCTTTTCATTTTTTCCTCCTATTTTTTATTAATCATTTTATTATTTTTTAAGTTCATAAACTTTAATAAACATAATATCACTAAATTTTTATTTTTTCTATTTCCAGACAAAAAAATCCCTATCTCTTAATTATATAGATACTATGCAGCTTTTACTCTTACAATTGTCTATAAATACTATAACTATTCAATTTTTATAACTTTTAATTTTACAATTATAAGTAAAACTGGTTTAAAACTGAACTCAAAAGCTGCAACTATTTTACTCAAATCCTGAGTTTATATAATTTTAGCAGTTCAATTTTAAATGAGTTCGAGTATAATTTATAAAATTTATTTTGTTTCAATTCTTTCAACTGCAGATTTAAGAACAGTCATTCTTGCATTTTTATCAATTTTCATTTCCACAGTATCTGTAAAAACATTTGTAATAGTTCCTTGGATTCCTCCAACTGTAATTATTCTAGCTCCCACTTTTAAATTTTCCATTAACTCAGCCTTTTGTTTTTTCTTTTTTTTATTTGCAAAATACGTTGGTAAAATTAATACTGCCAAAAATACTACATAAATTATTATTACCCCTATTGAATTATTATTCATAATTATCTATTTCTTCCTCCTTCTTAAATTCTAAAATCCTTTTTAATTATACCACAATTTAGAATATGTTTCAATTTTAAAAAAAATTATTTTTAATTCATAAATTGTATAATATATTGCGACAAATTATTTACATTAACTTAAAATAAAAATGACTATCTCAAAAAATTAATTTCAAGACAGCCATTTCGTGATTAAAATGAAAAAATTATTTTTAGTTAACTAAATTAATAGTTATTCAAGTTAGTTATTATTTTTCTGAAATTGCATCTACTCCTGGTAATACTTTTCCTTCCAAGTATTCAAGTGATGCTCCTCCTCCAGTTGAGATATGTGAGAATTTATCAGCAAATCCTAATTGGATAGCTGCTGCTGCTGAATCTCCACCACCGATGATTGTTTTAGCATCAGATAATTCTGCAATTGCTTTACATACACCAATTGTTCCTTTAGCGAAGTTTTCCATTTCAAATACTCCCATTGGTCCATTCCATACTACAGTTTTAGCACCTTCTAAAGCTTTTTTAAATAATTCTACAGATTTTTCACCTATATCTAATCCCATCCATCCATCTTCAATGTCATCTACAGAAACTGTTTTAAATTCTGTATCATTTTTGAATTCTTTAGCTACAACTGTATCAATTGGCAACAATAATTCAACATTTTTTTCTTTAGCTTTTTTGATTAATGAAGCGGCTAATTCTACCTTGTCAGCTTCTAGCAATGAAGAACCTGTATTTTTACCTTCAGCTTTTAAGAAAGTAAACATCATTCCTCCACCAATAATTACTTTATCAGCTTTGTCTAATAAATTTTCAATTACACCAATTTTATCAGAAACTTTTGCTCCACCTAAAATGGCAACCAATGGTCTTTCAGGATTGTCAACTGCTCCACCGATAAATTTGATTTCTTTTTCTACTAAGAATCCTACTGCTGATTCTTTGATATTTGAAGCAATTCCTACATTTGAAGCATGGGCTCTATGAGCAGTTCCGAATGCATCGTTTACAAATACATCTCCAAGTGATGCCCAGTATTTTCCTAATTCAGGATCATTTTTAGATTCTTTTTTACCATCTAAGTCTTCAAATCTAGTGTTTTCAAACATTAGGATTTCTCCATCTTTTAGTTCAGAAACTGCTTTTTCTAATTCTGCTCCTCTAGTTTCAGGAACAAATTTAACTGGTTTTCCTAAAAGTTCTTCCAATCTTTTTGCAACTGGGGCTAAAGTTTTTGAGGCTTTGTCAGCTTCTTCCTTAACTTTTCCTAAATGAGAAAATGCGATTACTCTTCCGCCATTTTCCAAAATATATTTTAAAGTTGGAAGTGCAGCTGTAATTCTATTATCATTTGTAATAACTCCATCTTTTATTGGTACATTGAAATCAACTCTTACTAATACTTTTTTACCTTTTACATCTAAGTCTTTTAAAGTTTTTTTAGCCATTCCGTTATAACCTCCTAAAATTTATTAATAAAATCTCTATTTTTCCACTTGAATTATACCACTCTTTAATCTGATTTTCAAGTGATTTAATATATAATCTCAAAACATTTTTAATATCTGAAGAAATAAGCTATTTTATGCCTATAGAATCAATATTTAACAATAGAATACTATAAAAACTTTATATTTTTTACAATTCTAAAGTTTGTCTCAATTTAATTTTATCAATCTCTGATATTTTTTTTAACGGTTTTGGATTTTTAGAATGCTCAGAAATAGCTTTTTCAAACCAAGTAACGCCAATCCATTTTCCAAATTTATATCCTGATTTTTCAAAAACTGCAATTTTTTTAAATCCAAAATAATTATGCATTTTTTCACTATTTTCATTAGGATAAGTTATAAGTGCGTAAACATTCACAACATTTTGTAACTTCAATATTTCAATTAAAATTTTATATAATTTTTTCCCAATTCCATTTCCCGCATAATTTCCATCTGTATAAACTGAAAGCTCCACATCCCACTGATAAGCAGCTCTGCTCCAAATCCTATGTGCATAGGCATATCCAATAATTTTCCCATCATACGTACAAACAATATAGGGATATTTCTCCAAAGTCTCCCTAATTCTTTCCCTAAATTCCTCAACTGCAGGAACTTCATACTCAAAAGTTATTGTTGTATTTTCAATATATGGCTTATAAATTCCTAAAATTTCTTCAGCATCTCCTTCAGTTGCAAATCTAAAAATTAAATTTTCTTTTTTTAATTTCATTTCCAGCACCTCAATACTTTTAGTTTTTTCTTTATTGAACTTTATCTTTAAGTTTCTTAATTAATGATGACTTTTAAATTTACATAAGACATACTAACACTTTTTCAGATGAATTTCAATAGAATAGATTTTTTATTTACTCTTGACATCCATAAAAAACACGGTATAACTTTATTAAGAAATATTATTAAGAAAAGGATGGTTCGACATGAAAAAAACATTTTTAATTGGTGCATTTTTATTTGCAAGTTTAGTTTCATTTTCTGCGGGAAAAGGAAATGATGTAACAACAAAACCAGATGTCTACTTTTTGAAAAGCTCGCAAGTTGTAAGCAGTTATGACTTATTGCCAGCTCCACCAGCAGTTGACAGTATCGCTTTTTTAAATGACAAGGCTCAGTATGAAAAGGGAAAATTACTTAGAAATACTGAAAGAGGAAAACAGGCATACAACGATGCACGTGTAGAAGGAGATGGAGTACCTCGTGCTTTTTCAGAGGCTTTTGGATACACAATCTCAGCACAGACAACACCTGAAATTTTTAAGTTAGTTACAAAATTACGTGAAGATGCGGGAGATTTAGCAACAAGATCTGCAAAACAGACATACATGAGAATACGTCCGTTTGCATATTTTAAAGAATCAACTTGCCGTCCAGAAGATGAAGCGAGCCTTTCAACAAACGGTTCTTATCCATCAGGACATACTTCAATCGGTTGGGCTACTGCATTAGTTTTAGCTGAAATAAATCCAGCAAGACAAAGTGAAATTATAAAACGTGGTTATGAAATGGGGCAAAGCCGTGTAATCTGTGGTTATCACTGGCAAAGTGACGTCGATGCAGCCCGTGTGGTAGCAAGTACAGTTGTTGCAACACTGCATTCAAACAGCGAATTTAATGCTCAATTAGCTAAGGCAAAAGCAGAATTTCAAAGACTTAGCAGAAAAAAATAATAAATATTAATTCAAAAAAACAGCTTTATTTCAAATTTATTTCAAATTCTGAAGATAAAAACTGTCTTTAGTATATTTATTAAAAAAATTATTAGGTTCTAGCCTTTTAAATAAATTATTTTAGACTTTTTCTTAATTTACAAATACATTCTATCATAAAAATATATTTTTAAAATGAATTCAAACTGAATAAAAAACTATAATTATTTTAAAATTAAGCTAATTTTACCTGTTAATTTAAAAAAATGGGGCATCAATTGTAATGCCCTTATATTTTTTATTTAGTTAAATATTTTTTATAAAAAAATGGCGTACCCGTGAGGAATCGAACCCCAAGCCTTCTGATCCGAAGTCAGACGCTCTATCCAGTTGAGCTACGAGTACACAAAAAGTAAGTTTTAATAACTTACTTTGCCAATACTTTTAATATTTTAGGGCTTAATGTTTCTTTATTTTTTAGTAAGATTTTTTTAACTTGATCGTTATTTTTCCCTTTTAATGTTTTCATTGCCTTTGTACAAACTCTTACTCTAACTTCTTCATTGTTAATAGTTAAAAGCATTGTTTGCAAATTTGGTCTCCAAATTCTTTTGGTAGCTTTGTGAGAGTGACTTACTCTGTTTCCATGACTTACTGTTTTTCCAAAAACTTCACATCTTTGCATTTTATTCACCTCTACTAAATATTTTAGTAGTTCTCCTTTCATCTTTATTTTTTAAGCAGTCCTTACTGCTTTTATCATAATATATTAACTTAACTTTTTATAAAAAAATCGTTATTTAGTTAAAATTATTTTTATATATCGAATTTTATTTTATCATATTTTTAGAACTTTTACAAGTTATTATGATATTTTTTTACTTTATTTCAAAATTTTTCTTTATTTTTCAAAAAATTTCTTTAAATTTGGTGGAAAATAATTCGGTCCTTTTATAACTTTCCCATCTTCCCGATAAATCGGATCTCCATTTTCATCCAATTTGCTAAGGTTGCTTCTGTGGATTTCTTCAAAAACATCATCAATTACATTTTGCATTCCATGCTCAATAATTGTTCCACAAAGGATGTAGAGCATATCTCCAAGTGCGTCTGCCACTTCTACAACATTCCCTTTTTTAGCCGCTTCCAAATATTCTCCATTTTCTTCAGCCATCAAGTCAAATCTCAATTTTTCCAATCCATCCTTTAATTTTCCAATCGGCTTTTTAGAATTTCCAAGTTTATAGATTCTATGAAATTCTTCTACACTCTCTATCTTTCTTTTCATATATTTTTTATTTCCCTTTCAAATTTATATTAAAATCATTGTGCTTATTATAAGCAAAATCAGTATTTTTACAATATCCGTATATAAAACTGCCGCCACATAAAATCTTATTTTCTTCAAAAATTCAGTTTCATTATTTTCTAAAACTTTTATTTTTATCATTTTTTTTATTTTTTTTGAATCAAAAATTATTAAAATTATTACTAAAAATAACGATATTATTAGCAATATTACAGGTAAAATTCCAATATTTTTCTGAAACAAAACTTTTATTACTGAAGAAAAAATTGATAAATTTAATCCAGTTAAAAGCGAATAAATTATAAAACTTAACTTTATAACTTTTTTACTTCTATTCACTATTATTTTATACAAAAAAAATGTCAAAAAAATTTCTAAAACAATTATTCCAATAAATAAAAACGATATTTTATCCAAAACTTGCTTCATTTTAAAAATATACATAATTTTATACATTTCAGCATGTAAATTTAATATCTGCGATAACAGAACTGAAATTAATATTCCACAAAATACCCAAATTTTACTGTTTGTAATTTCATCGTTAATAAATTTTTCCACATCGTCACTTAATTTATTATCCTGCAAAATTTCCCTGCTTTCTAAAAAAAGTAAAATTGCTTTAAAATCAGAAAAACTCCGAATTTAAAGCATTTTCACATTAATATTTTAAATATAATTTTATTTTCTTCTTCCTAAAAGTCTTAAAATATAAATAAACAAGTTTACAAAATCTAAATATAAATTTAATGCGCCAACTATTTCTATTTTATTTAAAATTTCTGAATCTTCTTGAGCCGCATAAGCAACAATGTTGTTTCTTATTCTATTTACATCAACTGCAATAAAAATTGTAAATATAATTACTCCAATTATTGATATAAACAAGTCAACTCCACTATTTTGCAAAAAGATATTTATTATGCTTACTAAAATAATTGCAATTAATCCAGCAACTAAAATTGGTGTAAACTTTGTCAAATTTTCTCTAGTCAAGTATCCATAAACAGCCAAAACCGCAAATAACACAAATGTTCCTAAAAATGCCGAAACTATTATTTCAGGGGCATAAACCATTCCAAGAACTGAAAATGTCAATCCATTTAAAAATGAATATGCAAGAAACATAAGTCTCAATGTACTTGAATTAGCCTTATAAACTAACGCAGTAAACCCAAATACCACAGCTATTTCCAAAATAGCAAACAGCCAATACATTTTCAAAATTCCATATGCAATCGGATTACCTGATACTAATCCTGTATATACCATATAACCTGTAATTCCTGTCACAAGAAGTCCCAACACCATCCAAAGCATACTTCCACGAACTTTTGAACTTACAATTCTGTCTAAATCATCATAAGTCATTCTAACTTGTCCACCATATTCATTATAACCATCGTTATTATGATTATAAGTTTCAAGTTCATCATAATCTTTTTTCATAAAAATCACCTCTTATTTATAAACTTTTTTAATAAATTTCATTGTTTACAAATTTATTAAATCAATTAATTTTCATAAGACTTTCACTACTAATTCATCCTATCGAATAAATTAGTGACAATATAAAGCTCATACTTATTATATCACATTTAATAAAATTTATAAAATATGTTTTTTTAAATTATAAATATATAAGCTTTTTTTGCGAACTATTGCAATTTAAAATCCAAACTTACTTTTTAAACGGAACTTTTGATTCTTCCAACAAAATATTAACAATTTCATCAACTGAAATATTTTTACTTTCTTGTGAACCAAATCTTCTCATATTTACTTCATTATTCGTAGCTTCATTTTTACCAATAATCAACTGAACTGGTATTTTTTGTTCTCCGTTTGCTTCTCTGATTTTGTAGCCGATTTTTTCAGCTCTTGTGTCAATTTCCACTCTTATTCCAGCATTTTGTAATTTTTCAAACACTTCATTTGCAAATGGCACCTGCTCATCAGAAATTGTAAGAATTCTCACTTGTGTCGGTGCAAGCCAGAATGGAAAAGCTCCTGCATAATGTTCGATTAAAATTCCAAGGAATCTTTCTAAACTTCCGTACATCGCACGGTGAATCATTACTGGTTCATGTTTTTCTCCATCTGCACCGATATAACTCATTTCAAATCTTTGAGGCAAGTTGAAGTCAAGCTGAATTGTTCCACATTGCCAAATTCTTCCGATTGAATCTTTCATCTTAAAGTCAATTTTTGGACCGTAAAATGCTCCATCTCCAGGATTTAACTTGTAATCAATTCCTTTGTGTTCCAAGGCTGATTTTAAATTAGCTTCTGCCATTTCCCAAATTTCGTCTGAACCAATTGCTTTATCAGGTTTTGTTGATAATTCAATGTGATATTCAAATCCGAATAAAGTATAGAATTTATCGTATAAATCAATAATTTCGATAATTTGTTCTTCAATTTGCTCTTTCGTACAGAAAACATGGGCATCATCCTGTGTGAATGCTCTAACTCTCATAAGTCCATGCAAAGCTCCACTAAATTCGTGTCTGTGAACAAGTCCCATTTCTCCATATTTTAATGGCAAATCTTTGTATGAATGCAAGTTATTTTTATATGCTATTATTGAACCTGGACAATTCATTGGTTTTATTGCATAAATTTTTTCATCAATTGTCGATGTATACATATTTTCTCTGTAATTAAACCAGTGTCCAGAAATTTCCCAAAGTTCTCTATCCAGCATAATTGGAGTTTTTATTTCCTGATAACCTCTTTTTTTATGCTCAACTCTCCACATTTCTTGAAGTTTGTTAAAAATTTCCACACCTTTTGGCATAAAGAACGGAAAACCTGGTCCATGTTCATCCAAGAAAAATAAGTTAAGCTGTTTTCCTAATTTTCTGTGATCTCTTCTTTCAGCTTCTTCCATCATTGTCAAATAGTCATCCAGCTCTTTTTTAGTCGCAAAAGCTACTCCATAAATTCTTTGAAGCATTTTATTATTTGAATCTCCACGCCAGTAAGCTCCAGCAGTTGACATTAATTTAAATGCTTTTAAATATCCAGTTGACGGAACATGTGTTCCACGGCATAAATCCACAAATTCTCCCTGTTTATAAATACTGACTTTATCAACTCCCAAGTCATCAATTATTTCAACTTTATAAGTTTCACCTTTTTCAGCAAAGAATTTTTTAGCTTCTTCGGCACTCATTTCACTTCTTTCAAAAGGATAATTTTCTTTTACTATTTTTTTCATTTCTTCTTCGATTTTTGTTAAATCTTCTTCAGTAAAAGGTCTTTCAGGATCAAAGTCATAGAAAAATCCATTTTCCACAACAGGCCCTATTGTAACTTTTGTATTTGGAAATAATCTTTGCACAGCTTGAGCCATTATGTGAGCCGCACTGTGTCTTATAATTTCAATTCCTTTTTCACTTGTATTAGTAATTATTTCAATTTCTCCAGATTTATCAATAATATAAGATGGATCAACTTGCACACCGTCAATTATCGCCCCAACGGTTGCCTTCCCAAGACTGCTCCCAATACTTTTTGCAAATTCCACAACAGTCATCGGATTTTCCAACTGTCTTTTACTGCCATCAGGCAAAATCATTTCTATCATTTCCATACCTTCTTTCTTTTATCATATAAATTAAGGCTTACTAAGCCTAGTTATATAGTTAGTTATAATTATTTATTATAGTATAATTCCTGCTTTTTTTCAACCTAAAAATACATAAAAAATTAAATAACATTTAAATATGTACTGTATAATCAAATGCAACAAAAAATGTATAATGAGGTTTAATATAAAAAAGTCAAATATAAAATTGTTTTTATTACTAATAATGAAGTTACCTTCCTCTTTCAATAATTAGTATTCTATTCCACCCCTAAAGCTTTAAATACAGCATCTTCAGCTGTAGAATAAAAAATTAAGTTAAATGCACCTATTAAATCTGGTGGTACCGTCGCCAAATCAGAAGCCGAAGTCATTGGCAATAATACTTTTTTTGCCCCTGAATCTAAACACACTTGTAACACATTTGCGAGTTCACTTACTTTTATTATTGTTCCACCGATACTCAAATCTCCTAAAATTACCGCACTTGAAATAATAGGTTTATTTAATGCAGCTGAACAAATAGCGATGTATGTAGACAAAGTTAAATTTGAAGCCATTCCAATACCTTTTAAGTCTTGATAATTTACAACATAATCATTATTTTTTGTGCTGATTTCTCCACTTATTAATTTCCCATTAGCTCTTAAGTATTTAAATGCCATTTCAGCTGATTCCTTTGCTTCACGATTATTTCCTAATCCTGCTTTTTCAAATTTTCCTGTTCCTTTTGTCATCTGAGTTTCAATTTTAAACAATCCAATCATTCCACTTTTTATACTTGAAACAATATACAAATGACCTGGTTTCCCAATACCTTCTGGAATTAAACTTCTACTACTTTGCTCTGGAACAGGAACATATTCTTCATTAAATTTTTCATTATCGATATACGAAAAATTTACATCATAAAATTCCATCCCACCTATTTTTTTTAGTTGCTCTTTAACTCTTCTTCTCATTTCTAGTGAGAATCTTAATATCTTTTCAATTTTTTCTTTTGTAAATTTTCCATGTGGATAAATTATTTTTACCATTCCAGAAACAGTTTTTTTGACTGCAATCACATCTCTTTGATTTAATTGATTTCCTAATTTAAAATACTTATCATATGCATCTGCATAAGAAATTTTACGTAATTCTCTCATAATTTCCGCATAATAATCTGTTATAAAACCATAGTCATCAGTAAAAAACTCTGGTCTATATTTAGGAATTTCCCAACCAGGTAAATAACAGTGCATTCTATCTAAAAATGCCGTATCTCTCCCCATTACATGAGGAAATGGTTCAAATAAATTAGAAGTTTTTAAAACAACATCTACACTCTGATTAATATTTCCTATAAAAGCCATTCCAGCACTTGCATTTTTTTGTTCTTTCCCTCGTGCAAACGAACCTGATGCCATATAATCTTTCATAATTTGGACTCCATCTTGATCCTTAAACTTCATTCCTGCCACCTCATCAAAGGCTACACAGTCCCAAAGTCCTACAAGTCCCATTGTTCCTCTTCCCATATTATAAAAAAGATTAGCTACACTTGTTTGACCTCCTGATACAAGTATACTGTTAGGACTTATTTCCTTATAAATATGTGATTTCCCAGTTCCACGAGGCCCTAGCTCACAAAAATTATAATTATTTTCTAACAATGGTATCAATCTTGACAAATGAAGCCATTTAACTCTTTCGTCAAATTTACTAGATTCCATTCCTGTACTTCTTAAAACAATATCTATCCACTCTTCATCTGTAAATTTTTCTCTTAAATCTTTAAACTCTTCAAAATCAATTTCTGGCATTTGTACAGGTGTTAATTTTTTTATAATTACAGGATTTCCTTTTTTATCGTCTTCATCATAATAATATTCCAACTGAATAATACACCAAATACCTCCTCCTAACAATCTCTCGTATTTAGAAGGATAAACATCTGATACTGGAACACTTTTTAACGATAAATTAGAAAATTCAGCTTCATGTCTATTCTCCTTAAAATTTAACTTTACAGTAACCTTGTCAATTATTGTATAAGATCCATTTTCTCTTAATTTTGATTTTATTCTTTCGGCTTCATCAGGTCTTACATAATTTTGTGCTAAGATTCTTTTTACTGTTTTCATTCCTTCTTCTATATCTTCTTCATTTTCTGAAGAACAATACATTCCCAATAAATATTCAAGCACATATATAGGAACATTTGCCCCTTCCCTTATCTTTTTTGTCAAATCTTTTCTAACAACTTTTCCAGAAAAATATTTATTTAACTTTTCACTTAATGTTTCTTTGTCATTATTAGCCTCTTTTAAACAATCATTATCCTCAAAAATTTGACAATAATCTTTATTCACTTTTTCCTCCTTTAATATCTCTTGTTTCAAATAAAAAAATTATTTATCAAAATCCAAAATCATCTGAAAATAATATATCTATTATTATTTTTTTCCTTTCTTCAATTTTAGTTTCTATATTTTTTACAACCAAATAATACTCTTCATCTTTTTTATATTTTTTATTTATTAAAGTAAATCTTAGTTTTTTTATTCTTTTTACAGTTTCAGTTTCTTCACTATTTGCTTTATAATTTTCTATATTTGAAATTATACTCTCATTACTATCAATAAAATATATTTCAAATTCTGTAGGTTTTATAATATCTGTTACAGCACTTTTTTGAAGAAAATCAAGCGAGATTTTCAAATTAGTTATTTTGTTAATTTCTGATATTAAACCAACTTTTACCAATTCCGTGTCTACTGATCCTTTTGCAGTTTTTACTTTTATAACTGGAACAATTAATTCTTGTAACGAAATTCCACCATGATAATAATTTTGTCCACCACCACTAACCTTAAATACACTAGAAGTATTTGGTGAAATTACTTTTAAATTTTCATTTTTATTATTTAAAACATCTGACATATTTATTTCATTTGTACCAATTTCGCCATATTCATTTTCCGTTACTATGTATCTCCTATTCACAACATCATTTTTACTCGAAAAGTTTTCTATTTTATCACTTTCATCTATTTTTCTTCTTTTGTAAATAAATCCGTGATCTGCTGTTACTATTATATTATTAATAGATTCCACTCTAAGTTTTTTTATCAAATTCATAATTTCTTCTATCGCTTTTTGACACGCCTCAAATACTTCATTTTCAGTATTTGACTTATCTCCTATCGAATCAATTTGATTATGATAAATATAAAGTTTTTTCTTATTTCTAAATACCTCTCTTAATTCGTTTTTTGAACATCTAAATACTTCATCAAAATCTAAAGCTACTGAATTTTCATCATAACTTTTTAAAATTTTTTCTCTTTTTACTCTGTCATTGCAAGCTTTTCCATCAATAAGTACTGAAAAATCACCATTTTCGACCTCTATTTCTATTTTGTCATGCGGAAGCAATGCTGCCATACCTAATTTTGTGACAGAAGGTATAATCCCTAACTGATATTCTATTTCAGCATCTACAGTTTCATCTCTACTCATCTTATAAAATAATTCTCTCCCCGTTTCATACCTCAAAGCATCAGAAATTATTACTACAATTCTATTTTTATTAATTTCAACATAATTTTTGTAAAAATCCTTTTGTAAATTTATTTTCTTAGGAAGCTCTCTATAATTAAGTAGGTCATTAAATTTTATATTTGCAGGATTTAAAAATTTATCAGTATATTTGGTTTCTAATAATTCTAACAACCTACTGTACTTTTCACTATTTTCTGTTAATTGATCATAGTAATAACAAAATTTCCTATAATATGTATCAATCATATAATCTTTTTGAGCATATTTTTCTATTATTTCTAATAAATCACTACAAGTTTCAAAATTTGTATTTTTTATTCCTTTGTAAGCATATTCCAATATTTTATACTCTATCTTTAATTTTAAATTATCAATATTTTTCTCTCTTCGTAATTCTATTATCTCTTCTATAGATTTATCTTGCAACTTTGCTGAAAAATTCTCATCAACAATTCTTTCAACTATCCATTTCGTTATTTTTTCATCAGGAAAATCAAATATATCAAGTTCCAAAAGATATTCAGGTAAAATATTTTTAAAATATTTATTTCCATCTATAATAGAATAAACTTCTGAAACAAGATTTTTAAAAATTTCTCTATATTCAGAAATCTGTCGCAACCTATTTAAAAATACCATAACGGTACTTCTTATACTTAGTTCCTTAAATCTAACAGGAATTTCTCTTGTTATTTTTTCAGAAGCATAAGTTAAAAATATTCCAATAAGTAACTTAGTTAAACTCGGATCATCATCAACATATCCAAATTTTAATCTACATAATTCCCAAAATTTCTCTTCAAGATTATATTTATTAAACTCTACAAGATATCTACTTTCTTTTCTGTTTTTATCAGTAATTAAAATTCTTACTACATCATCAAAACCCTTAAATATTTCAGCTTTTGAATTAGTAATAATTCTCATCATTATAATTTCAATATCTTCTTTTTTATTAACTCCCTTCTCTTCTACCAATTTTTCAAATTTTTCTCTTCGATCTTTTGCTGCAAAAAACTTTCTATGTCTTTCCATAACTTCTTTAAACTCATCATTTAAATTTAAATTTTGAGCTATTATTGAAATTGGATCTGGTGAAAATAATTTCGAATACATTATAGTATCAGCAAGATGATTATCCCTGTCTTCACTTCTCTTAAAAGGAGCATAAATCAAATAATTACTCTCCTTATCCTCTCTTTCAAGACGTAATTTTGTCTTAAATAACTCGTCTTGTTTCAATCTCAATAACTTAACATTTTCCAATTTCAATTCTTCTATCTCTGACAGAAATTCTTGCTTTTCATCATACCAAAAAACAATTCTTCTTCCTTCTTTCTTAAATTCACTATTAAGTACTTTTGTAATTTGTTCTAAATTCAATTTTCTCACTCCATGATTTTCTATATTTTTAAATAAAAAAGCCTCATTTATTTCTTTTTAAATAAAAGAGACTCATAAAATCTTTATTTTTAAAAATTATCTAACCTTAGTATCATTGTTCTTAATTTATTTTCTGAACTAAATTCTTTCATCAGATTAAATCCATAAGCTGTTTCTATCTCTACTTCTAAATTGCTTCAATATTTTCCCTTTAATATACTCTTCATCTTTTATATCTGCTATTATATCCTGTAATGAAATAACTCTATTATTCTTCATCCTTTGAAGAATATCCAAACATTTTTCTTATTTTTTCCAGGTCATCTATAATTTCAAAATCAACATCAAGTTTTTTAACTTTCTTTTTACTTTCCATTGCTTCCAGTACTTCATCCGTATATCTTACAGGAATTCTCAAAGCATCAAGTAATATACTTTCTGTAGCCATAATTACCACTCTCCTCTTTTTTAACTTTATTTTCATTTTTATGGTACCATATCTATTTTAGAGTGTCAATTGGATTTCAATTTATTCTATAACTCATAATGACCTTTACATGATGCTATTATAATCAAATCATTTTTTATTTTATAAACAACTCTATTTTTTTCGTCAATTCTTCTGCTCCACCAGCCACTCAAATTATTTTTTAATGCTTCAGGTTTCCAATACCTGTATACCAATTTCTTTGTATATCTTTTATTATACTGTTTACTTTTTTCAGAATTTTCTTATCTTCCTACTGCCATTGGCAGTAATCACCCCAAGCTTTTTCCTCCCACAATATTTTCACGTTATCACTCCTCAATCAAATCATGTTCTACTAATTTTGCTTTTCCTGATTCAATATCTGCAATAACTTTTTCTAAATATTTCATATTACTTTCAGAATAAAACGGATCCGCAGTAATTTCAAAAGGTATTCTTTTTTCTTTAGTAACTTTAGTCGCAAATATCGTAAATGCAGTTGTCATTGACATTCCCATTTCACGGCATATTTTTTCCATTTCTTTTTTAATTTTTTCGTCAATACGAAAATTAATCATTGCCTGTGCCATATTAATCACTCTCCTTAATTGCAAGTATACTCTATAATTTTAATTTTGTCAATCATTTTCTTTACAAAAAACATACAATATATATATATATATATATATATATTGTGTTAAAGCCATTTCTTTTATTTAATGCATTTATACACAACAATATTAATAATACAAACTATTGCTAATACTGAATAAAGTAAAAATCTATTTTTATCAAAAAATTTTGTATCTACACCTGTTTTCTTCATATTTTCTAGCATTCCAATTTTAGAAAATTCAAAATAAATCCAACTACCTAATGTTGACCAATAAAAAGAAATAATTCCTTCCGATTCAAGCATTATGTAAAACCAAAACTGATATACCATATAAATTATTAAACCTAAAATAATGAACAATAACTCATTTTCTTTTCCTGTATTCTCTTTTGTTTTCTTTCTAAAGTATTCCATAATAAAAATTATGCCTAAACCCAGACCACCTGTAAGAAATGCAGAAGCCATTAAAATTAATGCCATAATTAAATTTATAATCATTTTTAATTTCCCTTTCTTTAATAATGGTTTTATGTCTCTTTATTTAATTGTTATTGTCCTTTTGCCCCAAATTTTATATAATTTTCGAGACAGTTTACAAATAATATTTTTATATTTATTTTACCTTCCCCAATATCTCATATTTCTTCCCATCACGTCCAGTCTGCACTTTTTCATAATTAACTTTCACTCCGTCATCCAAATCAATCGAAATATATTCTGAAGACAAGTGATTCATCTTCTCATCAAATTGTTTACATTCTTCAAGCTGTAATTTTATCTTTTTCAGTTCCTGCTCAGCTTTTTTCCTGTTATTATTACTTTCAATTTCATCTTTCAGAAAACTTGCCCTTCTTTCATAATGTTTCTGTAGCTCATGCAAATATCCAATTCTAACTTTTGCTGTAGTCTGTTCATTATAGCGATGCATATAAATCAGTGCTTTAAATCCATTTTTCTTTCCAGCGTCATAAAGCCAATAAATCGGTCTTTTTTTGTATCTTTTTACGTGGTCTTTATAAAAATCTTTCAAGAAATACTCTCTTATAATTTCTTTTGGAGCATTATTCTTGTCAGACAAGGCTTGTGCGATAAATTTAAGATTTTCTTCAAGTATTTCTTCTCCATATACTGTTTTTACAAATTCTACAAATCTTGTAACAATATCATCACTAAAATATTTACTGTCCGTAATTGGAATACAGTTATCTTCATCAGGGATAAATTTGCTATATTTATTTTTTTCAAATTCTCCTCCTGCAAATGCAAGACCTTCCTCATCAAGTGAATAACGCCCGAACATACATCCAACAGCATAAGAAATAAATTGTTTTACAACATCTGCTTTTGTTAGAACATAGTTATTCCCTTTAATTTCATCATTTATTTCATCATCTGTATCAAATATTTTAGCTATTGTTATATCTTTATCACTTACATCTGAAGTCAGTTCATCCTGCAACCCATAAATATCAATAAAAATTCTATTTAATTCCTCTTCATTTTCCTTCAATTTTAAAAACTGATTATTTGTAAATTCTTTATATTGACTATATGCTTCTTCTATTAATGTTATTTGTGTTTTATCAATTTTCTTATTTTCAACATTCCCATTTTCTCCTATTTTTACATTCTCAAATTCTTCCACATATCTTTCAATATTAACCAATGGGCTTACTTTAAAATCCCATGCCGTCTCAAATGTATTCCAGTCATATTTTGAGATTTTGATACAGTCATCAACTATTGATATTACTTTTGGTTTTATTTGTTCGTTTTCTATAACTGGAAAATTATTAAAATCTCCTACTTGTAAATTCACAGTTGGATTTAACATATTAAAAATAAAATTAGATATTTTAGTTCCCATTATACCTAAAATGTATTTTAATCTTAATTTATTTTCAGAAAATGCTGACATTCCTGAAACATCATGTATACTGCCTAATTCTCTATATCTTATACTATATCCTCCACTTGTTATCAATGGCCAAGTTATTGCTTCTTTAAAATAATAAGAAATATTTTTTATAGTTCTACTATAATTTTTATACAATTTACTAGCATATTCTTTTATTTCTTTTCCATTATTTTCCCAATTTACTACATAATCATAGTTTCCGTACCATTGTCGTCTTCCACCACCTTTATTATATGTATACCATTTATATCCATTACCTTCTGTTTCTTCTATTGATTTTGTATTGTAACTTATTTTCTCTTCTTCCACTTCATACCATTGTCTTAAAAAGAGATTGTTATCTGACGATGCTAATCCTTGCTTTGGCTCTATTAGTTCAGAAGTTTTTATTCCTTTTTCAAAATCTTCCAACAAATTTTCACTAGCCCAATATCCTATTGGCATTCCTGGTATTTTTTCAAAATTTTCTTTTACTTTCCTAAAATAATATTTTTTATCTTTATTTTCTACCGTTTCTAAAAACTTATTTCTTTTATTTTTTTCTCCTGGAAAATCAACTAACCTTATATAGCTTCCCTTAAAGTTACTTATTTTATTTTTTCTTTGAATCCATACAGTCGTTTGTACTACTTCACCACCTATTTCATCAAAAGCCCTTGTTCCTAGATGTACCATATTCAGTATTTCTATTAATGTCATTTTTTCTCTTAATTTTTCATAACTAGATAAAAACATCCATGCATGCATTGTAATCATTGAACAGAATCCATTTTCAGCTGTCAAACTGTTACATTTTTCTATAAACACAGCAAACATATCCGACTTACTATCTGGATAATTCTTTTTTGTATATTTTGACAATTTAGAATCCATCATTGAACTTCCCATATATGGTGGATTTGTTGCAACTACTTCATATTTTTTTGATAGTATTTCTGATGTTTTTATTACATAATAAAATTTATTTTTTATTTCTTCTTTTTTTAATTCATCAAATAAATTATAGAAATCTGTATTTTCTATTTCTAATAATCTATTTTTTATTTTGTTATAATCTATTTTTGGTACTTCTATCAAACTTCCATATTCCTTTGCATCTAAAAACGAATTATAAATCAAATCAAGTTCGTCTTTTATTTTATTATTTCCATTTGAGATAAAATCTATTACTTCTTTATTAATATCATTACTCTCTCTTGTATAACAGATATTTAACTCCAATTTTTTAGAAAAAATTCTTTTATAATATTCTCTTGCCTTCATCATTAAAGCAAAATATGCCAACTGATATGCTCTTTTATCTATATCAAGACCATAAATATTATTTTCCAGTATTGACTGAACTGCATCTCTGTTGGAATAACCTAAATTTGAATAAATATCCATTAATACATCAAAAGCGTAGACAAGTATATGTCCACTTCCCATACATGGATCTATTATTTTTATTTCTTCTACTTTCATTTCCTTATAATTTTCATTCAGTTTTTCCAGTTTACTTTCAATTTCTTCTTCCTGTTTTTCTCCCTTTACAAGAAATTTCCATTTTTCCTCTAAATTTTCATTTGGATGTCCTTCCATCCATAAATTCCCTAAACTGTTTTCCACCATATATTTTACTATCCATTTTGGTGTAAATAATTGTGTTTTCGCAGGTATGTCATCCTGTTCCACTTTTTTCCCTTTTTTTGTTTTTTTATCTACTTCCTTCTTCTTTTCTTCATTATAATACTGATAAAGCCACCCAATTACCTCAATCTGTCCTTCTTTTTTAATATCAAAGCTTTCTTTAGGCACTCCATCCACTAACTTTCTCAAAATACCTTCTTCATCATTTATCGAAATTGGTAGCAGTAATTCTGAATAATCTTCAGCTTCTTCAAATAATTCAGGCAATATTTCATTAAGTTTGTTACATTTTTTTATAAATAAAAATCTAAAAAGTTCTTCTGTTTTACTTTCTTCTTTTAAATTATAAACATAATTTTTCTCATCATCTGAAAATTCCAGATCTGTGTTAAATACTTCTCTAATTATTTGAGGTTCTCTATCATTTTCTCTTTCAGAAGACAAAATTCTTATCCTATCATTTAAATAATCATTTACTTCCATAAATCTAATAGCAATAATTCTATTAAACCAAGTATAAGCGATTTCCTCAATTAACTCATTTAAAGCATCTTGAAAATTCCCCTCTTTCACTTTTTCTTTTAATGTTTTTACCAATATTTCTCTTTGCTTGATTTCCCTTTTATTTAGTTCGACATTTCCTATTTTCAAATAATCATTTTCCGAAACTATTCCTTCTTCAATTTTATTTTCCGTAATTCCTATCAATTCCAATTTTCTTCTTACTTCTTTTTCCAGTTTTTCTTTCGCATTTACTGCAAAATTTCTTAATGCTACTTTGTCCATATTTGTATTGTAGTAAAAACTACAGTTCTCCTTTCTTTTATTAATATGTTAAATGAACTTAGGTTAGCAGAATAGTTTTTTCTATTATTAAATCAATGCTAGTTTCTAAAATTTTCTTTAAAATATTTTGTATGAATTTACACATACATATCACCTCTATTTTATGAAAAAAATACTCAAAAATTTCTATTATTAAAATCAATAATAATACGAATAAAAATACTATATCATTGTCTGCTATCCCTAGCTCTGCTAGCCTAAATTCATTTTTTTTAACCCCCACCTTTTACAATTTATTCTCTAAAATTCAACTTGCACTATCTCACTATCTTCTAATTCTTCTTCCAATCTTTTTTTCAATTTATCCAAATACTCTTTTATATCTTCTGAATTTCGTATTTCCCAAACTCTATCTTTATTAATTTCTGAAATTCCAATTCTTTTTGGTTTTTTTGCTTTTATTTCTTCTATATTTTCAGAAATCTCATTTGCTTTTTCTTTTTCTTCTAATATTTTTTCTTCTTTCTCAAAATTATTCAATAATTTATTTTTCAAGCTGATTGCTTCATTTTTATATGATTCAATATCTTTTATATTTTCACTTTTTTCAACTTTTTCTAAAATTTCACTAAATTGATTATTAATTTTTTTTATATATTGTTCTTTTAATTCAATATTTTCTGCATATTCTACTCTTTTCAAAGCAATTTCTTTTGTTTCATTTATACTATCAGTTATAGGCTTTCTTTTTTCATCCAAGATTTTATTGTATTTTTCATTAAATCTTCTATTTAATTCATTCAGATCTTTAATTCTGTTATATGGGTTATTATCATTTAGTATATTTTTTATATTCTTTGATATTTTTTCCAATTCATCATCTGAAAAATAATTTTTTGAATTAGTATACTTTTTATATAATTTAGTAGCTTCATCCCAAATATCTTTTTGATCTCCTTCAAAAAATTTCTCAATTGGTTCAAAATCTTCAGAAAAATCATAATAGTCATCTTCATGTCCAGAAATTTCATTGAATATTTCTCTAGCATCCTTTAATCCAAGTACTTTTCTAAAAAGTTTTTTCCCATTTGATAAAATTTCTTTCCCAGGATAATCTTTATTTTGACATTCTTTCTCAAAACTTTCTATTTTATTTATTTTTTCTGCCGATAATTCTTTAAACTCTTGGATCATCTTATCTGTATCGCTTATATCTAAAGTAACATCAAATAATTCTTTTGCAACATAATTCATTATTTTTACACTTCTATCATCAATTTTTTCCTTTATTCCCAGATAAATTCTTTCTGAATTATCTTTTTTTATAATACTATTAATAATATTTTCAGTAGTTTCATTTAATAATGTTAAACTAATCCTATTTTTTATAAGTTCAATTTTTCCATTCTTAAACGCTCTTGCAATAATCCATTCAATATCCTTTTCATTCCAACCATAAGGCGCTTTTGAAAACTTATCTTTTATTTCTTTTAAAGTTATTTTTAAATTTTTTTCTTTTATCATACGTACATGATTCACTATTTCACTTATCGCATTTTCATTATATTTTATACTTTCAACAGCAGTTAAAGTATTCCCTTTTTCCACAAAGATTTCCCTAATATCATCTTCACTCATAGGCTTTGTTATGTATTCTAATTTATGATATACATTATTCACTAATTTTTCCAATGCTTCATTGATTTTACTTTCATACTCTTTCGCATTAAGATTAAGTTTATTTCCACCTACATAATATTCTGCATTTTTAAGAACTTCTTTCAACAAACGATTTGAACGCTCTATATATTCTCTACGTTCAATAGTTTTATTCTCTTTAATCGAATTTCCTTTAGGCAATCCTTCTAATTCTCCCGATTTTAAAAATTTTTCTATTTTTATATCCATTTCTATTTCATTAATATACGAATTATTCTCACCTAAATCAATAAATACAGAATTTTCTTGAGAACTTTTCATTAAAAGCAAACTTTGATTTCCACTGTAATCTGAATTTGAAGTTACTATATTTACTGAAATGTCATGAGTAATATTTTCTTTTTGAAAATCATCAACTATTTTATTAAAAGGAAAAATATAATTTCCAAGTTTAGGATACTGATATTTCTTTTCTTTGTAAAAAACTTCAAATACTTTTTCAGATATTCTTTTAGCTATTTCACTTGTATCTACGTCAATTTTATCGATAATCTTTTCAACTTCCTGTTCTTCATTTGTTAAAAAAATATAGACATCCCCAGATTTTTGAACAAGTGTCTGTTTTATCAAAATATCCAATGCTTCTTTAACTTTTTCTTTTAAAGAGATTCTATCTTCATCAATATTTTCAACCATCAATGTTGTAATATTTTCCAAAGTCCCTTTTATTTCTTTAACATACTTAATCATAAATAACACTTTAAGAACATTCACATTAAAACAGTTTTCTTCTTTATCTGGATTAATATAACTATTTTCCATAGCTCTGGTAATAACTATAGAATGTGAATGATCTAAGAAACTCTGCAATCCATCATAAAATTTATCAAAAGGAATTAGTATTCCAACTTTACTATCTTTATACTTTTCTGCACTTTCTTTAAACATTGCAAGCATTGAACGTTCCCCTTCAGATAAATGTTTTCCACTTGAGCTATGTTCCCTAACAGATGTTAAAACATGAGAAAGAATTTGAAATTGATATGGAATAAATGGATAAACTTCTTGAAAATCTTTTTTATTTTCGTATATTTTTTTTTCTATCCCATCATCAAATATAATTAAATTTCTAACCACTGATTCTTTTTCATTGTATTTTAATGACAATTCCCTATTTGCATGCTCATTTTTATCTAAAATTCTCTTCTTAATAACTTCTGATACGTCTGTTGAAGTTAAATTAATTCTTGTTTTAAATCTTCCTTGTAT
Organism: Leptotrichia wadei; assembly: GCF_007990545.2. Lineage (NCBI taxonomy): Bacteria > Fusobacteriati > Fusobacteriota > Fusobacteriia > Fusobacteriales > Leptotrichiaceae > Leptotrichia > Leptotrichia wadei. Next base: position 2,183,191 of record NZ_AP019829.2, read on the forward strand.
TTTAGAAAAATCATTTCCTTTTACTTTTGTAATAGAATCTATCGCTTGTTGAGAAGTTACAACTACCCATGCTTTTCCTTTACATTGTACTCCTAAATCTTCTGTTACAGTTTGTAAATTCAACATTAAATCTGTATTTTCTCCAATATATTGTCCTACTTCATCAACACAAAATACAACATGATGATTATTTCCTTTTGATTTAATGTATTTATTTACCATTTTTGCAAAATCTTCTATTGAAATAGAATAATCTTTTTTTGAAATTTCTAACCAATCTTTAATTCCGGATTCACTCATAAATCCTATTTCTTCTATTGTTTGCGCAACTTTAGTTCTTATAAAATTAAATTTATGTCTTTCTTCGGTCCATACTTTTCCTGTTATCTCTTGAAATTTTCCTTTAAATTCTTCATATTTATTATTTTCTCTTAATTCTCTTTCTAAATCTGCCAAATGTGGAATTGAAGAAAATCCTTGCATTTCATTAAATACCTTCAAGAATACTTTTAGAATATCATCTTTCCCCTTATTTCCTGTACTATCACTTTTAGAATCAATATTAAACAATATAGAATCAGTTGAAGTCTGACACGCTATTTTCATATCTGCAATAACCATTTCATCTTTTATTTTATTATCTTCCAAAAAATAATCTATTGCCTTTTTCCCATTTATTTCTTTATTTGAAAGTAAATATGATAATATTTTTAATAAATGTGATTTCCCACTTCCAAAAAAACCACTTATCCAAACTCCCATATCATCTGTATTTCCATTAATTCCTTTACTATATGCTGAAAAAAAATCTCTAAAGTGTTTCTGTAATTCATTCGTTACAACATACTCTTCCAATTCTTGCTTCATATTTTCTTCTTCTTTTTGTCCTACTTTTATTACCCCTTTAATATCTCTGTCAATAGGTTTTCTAAACATATCTTTTAATTTCATAAATTTATTTGCATGATTTTATGATTAAAATCACACTCTCCTTTCTCAATTTTAAATATTATTATGATTTTTCACCCCACCTATTAAAGAATACTATTTTAACAATTTAAACGCTCTATAATAATTATCATCTTTAAATTCCTCAAATAACTGTAATGACTGTCCGTCATACTTTCCTGGATAAAACATAACTACTGGTGCTCTATCAAAAACTTGATGTAAATTATTTAATATTTTATGTGAACGCACAAAAGGAAATATCTTTCCTATACCAACTAGAAAAACAATTGATTTTTCAGGAGTATTCTCTTCAATATATTTTGCAAAATAATTATCATCCTCATTCATTTTCAATAAACTATTTACTGATTCAATCAAATAATCCATTCCATCATTTTTTTCCATCTCAATACAATTTTCCAAAAATTCTGATTCTTCTAAGAGATCTATCATAATATCGTAAACATCGTAAATTACAATTTTATAACCATCACCAATTTCTTTATCTCTTTTTTTTATATTTTCCAAATACTCTCTAACTATTAACTCATCTTTAGGAGAATAGTCAAAAATATAGTATGAAACCTCATTTCCTAGTCCTTTACTATTCAAAAAACTATCTTTCTTTATTTCATTTTCTATTTTCCCCAAATCTATTTCTGTTTTCGTCATTACACTTCTCCTTTTAAAGCCTTTATATACATTTCCATTTTATTCTCTCTCAATAAATTTTCTAATTCATAATCCAAATAAATTTTTCTATATAAAATTTTCCCTTTATTTTCTTCCAATAATCCTGCCTCTTTTAAATAATTTCCATACGAACCTCTCATTCGCTTTTTTGTATTTTCTGTAAATTTAGCAACTTCCTCATTTTGTAAAGATTTTTCATCCAAAAATTTTTTAACAGAATTTGGACTATATTCTTTAGTTCCTAGTAACATTTCGTTTCGATAAGAATTATAAACATATTCGAAAAATAATTTATCTGTTTGCATTACTGATAATAAATTTATTATTTTCATAGTTCCAACATCAACCTTAAAAAACAATATCTTTATATCTCCAGAAAGTACTTTTATTCTTTTATTAATTTCACTAAAAATTCTTTTACCATAATCTTTAGAAGGTGCAGAAAAAATATTTTCTTCTTCCTGCATTCTTCTTATCTCATTCTCATTTTTCCCATCTTTCAAAAACTCTAAAAATTTTTTAAATTCTAAAAACCAGAATCCTTTACTTACAATTCCAGCACTGTATTCTCTTTTTCCCATTTTCTACCCCTTAATTACATTAATTTTTGTTTATTTCTTATTAAATATTATATCATTACATTTTTATATTTTACAAGTAAAATTAATAACCTTTTTATTTCAAATCTTTTTTTAATGATAAGCAATTTTTATACTAAATTTCCATTTAAAAATCAAAAATTAATATAAAATCATAACAAATCTACTTTTATACTATTTCCCATTAGACTAATAGATTTATTATAAATTCTATTTAACAAGAGGTCTTTATCCCTTGCCATAAAATAAATAAATTTTTCAAACTGGATTTAGTATTACACATAAAAGAGAAAAAGGGGCTAATGCCTCTTTTAAAATTATCAAATATATTCAGTAAATACCTTAGAAAATATGAATTTAATTTCCTTATAAATAAACAAAAAAGGAACTACCCAAAATCATAGTCCCTTTTATCTCAACAAAAATTATATTTAATTTTTCAATCAATTATCTTTACTCATAATCCCCATCTATCCCCACTTTTCGTAAAATCATCCCTTCTTTCGCCTTTAGATCCAACTTTAATTTCCCATTTGAACCTGTTCTAAATGTTCTGCCTTCTGTTACCAGGTCAATAAATCTTTCATCCTGATAATTTGTTTCAAATTCTACATTCTCCCAATTGTTAAATGAATTGTTTATTACAACAATAATTGTATGATCTTCAATTACTCTTTCGTATACAATTATTTCCCTGTCATTATCAGCAAATATTTCCCTAAACTTACCATAAACAAGTGTTTTATTTTCCAATCTTATTCTTATTAACTTTTTGTACCATTCAAATAAATCGCTGTCGACTTTTTGTTCATAAACTTCATTCTGATTAATATGTGATGGATTTTTTTCATTATCATACAAAAATTCCTTCCATAACATTGGCTTTCTGCAGTATGGGTCTGTTGCTCCCCACATTCCAACTTCATCGCCGTAAAATAGCATTGGTGCTCCAATATAAGTCATTTGGAATATTGATATTAATTTTAATATATCTTTTGGCTTAATTGGGCTGTTTCGCCAATCTATTGTTGTATTTGGATGGTAATTTGAAGCTAGGTCAGGACGAATTCCATTGTATCCTTTTTCTAACTGCTTTCCTTCTTCCAGATTTCTTCCAATTACATCGTTTACAATTCTTGAATAAAGCCTGTCCGTATCGTGTGAACCGTTTAGATTCTGACTCGCCTGTAACGCCTGATACGGATACCAAGTTCTTTTTTCTCGAAGTTCATTGAAAAAGTCCTGTGCCTTTAACTTGTATCTTACTCCACCTTCACGGCTTTGATTTATGAAAAATCCGATAACTGTTTTTAGCCATTCATAGTTCATTACAGTGTCAAATTTATTTCCGCCATTAATATCTCCTGAAGCATTTCCCCAAAGTTCGGCAGTTATGTAGGAATCCTTCTTGCTGCCTTTTACAACTTCTCTCCATTCATTCCAGAAATTTTGATTTTCAAGGCAGTTTGGCACATCTAAACGCCATCCATCAATTCCGTCATCTTCCATCCAGTTTTCACTTTCTTTTCCATCAGGTCCACACATCCATTTTCTCGTAATATTAAAAATGTATTCTTTATATTCCTGATTAAAAGTGTTAAATTCAGGAAGCGAGTCAAATCCACCCCAAGCATTATAAATAGTTCTCTTTCTATTTGCAATTAATGTTTCAAATGCCTGTTCATCACTCATATCATCTGTAATCGGAACATGCTGTCCAAAATCTGTAAATTTGTACCAATCTTTATATTTAGAATTTTCACCGTCTGCAAGCACCATATTAAATGTCCAATGCTCACTGCTGCTATGATTGAAAACTCCGTCAAATATTACACGAATACCATTTTTATGAAATTCCTTTATCAAATCAACCATTATCAAGTCTGACTCTGTCCAAACCCAAGTAGCTGGATCTTCTGTTTCTCCATATCCATTTTTTCCTCTGCTTTCACCCTTTAAGTTCACTTCCAGAAGTTTTAGCTCACTACTTGTCGTAGCCTTGTTTCCAAGCACATCCACGTATGACTTATTCCCATATTTATTATTTCTATTAATTTCCACACCGTGAGTTGACCCGCTTGTCTTTATTGTCCCAAAATCTGGCGAAATATGTCTAAAGTCATTTGCTCCATACTTATGATTTTGATACGAGAAAAATACTGGATTTAGCCATACAGCATTAATTCCAAGCTCCTTCATATATGATATCTTTTCCTTAATTCCCTGTAAATCTCCACCATACATTCTGGCATATTTCAAGCTGTAGTCAATTTCACGCTCTCCCAGCTTTTCCCATATTACCTGTTCCTTAAAATCAGCCGTCCATCGGTTTCTATCAAAATGACTAATCACATTATTACTTTTTTCCCATTTATATTCTTCTACAAAATTCTGTTCATGAAGTCTGTTAGGCTTAAATGCCTCTGGTCCAAATTCATTGAAAATTGGATCATTGTAATGATTTCCATTATAAAATCTATCTGGAAAAATATTATACCAAATAGCTTCTTTTGCCCAGTTTGGTACGTTAAACAACTGTATGTCTTTAGAAGTTGTATTTACAACAAGTCTTTTAGGTTTGCTATAACTCAATGTTTTTCCATTAAAGTAAGCTCTTGAGCCGTTATCTTCCAAAATAAAATAATACAATAGTTTTGTTGCTTCTTTTCCAAAGTTTATAATTCTTTCAAAATAGTCAAATCCGTTTGTCTTATCTTGGTATCTTTCAAGTTCATAAATCATTTCATAATTATCTTCTTCATGTAAAACAATGCTTATGTAAGCCCGCTCCACATCATTCATCTGCGTTCTTATTTTAAATTCATACTCACTGTCAGACAATTTATTAAAATATTGCAAACTATCATAGTTATGAACAATCGCCTTTAAATTTGTATTTTTATCAATCGCTTCATAAACAAATTTTCCGGTTCCCAAATCTCCTTGTGCAAATAATGCTCCATTTTCCCCGATTATAAGTTTTTTATTTTCATTTCCAGGATACCATTTTCCGTCAATCAAGTATTTGTATTCATAAACTCCTTCAGGCGAAGCCAGTGTCACTTCGTAATTTGTCCCTTCAAAATGGTGAATTGGCTCAGTATCGGGCTTCCAGTTATTAAAGTTTCCCGCAATCTCAACTTTATCCGCCTTTTCCAATCCAAAATCAGCAATATTCAAGTTCATTCTGTAAAATTTCATCTTAGTCAATGAAAATGACTTTTTTGATGGAGAATATTCTACATAAATATCTATTCCCTTTTGAAATCCTGTTATTGATTTTGGTGGAAGATTTTCACCTACCACAGCTTCAAATTTTTTGGCAAATGGAGCTGTATGGCTATAAGTTACACCGCTTATTGTACCATTTTCTTCATCCTTTATTTCAAAGAAATAGCTTCCTGATTCAACGTTTCCCCATTTATATATAAAATTTTCCCATTTTTGCTTTAAATTCTCTTCTCTATAAAATTTATTATCTTTGTAAATTATTAATTTATAACCCATTTTCTTCTCCTAATTACCTGCTCCCTAATTTAGTTCAAAAAACACTCTATATGCCCTATATGTTTCATACAAGTCCGCTTTTGATGAAATTTCAAATAAAGAGTGCATTGATAAAAGCGCTGGTCCTGCATCTATCGTTCTAATTCCGTAGTAAGCCAAAAACTTCGCAACAGTTCCTCCTCCACCTTCATCAACTTTTCCAAATCCACCCGATTGATATTTAATTTCATTTTTATCAAATATCTGTCTTATTTCTTGAATAAACTCAGCATCAGCATCATTTGCCATAGATTTTCCACGGCTTCCAGTATATTTAGCAAATGCCAGTCCATAAGATAACCGTGCCACATTTTCAACATCATGGGCAGATTTAAACACTGGATTCATCGCAGCAGTAACATCTGACGACAAGGCTTTAGAATTCCACAAAGTTTCCCTTAATATCTGATCATTATAGTTTTTTTCTGTAAGTAAAAGCATTTTTCCTACAATATATTCAGGCAATGTTGATTTCAAACTTGTCGAACCTTCACTTCCAATTTCTTCCTTATCTGTCAAATAAATCATAACAGTTTTTTTAGTTTCCTTTATTTCAAGCAAAGCCCTAAGTGAAGTAAATGCACAAATTCTGTCATCTTGTCCATACCCTCCAATCATGCTCTGATCAAGCCCCACATCTCGCAATTTTCCAGCAGGCACAACTTCTAGCTCTGCAGTAAAAAAGTCATCTTCTTCTATTCCATAATCTTTTTTCAATTTATCAAGCACAAACTGTTTTATTTTTTTATTTACATTTTTATCATTTACAGGCATATTCCCAAATAACAATTTTAATTCTTCACCTTTTATTACATCCCTTGCCTTTCTTTCATCCTGCACATTATACGACAAATGCGGCAATATGTCAGGCACACTAAATACAGGCTCATCATCATGCTCTCCAATTGAAAGTGAAACTTTTTCTCCACTTTTTAGAAAAACAACGCCGTGCAATGCCAATGGAGTCGCAGCCCATTGATACTTTTTAATTCCACCATAATAATGTGTATTCAATAGTGCAAATTCTTCATCTTCCATTACTGGATTGGGCTTTAAATCCAGTCTTGGAGAATCCACGTGGGAAACAATCATATTAATCCCGTTTTTTATATCATTTCCGATAATTACCGCAATAATATTTTTATTTCTATTCTTAAAATAGATTTTATCCCCCTTTTTCAATTCACTTTTTTTATTAATATCAATAAATCCATTTTTTATAAGCTCTTTTTCTGTCAGATCCACAAATTCTCGCTCAGTTTTTGCCAAATCTAAATATTTTTTGTAGTCTTCAGCAAATTCAAATATTACTTTTTTTTGTTCATCTGTATAACTTTTCCACAAATTTTCCTTTGTCATTTTACTTCCTTTCCCAAAGTTTCAATTATAATAAAGACATAATAGATATATTCGACAACCTAAGCTTTTTTATTTTATTAAAATCTAATTTTGCGTGGTTATCGAACAGAGCTAATAAATCCAACATTTAAATAAAAAATAACAAAAAAAAACGGTGGCTTGAAAAAATATCCCGAATCAGCCACCTTCTTTCCAAACTAAATTAATTTTTCGATTTATTTAATTTTATTTATCTAAATATCAAATTTACTTAACTTCTTTTAATTTCTTTTCCAATTCTTTTCCAGCTTCTTCATATCCTGGTTTTCCTAATAATGCAAACATATTTTTCTTATATGCTTCTACTCCTGGCTGATCAAATGGATTTACACCTAAAAGGTATCCACTTACTCCACATGCTTTTTCAAAGAAATAGAATGTATACCCCAAATGATAAGGAGTTACTTCAGGAATATTTATCCCCAGGTTAGGTACATTTCCATCAACGTGTGCTAAAATTACTCCATCAGTTGCTTTTTTATTTACATAATCTAATGTTTTTCCAGCAATAAAGTTCAATCCATCAAGATTTTCCTTGTCGCTTTCAATAACAAATTCCACTTCAGGTTTTCCAATAGAAACTACTGTTTCAAAAAATAATCTTTGCCCTTGTTGAATATACTGACCTAATGAGTGTAAATCAGCTGAAAAATCTGCTGAAGTTGGATACAGTCCTTTCCCTTCTTTTCCTTCAGATTCTCCAAATAATTGTTTCCACCATTCTGCCAAATAGTGAACTCTTGGCTCATAATTTACCATTAATTCCAAGTCTTTTCCTTTTCTATGTAAAATATTTCTAACAGCTGCATATTGTAAAGCTTGATTTTCATCCATATTTTTGTTTGTAAAGTCATTCATCGCATCTTTTGCTCCAGCCATTAAGTCGTCAATATCAATTCCAGCCGCAGCAATTGGTAAAAGTCCTACTGCAGTTAATACAGAAAATCTTCCTCCAACATTGTCAGGTACAACAAAAGTTTCATATCCTTCAGCTGTAGCAAGTGTTTTTAATGCTCCCTTTGCTTTATCTGTTGTAGCATAAATTCTTTTTGCAGCTTCTTCTTTTCCATATTTTTCTTCCAGTATTTTTTTGAATACTCTGAATGCAATTGCAGGCTCAGTTGTAGTTCCAGATTTTGAAATTACATTTACTGAAAAATCCCTGTCTCCAACAACTTCTATTAGATGTTGCAAGTAAACACCGCTCATATTTGTTCCTGCAAAGTAAATTTCAGGAGTCTTTCTTTTATCTTTTGGCAAGTTATTGTAAAAGCTGTGCGATAAAAATTCAATTGCAGCCTTTGCTCCTAAATATGACCCTCCAATTCCAATTACAACTAAAACTTCTGAATCATTTTTAATTTTTTCAGCCGCTTTTTTAATTCTAGCAAATTCATCTTTATCATAAGTTTCAGGCAAGTCAACCCATCCTAAAAAGTCGTTTCCTGCTCCAGTTTTTGAAGTTAATACTTCATTTGCCAATTCCACATAAGGCTTAATTTGTTTTAATTCATTTTCGTTAAAAAAATTTTTTGCAAATTGATAGCTAAAATTTAATTTCATTCTTTTTTATCTCCTTAATATACAATTTTATTTTAGTCCTTTGTAAAAGTTTATAAAATTCCATTAATAAAGGTTTTCTCAGTTTTAATCTTCTATTTCAATTTTTTAGCAAGAGATTTTAAACTCATTACTTAAATTTTATACCCATTACTTTTACAATTTCCTAATACAATTTTATTTCCTAAATTTTTTGAAAATCAAAAAACTTTTATTTATACATAGTAATACAACCTTAAAATCAAACAAAAATAAATCTTCGTAATTTCAATTTAATATCTTGATTTTGAAGCAGTTTCATAATAAACTTGCCTGATAACCACATAATTTTCAAATTACAAGCCACAAGTAAGCTAGCAAAATAAAAAATATACAAAAAAACTCTCCTCCGTTTTAAAGTAATTTTTTATCAAACTTTTTTTCAATTAAAGTATAACAAAAAACAAACTTTTTTTCAAATTTTTCCACTTATATTTTACAATTTTAAAAATTTTTTCCTAAAATTTTAAGTTTTATTATACAAATATCCTTAATATCTAGTCAATTTCCCTTTGCTTATTATCCCCTTCACATTAAAGTTTTCATCAAAATACGTCAAATCTGCAAAATAACCTTCCTTTATAAATCCATATTTTTCATCAATAGCCACCGCTTCAGCAGGATAGGAAGTTGCCATTCTAAGTGCTTCCTCAAGCGAAATATAAACTTCTTCCACTAGATTTTGTACTCCTTTTATCATAACAAGCGAAGATCCCCCCAAAGTTCCCTCTGGAGAAATACATTTTCCATCCCTATATAAAACTCTGTTTCCTTCAAACATAAATTCTGTCATATTATCAGTTCCAGCAGGGCTCACCGCATCTGTCACAAGATAAAGTCTATCCTTCATTATCTTCTTAGCAATTTCCACAGAAGCAAAATCTATATGAAGCCCGTCAACTATTATCCCGCAATTCGTAGTATCATTATTAAATAAAAATCCAACAACTCCAGGCTCTCTCGAATCCAGTCCTCTCATTGCATTATACAAATGCGTTCCGCAATTATAATATTCCTTCTTTTCCACACACTCTTTGTAAGTTGCATTCGTATGCCCAATAGCCACATTAATCCCAGCATTCCTCAATTTCTTCAAATGTTCAACTTTAGCCTTTTCAGGTGCTATCGTTATTATTCTAGTAACTTCTGGTCCTGCCTTAGCTATTTTCTCAATCATCTCATCCGACAAAACTCTTATATATTCAGAACGATGAATCCCCTTTTTTTCCACACTTATATAAGGTCCTTCAATATGAAGTCCCAAAACTCCAATTTCCTCATTATCTTCCATTCCCTTCACAAGCTCAATGGCCTTTTCTATCTTCTCATCTGGAGAAGTTATGAGCGTAGGCAAAAACGAAGTACACCCATATCTTTTATTAGTTTCATTCATTATTTCCAACGCTTTCCTAGAAATATCATCATTAAACAGCACTCCTCCACACCCATTAATTTGCAAATCAATAAATCCAGGCGACAAAACCATCCCCTCAACATCAATAACTTCCTGATTTTCCAGCTCTTTTTCATCAATCAAAGAAAAATCCACTATCTTTCTTATAAATTTCCCTTCCAAAACAACCGCATTTTCCCCAATAAACTTCTCCCCATCAAATATCTTTGCATTTTTTATAATCATCTTAACAATAGCTCCTCTCTTTATTTTTATTTTAGAATATTTTAGTTAATAACTGTTTTTTCTTATTCTACTTAGTATGTTTTTTCAAAACAACTATTATAATTAAATTAAAAATATCGTGATTTTTTTGGAATAAAATTGACTGTTTGAGCTTTTTAATAATCTTTAAACAGATGAAATAACTATTATCAAAAAGCGAGTTTCAATTTTGTTTCAAAAAAGTACTTAGACAAGCCAGGGATACAAGGGAAATGGCGATTGATTTCCCTTGCTTTGAAAAAAAGAAAAAACATAAAAACTATAGAAAAACATTCATTAACAATAAGAAAATTAATAAAACTTATTTTGCCAATTCTATTAAATATTTTTTATATTTTTCTAAATCCAAATTCTTAGCTTCAATTTCCTTAAAATACCTATAAGTCTTAACTTTTATATCCGAAGCCGCCATCTCATCAATTACCAGCACTGCCCTTCTATGCAGCTGCAAAGCCGAAATTGTCCAAAGATGATTAACTCCGCCTTCTACTCCATGATAAACCGCACGAGCCTTTTTATACCCATTTGCAAGGATCATAACCTCCTTTGAATCCATAAGTGTCCCCACACCAATTGTCAAAGCTGATTTTGGTACTTTTTCAATATCATTGTCAAAAAATCTGGAATTTGCCAAAATTGTGTCATAAGTTAAATCCTTATCACGTGTATGCGAAGAAAGCGATGAACCTGGCTCATTAAATGCAATATGCCCATCTTCTCCAACTCCGCCTAAAAACAGCTGAATCCCGCCAGATTTTTTTATTTTTTCCTCATAGTTATGACATTCTTCCTCTAAATCTTCAGCACATCCATTTAGAATATTTATATTTTCTTTTTTTATATTAATATGCTTAAAAAAGTTCTCATTCCTGAACCTCCCACGACTAAAGTCGCAGGGTTCTAAAATCTTTAAAAACATTTAAAAATTTTCTAAGAAGTTTGATAGCTTTACACTACCCTTATTCTTTTAGGCGTGTTCAGCTCACCTCTATTGTATAGGATACTTAAATCCACAACTTTACTTTTTTTTAAAATATTTAATGCTCCATTACAATCTGAATTTATAAATTTACCTGTACTTGTTTGATATAGTCCTCTTTTTATTCTTTTTCCACTGAATTTATATTCTTGCGGATTTTCTTTATCATATATTGGAATTTCATCTTCATCAAAGAAACTTGCTTTTGATGTATAACTTTCTTCTTGCAGTTTAAATTCTATTCCATCTAGTTTACATAGATATTGTAATTTATCTCTTATTTTTCCATATGGTATATTTACAAAATTTTGATTATTTATACTTCCTATATTTGAATTTCTTTGAAAATCTTCATTATATCCTAAAACTACTTTTCCTATATCATTATTAAGACAATAATTTACAATTATTCTTGCTGCTTTTGAAAGATAATCTTCTATACGATTATTTCTCTTTCTAGCTATTCTCTTTTGCCTTAATGTTATATGCTCTATCTTTTGCTTATCTTTTATACTTTGTAATTTTGCATTTATCTTGTTATAGTATTGATTTATTGATTTTAATTTTCTACCATCTATTATGAATGAAACTCCATTATTAGTTACACAAGTACATAGATTGTCTATACCTAAATCAATTCCTAGTGCATTGTTTTCATTTAATTCCCTTCGAACTTCTTCTACCTCATAAGTATATTGAATTTCAAAGTACCTAGAATATTGTTTTGGTATTATTCTAATTTCTTTTATCTTCTTGTCTTTTAATACTGATGGTAGTTTTATTGCGATTTCCTTATGTGTCTTTCTAAATGAATTTGAATAAGGAACTATCAGAATATCATCTTTTAATCTTACAAAACCTATAACAAGAGTTGTAAAACCATCTTTAGCAAGATAATTAGGTAATTTTATTTTTTTATTATCGTATTGACCATTCTTAGCAAGTTTTAAAAGTCCAAAAAATGATTTGAAACTTCCGTCTACTTCTTTTAGAATTTGTTGAGCCATATTAGAATTTAATTTTTTATAGTTCTCACTATTTTTAAGCATTTTATAGTTTTCGTTATAACTTAAATACTTTTTATTTTTAAAATAGTATTGTCTAACATTGTATATAGCCTGATTCTTTAAATTTTTAGCTATATGGCACAAATATTTTAAATTTCTAAACTCTTTTTTACTAAGATGTTTTACCTGTTGTTTTAAAGTTAAATACATAGATATCACCTTTTCATCAGAGATATTATACCATGTATTCTACATTTTATCTGTCAAAAAAGTAATATTTTTTATTTATTTTTAAATATTTTTAAAGTTTTTAAAACCCCACAACAGCGGGAAGCGTCGTTCACATAAGTACGCTACTACTTATGCAGTTCTCTTATGAACTTCTTGTTATCTCTAACAAGCACAGACTATATCTTATCCATATCCTATTTCAAGGACTTAGGCGAAACCACTTCCAATACCAATCGCTTGTATTGTACTCCCCTCACGAGGGATAGTCGTTGAACTTTCCTTTTCAGGCTTAGCTGCTGATTGTCTATTATCATAATGTTTAGGATTTAACCTTACACCATCTAGTATATTTTTTCTGCTTTCGCTACCATCACACTTATACCATATTCTCACTTAGGTATTATGTTGTGGTTATACTAGCTTTAAGAGTTCCCAGCAATTCAGTTTCTTTGTTGCACGGTTTTGCTCCGTGTCTACATACAAGTTTCCCTATATGCTTACTAAAACTTCGTGCAATTCATACCCTATGAGTACATGTCTCACGACTAAAGTTGCGAGTGTTCTTGCACTATTTAATAAAATAGTGATAACTTTGCGGATCTTCAGGCTTTAATCCCACATATTCATCCATATTAAAAGTCATGACATTTTCAAACGACAATATCCCTTTATTATACAAATTTATCAATTCCCGATAAGTCGCAAGTGGCGTAGATCCCGTAGGAAGTCCCAGCACAAAGGGCTTTTCCCTTGTAGGCTTAAATTTTAATATTTTTTTAGTGATCTGATAAGCACTCCATCTTGCCACTTCATCAGCATTTTTTAAGATAATTACACGCATTTCATTCACATCCTTAATTTTAAATTTTAAATTTTCATTAAAATATTTCTTACTACTATTATATACCCTTTTTTTATTAAGTCAAGTCTATTTTATTAAAATTTTGTTTGGAAAAAACTAAAAAAAAATTGTATAATTTATCTAGTGATGATAAATAAAAAGCTGTAAATTACAGTAATTAATTAGGAGGAAAATATGAAAACATATTTAGTGACAGGTGCTGCCGGCTTTATTGGCTCTAATTATTTAAAATATATTTTAAATAAATACAAAGATGATGATATTAGAGTAATTGTGGTCGATGTGCTTACTTATGCAGGAAATTTAGGCACGATTGCCAATGAAATTAAGAATGAAAGAGTAAAATTTGAAAAGGTTGATATTCGTGATCAAAGGGAAATTGCCAGAGTCTTTTCTGAAAATGAAGTTGACTTTGTTGTGAATTTTGCGGCGGAATCGCATGTTGACCGTTCTATTGAAAATCCGCAAATTTTTTTGGAAACAAATATTCTTGGTACGCAAAATCTTTTGGAAAATGCAAAAAAAGCGTGGACTATTGCAAAAGATGAAAATGGCTACCCAATTTACAAGGATGGAGTAAAATATTTACAAGTTTCAACTGATGAAGTTTACGGAAGCTTGTCAAAAGATTATGACATAGCCATCGACTTAGTAATTGATGATGAGGAAGTGAAAAAAGTTGTAAAAAATAGAACAAATTTAAAAACTTATGGAAAAAATTTCTTTACAGAAAAAACTACCCTTGATCCAAGAAGCCCGTATTCAGCTTCCAAAGCGAGTGCAGATCACATTGTAATTGCCTACGGTGAAACTTACAAAATGCCAATAAATATTACAAGATGTTCAAATAACTATGGTCCTTACCATTTTCCAGAAAAATTAATTCCACTTATGATTAAGAATGTGCTAGAGGGTAAAAAATTGCCCGTTTATGGAAAAGGGGACAATGTAAGGGACTGGCTTTATGTGGAGGATCATTGTAAAGGAATTGACTTGGTTCTAAGAAATGCTGACATTTATGAAATTTACAATATTGGAGGCTTTAACGAAGAGCAAAATATTAATATTGTAAAATTAGTTATTGATGTTTTAAGAGAAGAAATTGAAAATAATGATGAATATAAAAAAGTTTTAAAAACTGACTTGCAAAATATAAATTATGATTTAATTACTTATGTTCAAGATCGGCTTGGGCACGATATGAGATATGCCATTGATCCTTCAAAAATTGCAAGAGATTTAGGATGGTATCCAGAAACAGACTTTGAAACAGGTATCAGAAAGACTGTAAAATGGTACTTGGAACATCAGGACTGGGTAAATGAAGTAGTTTCAGGAGATTATCAAAAGTATTACGAAGAAATGTATGGAAATAAATAATTAAATTCATAAAAAAAGGAGTAGACTAATGAATAATTTTACAATAAAAGAAACCCCAATAAAAGGCTTAGTAATAATTGAGCCAAAAATTTTTGGAGATAAAAGAGGATTCTTTATGGAAACTTATAACAAGAAATCTTTTGAAGAATTGGGACTCACAATGGACTTCGTTCAAGATAACCATTCAAAATCTAAAAAAGGCGTTTTACGTGGACTTCACTTCCAGACAAAGCACTCTCAAGGAAAATTAGTACGTGTGATAAAGGGAAGCGTTTACGATGTGGCAGTTGATTTGAGAAAGGACAGCGAAACTTTTGGAAAATGGCATGCGGTAAAATTATCTGCCGAAAATAAACTGATGTTTTATATTCCAGAAGGCTTTGCACATGGCTTTTTAACACTTGAAGATGAAACAGAATTTACTTATAAATGCACAGATTTATATGCCCCAGAATATGATAGTGGAATTTTGTGGAATGATGAAACAATAAATATTGACTGGAAGTTTGAAGAATTTGGAATAAATTCTGACGAATTAACAATTTCTGAAAAGGATAAAATTCAACAAAAGTTTGATAAAACAAAAAATTATTTTGAATAAAAAAATAATCCAATTATTTTATATAAAATTGAGAGTCTCTCATAAATAAAAAATGATTTTTTTGACATAAATTTTATATATTCCAGAGAATTAAAAAATACTATTCTTACAGACTTTATAAAAAGGATAAAATATATTTCTTATAGAGTGTGTCTATAATTTTGTGTAAACTAATAGATAAATCCAGTAAATTCAATACTTTACTGCTCTATTCACGCAAAAATTTTTACACACTCACCTCAAAAATATTCTGTTTTTTTATAAAAAAATATAAAATAAACAAAAAAAGGCAGAAAGATTTCTTTTACAAGATTCTCTCCACCTAAATTATTTTCACTTTTATTAATTAAATCGATACTATTCCCCGTTTAAAAAGCAAATATTTATTTTAATTATTTGAAAATAAATATCAGGTTTAAACTACTAAAAAGATTTATAATATATTCATTATTTAAATGGGGTTTAGTATGAATTATTTTTTCTGATAAACTCTTACATAATCAACTTTCATTTCTGTTGGAAAATCTACATCTCCATCTTCTCCCGTTTTTTTGCTCAAAGCCACATTTATCATTATAAAATATGGTTGATTAAACGGATTTTGCAACCCTTTTTTCTCTAATTCCTTGTAACTAAATCTTTTGTATACTTTGTTATTAAATAGCCACTTTATTTCCTTATCATCCCATTCTACTGCATAAGTATTGAAATTTGTCAATTTCTCTTTAGACCATTTACTTATTTTATAGTCACTGCCTTCAAATGATTCATAAGTATTGTCACTTCTTAAAACATGCGCTGTCCCTGTAACACGATTCATCTCACCGCCATCAGTTTCCACTATATCAATCTCACCAATTGCAGGTTTTCCATCAGCTTGAGAATATCCTTCAGGCCATAGCCAGAATGCAGGCCAAGTTCCAATTCCCTTAGGCATAGCTGCTCTCATTTCAATTTTTCCATATTTCACATTATAAAGGTTTCTTGTATGAATCGCTCCTGAACTATAAAGAATTTTTCTTTCAATACCATCCACATTTACCTTTTTATCATTTTCCTTTTTCAATGTTATAACCATATTTCCATTTTCAACTTTAACATTATCTCTCAAGTAATAGTGTTTTGCATCAAATCCATACTGGTTTACTAATTTCCCATTTTCATCAATATAATTCCCTGCATTCCAAGGATTTCCATTCTCCCAGTAAGCCCACTTTGTACTGTCTAAATAATCTCCATTAAATTCATCATCCCAAACTAATTTCCAGCTTTTACCTTTTACTTTAGAAATAAACTTATTTAATTTACCTCTTTTAGTTTTTACACTTTCTTCAGCCTTATTTAAATTATTTTCAAGCTTTTCTTTTGCCTCAATTACACCATTTTCAAATTGTTGAGGAGTTATTCTTTTTTCATTTTTTCCTGCAGCAAATATTGTATTTCCAATTAATGTAAACAAAACTATTCTATAAAAAATCTTTTTTTTCACGACATTTATCTCCTTTTTTAAGTTATATTAGTCATTTGTAAAAGTTTAAAATTTCAAATAATTATAATGCTTTTATAATTCTAATTCTTACTATTTTTTATCCAGTATTTTTACAGTAAAATTTTAATATTTTTATTAAAATACTGTGTTTAGTTAAATTTTTGTATTATTACTTTTACAATCGCCTATAAGTTATATTTTTTCATTTATAAAATTATAATATCAACATAATTTTCTATTATTATAACATTTTAATAACAATAATTTCTAGTATTCTTTTAAATTTTCAAAAAATTTTAATATTTTTATTAAATACTCTATTTTCTAAATTTTAAATAATTTTAATTACATTTATATTTATCCATACATTCTCTATTTTTTATTTTTCTTTTCTTATCAAAAAACCATCCCCACTTATTAAAATACTTAATCGCCGATTTCATATGTAATATCATTAGTTTTTTTGACTTATACGAAGCTTTCTCATGCTCATGAAATATTTCAACTTTTGGATAATAAATGACTTTATATTTTTCCCCAATTCTTCGACATAAATCATAATCTTCCATATACATAAAATACTGTTCATCAAATCCACCAATTTCTTTTAATACAGAGACTCTCAAAAAAATGAAGCACCCTGAAAGAATTGGTACTTCCATTATATCATCAAAATTTGCCCATTTCATTTCATAATCATAATTCATTTTTTCAACAATGTTCTTAAATGGCAAAAACCTTCTAAAAATAAGATTTACAGGTGTTGGAAACAATCTACAAGTATAACTAAATTTTCTTTTAAAATCTCTAATTTTGGGTCCTATTTGTCCAATTTCATTATGATCTCTCATATATTCAATAATTTTTTCAATCACATTTTTTTCAAAATAAATATCTGCATTAATAATTAAATGAAATTCTGATATTTCAGAGTTATTAATTAATTTGTTAATAATAACATTATGTCCAGCTCCAAACCCCTTATTAGAATCATTAAAAATATATTCTATTCTGGCATCACCAATATTTTCAAAAAAATTCTTCAATTCATCTGTTTCTGAATTATCCGAAATCCATAATTTAAAATTCAAGTTAATACTTTGAAAACATTTAATTATTTTTTCTAAATCACTTTTTGGTGTATTATATGTTACAATACATACTGTAAAATCATACATAAATAACCTCGTATCTTTATTTATAAAATTTCTCATAAAATAAAAAAAATGGCGTCCCCGGTTGGACTTGAACCAACGGC
This sequence comes from Leptotrichia wadei, assembly GCF_007990545.2. Lineage (NCBI taxonomy): Bacteria > Fusobacteriati > Fusobacteriota > Fusobacteriia > Fusobacteriales > Leptotrichiaceae > Leptotrichia > Leptotrichia wadei. The sequence goes on from NZ_AP019829.2 coordinate 2,201,462, forward strand.
CCTCTGATTAACAGTCAGATGCTCTAACCAGCTGAGCTACGGAGACACACATATTCAAAAAAGTTTGGCAACCGCCTATCTTCCCAGGACAAGTCCAAGTATTTTAGGCGCTAACAGACTTAACTGCCGGGTTCGAAATGTTACCGGGTGTATCCCTGTCGCTATCATCACCAAACTGGATATATATGCTGCCTATCAAGACAATGAGAAATAAATAGCAGAAGTAAAAGATCACCTTAAAAGCAGACGTAATATTAGTACTGGTCAGCTGAATGCATTGCTGCACTTGCACCCCCCCAGCCTATCAACCATATGTTCTCTATGGATACTGCGAATACTCATCTCAAAGCTGGCTTCCCGCTTAGATGCTTTCAGCGGTTATCCGTGCCAGACGTGACTACTCAGCCGTGCCACTGGCGTGACAGCTGATGCATCAGAGGTCTGTCCAACCCGGTCCTCTCGTACTAAGGTCAGATCTTTTCAGTATTCAGGCGCCTGCAGTGGATAGGGACCGAACTGTCTCACGACGTTCTGAACCCAGCTCGCGTGCCTCTTTAATGGGCGAACAGCCCAACCCTTGGGACCTTCTCCAGCCCCAGGATGAGACGAGCCGACATCGAGGTGCCAAACACTTCCGTCGATATGGACTCTTGGGAAGTATCAGCCTGTTATCCCCGGGGTAGCTTTTATCCGTTGAGCGACGGTCCTTCCATGCGGAACCGCCGGATCACTAACTCCTACTTTCGTACCTGCTCGACCCGTCAGTCTTGCAGTCAAGCTCCCTTATGCGTTTGCACTCTCAGGCTGATTTCCATCCAGCCTGAGGGAACCTTTGAGCGCCTCCGTTACTCTTTGGGAGGCGACCGCCCCAGTCAAACTGCCCGCCTAGCACTGTCTCCGTTGCCAGATTAGAATTCCGGCAGCATATGGTTGGTATTCCAACAGCGACTCCGCAATGGCTGACGCCACTGCATCACAGTCTCCCAACTATCCTATACACACACTGCCAGAACCCAATGCCAGGCTGCAGTAAAGCTCCACGGGGTCTTTCCGTCCTACTGCAGGTAGCCGGTATCTTCACCGGCATTACAACTTCACCAGGTCTCCAGCCAAGACAGCTCTCAAATCATTTCACCATTCGTGCAGGTCGGAACTTACCCGACAAGGAATTTCGCTACCTTAGGACCGTTATAGTTACGGCCGCCGTTCACCGGGGCTTCAAATCGGAGCTCTCACCCCTCCTCTTAACCTTCCGGCACTGGGCAGGTGTCAGCCCATATACGTCGCCTTTCAGCTTAGCATAGACCTGTGTTTTTGGTAAACAGTTGCTTGAGACTCTTCACTGCGGCCTGTTTCCCCTGGGAGCGTCTCTCTCTTCAGGTATGTCAGGCACCCCTTCTCCCGAAGTTACGGGGCTATTTTGCAGAGTTCCTTAGCTAGAGTTATCCTGTCGGCCTTAAGTTTCTCACTCTGTCCACCTGTGTCGGTTTACAGTACGGGCGCTGCTTCTCATCGATAGAAGTTTTTCCTGGCAGTGTAGGATCTGCGACTTATGCAAATGCACTTCCCCGTCAGGTCTCACGTCTAGGCGCGCGGATTTTCCTGCGCGCCCACGCTGGGCCCTTAGAAAGGCTAAACCGTCAGCCTTCTCACATACCTTCCTGCGTCACTCCGTCTCTCAAGCGATAACAGCGGTACAGGAATATTAACCTGTTTTCCATTCGCCGTCACAATTTTGCTTATGCTTAGGTCCCGACTTCCCCAGGGCGGACAAGCCTTCCCCTGGAAACCTTGGACTTCCGGCCGGCGGGATTCTCGCCCGCCTTCTCGCTACTCATTCCTGCATTCTCGCTTCTGATACCTCCAGGATGGCCTTGCGGCATCCCTTCGACGGCCTACAGAACGCTCTCCTACCAAGATACAAGGTACCTTCCGCAGCTTCGGTTTATGTCTTAGCCCCGTTACATCTTCGGCGCAGGCACTCTCGACCAGTGAGCTATTACGCACTCTTTCAAGGCATGGCTGCTTCTAAGCCAACCTCCTGGTTGTCTATGAATGTCCACCTCCTTTCCCACTTAGACATAATTAGGGACCTTAGCTGGCGGTCTGGGCTGTTCCCCTCTCGTCCGAGGACCTTGTCATCCACGGACTCACTCCTGAACATAATATATGGTATTCGAAGTTTGCTTGATTTCGGTAAGCAGTACGCCCCCTAGATCATACAGAGCTCTACCCCCACATATCTCAGTTCAAGGCTGCACCTAAATGCATTTCGGAGAACGAGCTATCTCCTAGTTCGATTGGCTTTTCACCCCTAGACCTGCCTCATCTCCCAACTTTTCAACGGCGGTGAGTTCGGCCCTCCACTGAGTCTTACCTCAGCTTCAGCCTGGACAGGCCTAGATCACTAGGTTTCGCGTCTATGGCCGGCGACTTGTCGCCCTGTTAAGACTTGGTTTCCCTTCGGCTCCGTCTATTAACCTTGCCACCAGCCATAACTCGCAGGATGATTAACCAAAATCCACGCAGTCACCCGGAACGGGCTCCTACCGTTTGTAGGCACACGGTTTCAAATTCTGTTTCACTCCCTTGCTCAGGGTTCTTTTCACCTTTCCCTCACGGTACTCTTCACTATCGGTCAACAGCAGTATTTAGCCTTGCGTGATTTGGTCCACGCTGATTCACGCCAGATTCCTCGTGCCTGACGCTACTCGGGTGCTTCCAGTCTCCACATACGCTTTATGTTCTACAGGACTTTCACCTTCTTCGGTCCAGCTTCCCAGCTGGTTCCACTTACATATGCAGATTAAACATTATGACAATCCGTTAATGGAAGTCCCGCAACCCCGTGCCAGCAACGCTGTCCGCTTGGCACTGGCACGGTTTAGGCTTTTCCCCGTTCGCTCGCCGCTACTCAGGGAATCGTTTTTACTTTCCTTTCCTCCTGCTACTTAGATGTTTCAGTTCGCAGGCTTGCCGTTTCACGCATGCCCTCCAGGCATGCAGGTTTGCCATTCGGAAATCCGGGGATCAGCGATTATGTGCATCTCCTCCCGGCTTATCGCAGCTTATCACGTCCTTCGTCGGCTGCTGTTGCCTAGGCATCCTCCGTGTGCCCTTTCTAGCTTTTTTATCCAGAATAACTTTTTTTACTCCAGTTCAGTTATAATCTTTTACCTACTATTCATTTCCCATTGTCCTAAATAATAATATTGGTGGAGATAAGCGGGTTCGAACCGCTGACCTCTGCCTTGCAAGGGCAGCGCTCTCCCAACTGAGCTATATCCCCAAGACATCTTATGGTGGGCATGGCTGGACTCGAACCAGCGACCCCTGCGTTATCAGCACAGTGCTCTAACCACCTGAGCTACACGCCCATAAGATACATAAAGAAGCAGTGCTTATCGCTCCTTAGAAAGGAGGTGATCCATCCGCACCTTCCGGTACGGATACCTTGTTACGACTTCACCCCAATCACTATCCACACCTTAGATGCTTTCCCCCTTGCGGTTGGACCGGCAGCTTCAGGTGCAGACAACTCTCGTGGTGTGACGGGCGGTGTGTACAAGACCCGAGAACGTATTCACCGCAGCATTGCTGATCTGCGATTACTAGCGATTCCAGCTTCATGAAGCCGAGTTGCAGGCTTCAATCCGAACTTGGACCGGCTTTGAAGGTTGGCTTGGCGTTGCCGCCTTGCAGCTCTCTGTGCCGGTATTGTAGCACGTGTGTAGCCCAGATCATAAGGGGCATGATGACTTGACGTCACCCCCGCCTTCCTCCTGCTCTTCGCAGGCAGTCTCGCCAGAGTCCCCAACCTAATGATGGCAACTGGCAATAGGGGTTGCGCTCGTTGCGGGACTTAACCCAACATCTCACGACACGAGCTGTCGACAGCCATGCACCACCTGTCTCTGCGTTCCCGGAGGCACAGCCTGCTCTCGCAGGCCTTCGCAGGATGTCAAGATCTGGTAAGGTTCCTCGCGTTGCGTCGAATTAAACCACATGCTCCACCGCTTGTGCGGGTCCCCGTCAATTCCTTTGAGTTTCAGCCTTGCGGCCGTACTCCCCAGGCGGATTACTTATCGCATTTGCTTCGGCACGGACACTCTTCATGCCCACACCCAGTAATCATCGTTTACAGCTAGGACTACCAGGGTATCTAATCCTGTTTGCTCCCCTAGCTTTCGCACTTCAGCGTCAGTTACCGTCCAGTGAACTATCTTCATCATCGGCATTCCTGCACATATCTACGAATTTCACCTCTACTCGTGCAGTTCCGTCCACCTCTCCAGCACTCTAGCCCTGTAGTTTCCGGGGCAGGCCTGCGGTTGAGCCGCAGGTTTTCACCCTAGACTTACAGGGCCGCCTAGATGCCCTTTATGCCCAATAATTCCGGATAACGCTCGCGACATACGTATTACCGCGGCTGCTGGCACGTATTTAGCCGTCGCTTCTTCTGCAGGTACCGTCATTTTTTTCTTCCCTGCTGAAAGCACTTTACAATCCGAAGACCTTCATCGTGCACACAGAATTGCTGGATCAGGGTTGCCCCCATTGTCCAATATTCCCCACTGCTGCCTCCCGTAGGAGTAAGGGCCGTATCTCAGTCCCCTTGTGGCCGTCCACCCTCTCAGGCCGGCTACCTATCATCGCCTTGGTGGGGCCGTTACCCCACCAACAAGCTAATAGGACGCAAGGCTCTCCTGCAGCATTCCTTTTCATCAGGCTGGACATGAGTCCGCCTGACTTTATCAGGTTTTATCAGTCGTTTCCGTCTGTTATCCCTGACTGCAGGGCAAGTCCCTTACGCGTTACTCACCCGTCCGCCTTGGCTAGGCTGTGCAAGCACAGCTTCGCCAAAGACTTGCATGTGTTAAGCATTCTGTCAGCGTTCATCCTGAGCCAGGATCAAACTCTTCATTCAATATATTCTTATATATTTAAATTTCACCTAATTAGTCTTGACGCCATCTTTTTCAAGATGCTTGACTTGTTGATTATACACTTAATTGCTTCTTTACATTATTAATATCTCTATTGTCCATGATACATTTTCGTATCGACAAGATATATATTATCATAAAAGGGATTATTTGTCAACTACTTTTTTAAATTTTTTAGTATACTGTAAAATTTGATTTAAAGATTTATGTTAAATACTATATTTTAAGTGTTTTATACTAGATCTATTTATTTAAAAAAAAGGAAATTATATTTTAATTATCTTAGCAATAAAGAGTTTTGACTCTTATTAAACAAATTACAGCTAATCCACTATTTTAAATATAAGAAATAATACTAAATAATTATACTTTTTTCAAAAAAAAGGATGTCTCATAAGTTAAAAATAATTTTATTAATAAATATTATATATTTTGTAAAAAGCATAAAAAGCAAAAGATATTATTTTTATTGATTTAAAAAATATAGTAAAATAAATAAAATTTATGATTTGATAATTTTATTTATCTTATGAGACAGACCTCTTACTTACTTTGTTTTTATCTTTTTTACTTTATGTTTAATACATAATTTTGTAATTAACAATTATATTTTTATTAAATTTTTTAAAAATATACTTGTTTTTTTATAAAATCAGGCTATTATATTATTAATAGAATAATTTTTAAATTTTTTATATAAAGTTATTAGGAGGTTTTCATTATGATTTCTTTTATTTTAGCAATAGTTGCTCTTATTTTGGGTTACGCATTTTACAGTAAATTTGTAGAAAAAGTTTTTGGAATAGAACCTGATAGAACACCACCCTCAATTGAATATTACGACGGTGTCGATTATGTGCAAATCAGCACTCCAAAAGCATTTTTGATTCAATTCTTAAATATTGCCGGAACAGGACCGATATTTGGAGCGATTGCAGGTGCTTTATGGGGACCAGCCGCATTTTTGTGGATTGTTTTTGGATGTATATTTGGAGGAGCAGTTCACGATTTCTTGATTGGTATGCTTTCGCTTAGGGATAAGGGAAGCAGTATTGGAGAACTTGTCGGACAAAATTTAGGTGTTGTCATGCAGCAGATTATGAGAGTTTTCTCAATTGTTTTACTTATTTTAGTTGGAGTGGTATTTATAAAATCACCTGCTGATATTCTTCACAATTTAATTCCGGGTGTAAGTGCCATGACTTTTACAATTATTATAATTGCTTATTATATTTTAGCAACAATTCTCCCACTTGATAAAATCATTGCCAAAATTTACCCAATCTTTGGTTTTGCATTGTTATTTATGGCGATTGGTATTGGGACAATGTTAATTTACGGGCAATTTAAAGGTGCTTTTGCAATTCCTGAAATTACTGAAATTTTTAAAGGAAATCCGCATCCTAAAGGAACTTCAATGTTTCCCTACTTATTTATTTCAATAGCCTGCGGTGCAGTAAGCGGTTTCCATGCTACTCAATCCCCAATGGTTGCACGTTGCCTAAAAAATGAAACTGAAGGAAGAAAAGTTTTTTATGGTGCCATGATTTCAGAAGGTGTAGTTGCGCTAGTATGGGCTGCCGCTGCGATGACAGTTTTTGGTGGAATTAAGGAACTTGCCGCTGCCGGAACTCCTGCAGTTGTTGTAAATAAAGCATCTGTTCAATTGCTCGGTGTATTTGGGGCATTTCTAGCTGTACTAGGTGTCGTTGCTTGTCCTATTACTTCGGGAGATACTGCCTTTAGAGGTTCAAGATTAATTATTGCTGATATTTTCAAAATTAAACAGGCTCCAATAAAAAACAGATTTTTAATTGCAATACCTTTATTTGTCGTTGGTATTTATTTAACAACTATTGACTTTAACGTTATTTGGAGATATTTTGCATGGGCAAACCAAACTTTGGCGGCAGTTTCATTATGGACTGCAACAGTATGGCTTGTTAAAAAAGGAAAACCATTCTTATTCGCATTAATTCCTTCAATGTTTATGACAATGGTTGTTACAACTTATATCATAATCGCTCCAGAAGGATTTGTAAGATTTTTCAAAAATGTGCCTGTTCACACTATTGAGTTTTACGGTACTTTAATCGCAAGTGTAGTTACAATTATCTGCACAGCATTATTATTCAACTACAAGCATCATTTACACGGAAAATCTCATCACGCTGAACGTTTAAACGTTGCAAAATAAACAGGCTAAACAAAAAATACAGTCAAACAAGGTTTTATTCAGGATTCTTTGCTTGACTGTTTTATTTATTTTATTTTTCTCTTTGTTTTTTAAAATTTTTCATATATAATATCCCTAAAAATAAATTGACAGAGTAAAAAATATAGGGGCGGTCATTAAATACCACAACAAATCTTTTTTGACTGCTTTTTTTAAAATATTTTACTTTGTGATATTTCTTTCAAAACTTCCCTAATCGGACATTCTCCTCCTCTCAAATATGGAATGTTTGTGCTTTTTCCTGTTTCATTAACAATTTCTGGCAAGCGTTCCATCTCTATTACCTTTTCTAGTGAACTCGTTCTTTTGCCGCTAAAGTACAGTTCATACGCCTTTTCCCTGTTTTTTCCATAGTTTGCAAAGAAAGTGTGGTATAACGCTCTTGCCTTTATCTTCCTTCTTGAAAACGCTTTCGGCCTGCTTGACAAAAATCTTGAGCATTCGTGGGACACAAGGGCTTCCGTCCTTGAGCCTATGTAATCCTCTTCAGTATATATCCTTCTTATCTTCTCATACTGGTTAAGCAGCATCTTCATCTGCTCCTTTCTTCTCTGGCTCACATTCTCCTTTTCCTTGAAATTCTCATAAAAATTTTCAAGTCCTGCAAAGTTATCTTTCTCAAGCCACCTGTAAAGATTTTTTGATATTCCCTTGTCCTTCTTGGAAATTTCAACTATAGCTTTTGCTAGATGAAACTTGTCATAAATGTGTATCGGATTGTAAATCCTAAGCTCCCCTGCAAAGCTGTCTATCCATATTCCCCCCATCAGAGTTCACAATCAGCTTCTTCTTGTCCATATTGTATCTCTTTTCAAGATAGTTAAGCACATATTCCGACACTTCCTCAAGGGATACGGATGCAGGGAACATTATTGTGTGTTTGTCAATAAGTTTGTTTCTGTCCCTGCAGAGTTCCTCAATTCCACGATGTATTGAAACCATCCTCATATATGTGTTTTTACTTCTTCTGCACTTCATATGGTCTTCATCAATCTCCATATATACTGGCGAATCGTCATCCCTTTCAAATCTTTCAATATCAAGTTTCGGCATTTCAAAAGAATTGACAAGATTGTACACAGTAGCCCTTGAAACACCGTAAGTCTTTGCAAGAAATGAAGCCGTAGCATATTGATACTCAAAAAGTATAGTAAAAATCAGCTCCTCAGAAAGCCTTCTGTACCGCTTAAGCCCAATTTTTTCATCAATGTAGTAGTGAATGCCTGTTTTCTTGTCTGCATATTTTCGACGTTCAAAAGTGACATGCCCGAAAGCAGTAGTAACAGTTCTTTTAACAAATCCTTTGCTTTTAAATTTATCTTTTCTTTCATCGGAATGGAAAAAGGCATCATCAACTCTTTTGACATAAACTCTAAACAGCGTTTCAAAGGCCTTTGAGACAAACAGCTTAAACTGCTGCTCAAACGGAAGCCTGAAGGAAAAAATATTTTTAAAAAAAGTCTTTACAAGTGAGGAAAAATCTGATATTCTAATCATAGAGGGAACCACCTTTCAATAGAGTTTGGCGATTATATTGTAACTGGTTTCCTCTTTTTTGTTAATTAAAAATTTGATTAAATTTATTTGCCCCTATATTTTTTACTCTGTCAAATAAATTATTTAGGAGAAAAAATGTTAAACTTTATACAAAATATTGATATTTTTATTATTAAACAATTTTACAATTTTCAACACAGCTTAAATTCCAAACTCCTAAGCAACATACTAATATTTTTTACCAACTTAGGAAATTACGGATTAGTATGGATTGCAATAACATTATTTCTGCTCTCTAGCAAAAAATATCGAAAAATCGGATATTTAGCGGTAATTTCATTGATTATAAATGCAATTATTGTAAATGTCATTTTAAAAAATCTTATGCATAGAGCAAGACTCTTTACAGAAATATCCGACATTATTCTTTTAGTCAAAGCCCCAAAGGATTTTTCGTTTCCTTCAGGACATACCTCAGCATCTTTTACAATGGTATATATTTTTTACAAACATTTAAAAAATACTTTCCAGCTGTGCTGATAACAAGCATTATTATTGCCTTTTCAAGACTATACTTAACTGTACATTTTCCAAGTGATGTTTTGGCTGGATTGCTTATTGGATTGTTTGCAGGATTTTTGGGGGAAAAATTTTTAATAAGAAAAATAATTTGATGAAAAGTTAGGATTTCCTAGCTTTTTTTGTATAAAAATTTATTTTTCATAATTAATACTCTGAACATTTTATAATTAGTTGCAGTATAAAAATTATAATTCCAAATATCATCCAAAAATTTGATTTTTTTCTTTCATAAGTTTCTTCCTTTATATTTCTGCCTTTAGAATTTTTTTCTATAAAATATATCAAATCGTTATCGTATTCAATTTCATAATTTTTTTCTGAAATTTTATCGCCCGCATATTCTCCCATTTCTTGCAGAAAATTCTGTGCATCTCTTATTGTTTCTCTCCCAAGTTCGATCAATCCTGTTTCATTTAATACTTTAAATGCCCATTCCTTTGATTTGTTCCCATTTTCCTGTCTATTATTGTAATATATCATATCACTAATTACAGGGGCATATTTCATATTAGCGGCTTTTTCATATAGCTTGTATACTTCCTCTTCACTTTTTGCAAATTCCCTACTGCATTCGTAAAGTATCCCAAGTTCATAAATAGATTTTACATCTCCCATTTCCTGCCCAATTTTATACCATTTTTCAGCTTCTTTCTTATTTTCTTCAACCGTATCAAAATATTTTCCCAGTTCATAAGCCGCCTCTTTCACTCCTAGAGAATAAGCCTTTTTATACATATCTTTGGCTTTTTCTCCATTGCCTGCAACATAATATGATTTTGCAAGCAACAAATATCCTCTTTCATTATATTGTGCTGCTTCAAGAAATAATTTTTGAGCATTTCCATAATCTTTCTTTTCCAAAAGTTCATTTCCCTGATTAATCAGTTCCATGTATTTTCTGTCTTTTTCATTTCCGAGCATAAATTCAATATTCTTGATTATTTCAGAATTCAATCCCATAATTTGCTTTTCATTTAATAATTTTTCCTGCCATTCTAGTATTTTTTCTCTTTTATTCTGCTTAAAGTAAATTCTTACAAGATTGTATATTAATTCAGCATTTTTTGTATTAGCAATTTTTAGATAAATACTTTCTGCTTCTTCATAATCCTTCTTTTCTTCAGCAATTTTTCCTAGTCTAATTATTGAATTAATTTCGCCATTTTCTGCACCTGCCACATACCAGCCTTTTGCAATTTCATCATTTCCCGATTCTTCTTCAATCAGCCCTATGTAATACATAGCCTCCTTTATTCCTGAATTATATGCCAAATTTAATGTGTTTACAGCACTTTGGTTATCTTTCTCGCAATAATAGTAATACTTTCCAAGCTCGTAATTTGCTCTTTGGCTGAATTTCAAGGATTCAGCTATTCTATCCCTTGCTTCTCCAAAAAATCCCGACATTATAAATATATTCGCTGTTCTAATATTTTCTTGATATTCCTCGCTTTCCTTTTTATCATATTCTATAAAATCTTTCCCATAATCTTCTGTAACAATATCATCCAACGAAACTATCTTCACGCCAAATTTATCTACATTCGCTGTTTTTCCATTTTGTTTAGGCTCACTTTCCGAAGAAATTCTATTTTCATCATAAGCACTTTCACTAAAACTTGCTCTTTCTTCAGCTTCATATTTTTGAATTTCACGAACTTTTCTTTTTCTTTTTTCCCTTTCCTGCATTTCTCTCGAAAAGTCATCAAATTCATCCATTTTTTTACGATTTCTAAAATTCATTATTATCAAAATTACAATTCCAATAACTACGACTAATACCGATATTAATATTTCCATATTTTCTCTTTTCTCCTGTACTCGCTGTTATATTTACGATTTTATCCATTATCTTAAACATTATCAATTCAGAATCTATTTTTATCATTCAATGTAAACGCTCATTATTTTTTATTATTTTCTTCCAAAATCTTTTATTTTCAAAAAAATAAAAACTATCACAGCACAGAAGATAAAAAATGACACAAGATTATTAGCATTATTACTATTATCAATACAATCCTGTCTTTCCTTAGCGTCAACAATACTTTCACAATTCCTCTGTCTTGAACTTCCTGAATGAGATCCGTGGCTTCTCCAAAAAGATGACGAATTTTCTTGCTCATCATCACCAGATTTTTTAGATTTCCCATTTCCTTCTCCATCTGAATGTCCACTTGAATGCTCTCCACTACTATGTTCTCCACCATAATGTCCACTATAATGATAACTTCCACTACTTCCATGTGAATGACTATGCCCTCCACCGTGAGAATGTCCACTGCCACCTCTTCTTACTAATTTTTCCATTTTAATCTCCTTTTTTATTCGCTAATTTTTTCTAATTCATTTGAAACTTCCAATTTTTTCACATCATATTTCCCCATATTTTCATATTCATAAGACTGATTAATCCCATTCATAAACATATCTCTACTTTCCACATCTTCCGTCAAATTCTCCTTCAAAAGCATCTTTAGTTCCAAATCATTAATCACACTTCTTTTCATTGCCGATAAATAATTATTTTTACTGATATTTTGCCAATTCACACACATTCCAAGACTTTTTATCAACATCTGATCCAGCCAAATCCTAGTAGCTCTCCCATTTCCCTCATAAAATGGATGCATTATGTTCATCTCAACATATTTCTCAACTATTTCCTCAAAAGTATTTTCAGGCATTTTAGAAACTGTCTTTAAATTATCTTCAAGATACATTGCACGACAAAATACTGTATCACCTTTCCGAATGTCATGTTTCCGTATTTTTCCTGCAGTCCCATAACATTCCTGAAACAAATACCTATTTATTTCCTTCAAGCCTTCAAAAGTTCCCACTTGAATATTTTTCAATATTCTATTATCAAACAATTCCCTTGCCCTTCTTTTACTCAAAAATTCTTCTTTGTCTTGTGAAACTAGCCTTTTTAAGATTTTGTCACTTTCATTTTCCAAAATGTATTTATTATTTACCATTTATTTTCCCCCTTTTTCCTAAATATAAGTATCAAGAATAGTATATAATTTTTTTAATAATTTTTCTACCCATTTTTTATATTTTCTAGAAAAGTTCCAATCAAAATCTGAATGATTTTCAAAATATCTATTACTGTGTTTTTTACTCCTTTTTTATTTTTTATCTTAATATTTGTCGCAATATATTATAAAATTTACGATATAAAAAAGACTAGAATTTTCTGTATTTTTTCTAGCCTTTTCTATTAGTCATTATTACAACTGCAAACCTCATCATTTAATACATGAAAAAGTACATGCTCTGCTTCTTTATTTCCTTTACTTATTGCTAATTTTAAATATTTTATTGCTTCATTTTTATTTTCATAATAATTTAGATAAAGATATGCCAAATTTATTAAACAATCTGTATCTTCTGTTTCTTCAAAACATTTCTGATATAATTTTTCCGCTTCTTCATATTTTTGATAAACATTTTCATATAACCCACCTAAATTATTATATGCAAAACTACATTTTTTATCTATTGTTAATAAAAAATACTTCTCCGCATCTTCGTAATTATTCTTGTCGATATTAAGTACTCCAAGATTATTTATTGCAACTATATTTCCTTTTTTCACTGCTTTATTAAAATATTTTTCTGCTTCTTCAAAATTATTTTCAATTTCTAAAAAATAAAATCCGATATTATTTATAGCCATATCACTTCCTAATTTAGATGCTTTTTCAAAATATTCTAATGCTTCTTTATAATTTCCTTCTTGAAATTTCCTTTCTCCAAGTTCATTTATTGCATAGTAATCATTTTTTAGTACTAAATTTTCTAATTCTTTATATCCTTTTTCTTTATATTCTTTATACAATCTTATTCTCCCTAAAATAATATAATATATTTTTATAAATATAAGGAGAGTAAGAAAATAAAATTTCTGTACTCTCCCTATAAAAATTATCCTTGTTGTTGCCACATATGATTTCCGCTTGATGTATCAGGACATCTTCCTCCTGCTTTACCACTTGGTCTTAAAGATGAATGTATTATATTACCACATGCTGAACATTGCCAAGTTACAACTGCTCCCATTTTCTCACACCTCCTCTCAATATTATTTATTATCAAATTTACCTATTTTGATAATAAATCAGTTTCTTTCTCCCTTTTTACAAATTAACTTACACAATATTAGTATAATCTTTTTTTTACTTTGTCAATAATTTGTATTTATTTTTTTGAAATTTTTTAAAAATAAAAAAGGCTAATACTCCCCCCTATTTTTTCTAGCCTTCAAAAATCACACTCAAATTAATTCATAAAAATATAACAAATATTTTTAATTTAATAAATATTTTTTATCTATAACTCAATTTCTTCCATCTCCCCACTCTTCACATCCCACTCTTCCATCTTCTCCATCTCTTCTTCTTCCAGCCTATCCAGTTTTTCCTGCACTTCCATCAGTTTTTCCATATTGTTTTCTTTTCCAGCTTTTTCGTATTCTGCATTCAAGTTTTCTCTCATTTCTGTGATTTTTTCCATTTCCTTTTCCAGTTTTTCAATATCACGTTTCAATTTTGCGATTTTTCTTGACTGTTCCTTCTGCTCCTGATATGAAAGTTTTTTCTCTTCCTTCGTTTCGATGTCTGTTCCTTGAGAAGCTGATTTTGCTGTTTTTAGGCTTTCTTTGTAATCTTCGTAATTTCCTTTAAATTTTGTAAGACCATTTTCGTCAAGATAGTAAATTGTATTACAAACTGTGTCTAAAAAATGACGATTATGCGACACGACAAGCATTGTTCCGTCAAAATCTTCCAATGCGTCTTCTAAAACTTCAATTGAGTAAATATCCAGATGGTTTGTCGGCTCATCTAAAATTAGGAAATTTGCTCTTTGCATATACAATTTTAAGAATGAAACTCTAACTTTTTCTCCACCGCTCAATTTTTCTACTTTTTTCAAAACATCATTGCCTGAAAACAAGAAAGCTCCCGCAAGTGTTCGTAAATATTCTTCCGTCAAATTTAGAGAATTATTAATTTCCTGCAAAATATTGTTTGCTGGTGTCAAATCCATGTGATTTTGGTCATAGTAACCGACTTTTACACGAGAACCGTACTCGACAGTTCCCGAATCCTGCTTCAATTTATTTACCAAAATTTTTAGCAAAGTTGATTTCCCAATTCCATTTTTTCCAATAATTCCAACTCTTTCGCCACGAAATAGCTGAAAACTCACATTATTCAACACTTTTTTGCCATCAAAACTTTTTGAAATTCCCTTCACTTTTAAAACATTGTCCCCGGTAATTGTGTCTGTCTCAAATTTCAATTTCATTCTTTGTGGATTAAAAACAGGGTCATCCATCCGCTCAATTCTATCCAGAATTTTTTGTCGCCCTTTTGCTTGTCTAGCCTTTATTCCAGCTCGAAATCTGTCAATGTATTCTTCCATTTTCTTAATTTTTTCCTGCTCTTTTTCGTAACGCTTCATTTCCCCCTTCAAAATCATCTCTTTTTGAATGATAAACGCAGAAAAATTCCCATCATACTTATGCAATTTCTTATTCTCGATTTCAAAAATTTTGTTACAAACATTATCCAAGAAAATTCTATCATGTGAAACAAGCAAAAACGCCTTCGCATACCGTTTCAAGTAATCTTCCAGCCACTCAATCGAAACCAGGTCCAAATGGTTTGTCGGCTCATCTAAAATTAGTAAATCTGGCTCAGATAGCAGCAATTTTGCAAGTGAAACCCTAGTCTGCTCTCCACCGCTCAAATCTTTCAGCACCAAATTGTAATATTCCTCAGTCAGCTCCAGCCCAGTCAAAATCTGCTTTATCTTATACTCAATATCATATCCGCCCTTCGCCTCATAAAGCGACGACAACTCCGCAGACTTATTAATCAATTTTTCCAGCTCATCATTTTCAGCCGTTCCCAAAAGCAAATTAACCTTTTGAAGTTCGTGCCAAATTTCCCTCTCTTCTGCAAAAACCGACATCATCTCTTCATAAATCGTATTTTTCTCATCTGAAAACTCATGATTTTGCGACAAATATCCAATTTTCATCGAAGCACTTTTCACAATATTCCCAACTTCATTCAAATTATCTTCCGCCCCATCAATTCGCTCTCTATCAAGTAACATCCGAATAATCGTCGACTTCCCAGCTCCATTCACCCCAACAAGCCCAATCTTATCCTTCTCCTCAATCGTAAAATTAATATCCTTCAATATATATTCCCCAGCAAACTGCTTATACACCCTATTAAATTGCACTAAACTCATCAAATTCCCTTCCTTTTCTCTATTTTTATCAAATTATTTTTTTATCCTATATTTTAATTTTATTCGTTAAATTATATCATTTTTGATATTTGTTTACAATGTTTGAGAAATTTTCAAAATATTTAAGTTTGACAAAAATATTAAACTGTGATATTATAATACCTATAAATTTTTAAAAAAGAAGGTGATTTTATGAACAAAAAGAAAATTAACACTATTGTTGGTTCAATTGGAGCATTTATTGGAGTTTTTGTGTTTATAACCTATATTCCTCAAATTATCGCTAATTTAGGAGGAGAAAAAGCTCAGCCTTGGCAACCGCTCACAGCTTCAATTTCTTGTCTAATTTGGGTTATTTACGGATGGACTAAAGAACCTAAAAAAGATTTCATCCTTATTGTTCCAAATTTAGCTGGTGTAATATTAGGATTTTTAACTTTTATTACAGCTTTATAAATTTTTATTTATAAAAAATGAAATTTACTATTAAATATTTTTATTATACTTTTATTTAAAAGCAAAAAGAGGTTTTATGCCTCTTTTTTTATTTTATCAGAAATTTTTATTTATTTTTTCTAGTATATAAGCAAAAAATATGTTATTTTATAAAGTTTTTCTAATATAAGTTGAAAAACTTTTTAATTTAGTATATAATTTCTTGTATATATTAATATAGGTGGTGATAAAATGATAAAAAGAGAGCAATATTTAAAAGAAATTAGAAAATTTATGGATAAGCCGATAATAAAAGTTATTACTGGTATGCGTAGAAGCGGGAAATCTATGATTTTAAAATTAATATCTAAAGAACTTGAAGAAAAGGGAATTAATAAAGAGAATATTATTTTTATTAATTTTGAGTCTTTAATGTTCGCCGAATTTGCAAATTTTCAAAAATTATATAGCTATATTATTGAAAAATCAAAAAATTTAGCTGGTAAAATTTATATTTTACTAGATGAAATTCAAGAAGTTGCTTCTTGGGAAAAAATGATAAATTCATTGCTAGTTGACTTAGATTGTGATATTTATATCACTGGTTCGAATGCTAATTTATTATCTTCGGAATTGGCTACCTACATTACAGGAAGATATGTTGAAATAAAGGTTTTTCCTTTATCTTTTAAAGAATTTATAGATTTTTCCAAAATTCAAAATCCAGAAAAAATTTACAGCAATGAAGAATATTTTGAAAAATATTTGCAATTTGGAGGTTTACCTGCCATCCACAATTTCAATCAAGATAAAACTTCAATTTATCAGTATTTGACTGATATTTATAATTCTGTCTTGCTAAAAGATGTTGTTGCGAGAAATAATATAAGGGATATTGAACTTTTAGAACGAATAATTTTATACATTTTTGACAATATTGGAAATATTTTTTCTGCAAAAAAAATTTCAGATTTTTTGAAAAGCCAAGGTAGAAAGTTAAGCGTTGAAACCGTTTACAATTATTTAAAAGCACTTGAAAATGCGTATATTATTTCAAAAGTTCAAAGATATGACATAAAAGGAAAATCCATTTTAGAAACACAAGAAAAATTTTATCTTCTTGACTTAGGTTTAAAACATTCTCAATTAGGATACAAAGCAAACGACATCGCTGGTCATCTTGAAAACATCATCTATTTAGAACTGTTAAGAAGAAAATACAATGTAAATATCGGAAAATTAAAAACAAAAGAAATTGATTTCATCGCACAAAAAGGAGATAAAAAATTATATATTCAAGCAACTTATCTTTTAGTCTCAGAAAACACCATTGAACGAGAATTTTCTCCATTAAAAAACATTGAAGATAACTATCCAAAATATGTTCTTTCTATGGATAATTTAGATGAATATAATATAAATGGAATTCAGCGAAAACGAATTATTGATTTTTTATTGGATTTATAATTTTGGAATTATAGTAAAAATTTTTATTTTATAGTGAAACTTCTATAAAAATGACCTAGAAATATGGTATAATAATATTATGGCATATGAAAAAGATTATAGGAAAAGAATTTTAAATTTTTATTACGGAAATGGAAAAACAAAAACGTTACTTCAATTTGGCATAAACTCTGACACATTGTACGGATGGATAAAGCTTAAAAGAGAGACAGGGAAATAATCTATGAATATTATACTGGGAATACGGATGGAACAAAAGGGAAGTCACTATTGAAGGGAAAAGAAGCGGGTTAAAGTATTCAAGAATAAATCTGGTTGCTAGAAAAACAGGAAATAGATTGACAGGGAGCATGATATACAAGGAAACCATGGAAAGTGAATTTTTTGAAGAATGGTTCAGGAAGATATATTTAAGAGATATTGAAAAATTAAAGGAAAATGCGATAATAGTGATGGATAATGCTAGATTTCATAGAAAAAGGGTATTAAAAAAGATAATAAAGGAAACAAGGCAGCATCTGTTATTTCTTCCATATAATCCGATAGAAAAAGTATGGACTAATATCAAGAAGAAATTAAAAGAGATAACCCATAACTTTAATACACTTGAAGAAGCAATTACTGCTGTTTTATTTGATAAATCAGTTCAATTTTAAACAGGTTTTACTATACTTACTAAACACAGCTTTTCATCGGTATAAACAATACAGAAATTTCACCATTTGGAAAGCCTTTGTACGTAAAGCCTGAAATTAAACATAATAATAGTAAACTTGATTTTTATCTGGAAACTGAAAAGGATAAAATTTATGTTGAGGTAAAAGAAGGATCGGCTTTTCTAACTTTATCGCCATGAATTTGCTTTAATATCAAAAAGGCATTTTTAACATTTTCCGGAATATCAATGTGAGCTATATAGCCTGTTCCTCTAGGACCATATCCATTTTCATCATCTGTAAGCCTTGGAATTTCGCCCATTAGCAAAGTTATGTATCTGTCAATGTCCCACATTCCAAATATATCGTTTTCAAAGCATAGTTTTCCATCTTTAACACAGACTTTGGATGAATAGACCGCAAAATTAATAATTTTTATATTTTCTGAAAAGTATTTTTTTAAAATAGCTTCCATTCGCAGCTGCATTGTTGCATCTTGAGAAATTATTATGTTTTTAAAAGTTATATTTTCTTCTTTTAGTAACTTTAGTAAATTCGTAATGTTATTTCCACAGTTTGTGGAATAAATTTCAAGAAAATCAGGCTGTAAATTATACTTATACTTTAAATAATTTCTAAAAATTTCAGCTTCAGAAATTTCGGATAAAATGGAATTTTTATCAGAATCCGGATATAATTTATAAAACTGCTCTTCCAATGAGGCTGTTGTATGTCCTCTTCCTCCAACAATAACATATTTTTTAGCAACATCATTTTTTCATAGCATTTGCCAAAACATCCCCACCAGCCAAAATAGAACCGCCAAAAAGCACCATCACATCCGCTTTTTCAACTCCATATTTTTTTATCAGTTCAAAAGCTGTTAATTCATCAATATCTCTCTTTCCACAAAAATTTCCTAATACATTGATACAATTTGCAATTTCATATTTACTAATTTTCTTATCCATTACAATTTTGCCCTTTCTTTTCTACTTTTAAACCAAATTAATTAAACAATTATAAAATTATTTGGTAATTCTTCTTCGTTTACATTTTCAGAATTATTACATATTATTGCGTCAAAGTCGGACGTGTTGACAAATGTGTAAAAACCTCGTATTGACAATTTTGAGTCGTCTAGCAGCAAATATTTTTTTACAGCCAGCCCCATTGCTTTTTCCTTTATAAGCATTGTTTCCATCTCAGTTGTATAAACAACCTGTCTTTCAATATCCAGTCCTGCACAGCCTAAAATCGCATAATCAAAATTGAAATTTGACAAATTATTTAAGGCAATTGAACCAACAGACATATCATACTCTTTTATATATTTCCCACCTATCACAAACAATTCAGAATCGCTGTCATTAAAGGCTTTGACAACAAGCATACTGTTTGTTACGATTTTTACATTTTTTCCCTTCAAATATTTTACTATGGGAGCTACTGTAGTTCCGCCGTCAAGAAAAATACAGTCGCCATTTTTTATAAATGATGCCACTTTTTTGCACACTTCATCTTTTTTTTCATAATTTTCTGTGCGATCCTTCATATCCTTTTCATCCTGATTGGACATAACCGTTTTTTGATTTATGCTTTTTGCACCGCCATGGACTCTAATAATTTTTCCCTGTTTTTCCAGAAATTCTGTATCCCTACGAATAGTAGTTTCCGTAACATTCAAAATCTGAGCCAGCTCTTTTGTATTTGCAATACCCTTTTCATTTACCATTTGTACAATTTTTTCAAATCTTTCGCTTGCAAGCATTTAATTTTTCACACTCCTAATTTTTCTTTTTTGTATTTAATTTTATGAAAATTAATGTTTAAATTATATTTTCTATCTTATTTTTTTAATATAACATAATTTTTTTCAAAAATCAAACAAAAAATTAAATAAAAGGATATTTTTTTATTACGCATAATTACCAGTATCCAATGGCATTTCTTTCTTTTCAAATAATATTTTAGTTTTTATTTTTTCTCTTTTAAACATTTCTGAAATTTCTTTTACTGTATCAACTCCTTTTATATTTTCAATAACTGGAGAAATATAATCTGCTCCTGCTCGTGCTGCAAGTAATGCCTGTGCTGAATAAGAGATTGATGTTATATTTACTTTTATTCCTTCTCCCGAGAGAACTTTACACGCCTTTAAGCCTTGAAGAGACATTGGTATTTCAACTATTTTGTCTAAATTAATGTTTGCTAGTTTTCGTCCCTTTTTTACCATTTTTTTCCAATCATCATTAGTTTTTATATTTTTCCCGATTAATTGATTTATAAAGATTTTCATAATTTTATCCTCCATTTTTATATTTGTATTTATATATTTGTTTTTTATCAAATAATATTAATATTCGCCTGTACTATTATCATTTTCAACGTTCAAATTCAAAACAACTGGAACAGATTTATAACCAATCCCCATTCTATCTATTCCCATATCTATCAGTTCAAGGAAATGCTCTCTTGTCCGTATTGCTCCACTTCCCTTTACTTTACATTTATTTCCAACTTCTTCTTGCATTATTTTTATAACTTTAGGAATCGCCCCTTTATTTTCGTGTCCAGTCAAAAAACCTGTA
The DNA here is from genome assembly GCF_007990545.2 of Leptotrichia wadei. NCBI lineage: Bacteria > Fusobacteriati > Fusobacteriota > Fusobacteriia > Fusobacteriales > Leptotrichiaceae > Leptotrichia > Leptotrichia wadei. The sequence continues at coordinate 2,222,145 of NZ_AP019829.2, forward strand.
CTCGTCTTTACAAAATCGGCTCCCGCTTCAATACAGCATTTGCAAGTTTTTCTAATTTGCTCCTCATTCAAGGCATCCGTTTCAAAAATAATTTTTATTTCCTTTCCAAACTTGTGTGCCACTTTAACACACGCTTTTATATCTTTCGTAACTTCCTCATATTTTCCACTTCTTATCAGCCCAAAATTTGCAACTATGTCGATTTCCTTAACCGTATCATATTTCGCAACTGCTTCAATTTGCTTAACTCGTGATTCAGTAGAACTTGTTCCAAATGGAAAATCCGTTACAGGACACAGCATTGTGTCGCTTCCTTTTACATATGGCTCGCATAATTCAATATACGCTGGATTAATGCAAATCGTAGCACACCCCAATTTCACCCCGTCTTTTATCAATTTAACAATTTCTTTTTCTGTAAATTCAGGCTTTAAAACTGAATAATCAATATACTCCGCCAATTCCTTTAAATTCATTTCATTTGCTTTTTTAGTCAATTTTTTCATAATATTTTCCGATAACACTTTTCAATTTTGTTTTATTATGTGCATCATCTTTCCTCCTGAAAACATAATAACACATAAACACACATTTGTCAACAAATTTTTTTCATTTTTGTTTGAATTTTTATGAAAATAGCAAAAATTAACAATAAAACGAATAAAAAACATAAATTTTAGTACATTTTAAAAAAAATCAGAACAATCTTTAAAGATTCATCACGACTTATTAATTTAATTTTCGTTATTTACTAATTTTTTTAACTTTTCTTTTGCCTCCTCCACAACATGTAATTTACTCCCATTTTCAACAACCTCTTCATATAATTTTCTTGCTTCTTCCCTTCTTCCAATTTTATTTAACAAAGTAGTTTTTCTAATATTAATTGATAATTTGGAATTTTCATCTAACACTGATTTTTTGATAAATCAATATTTTCTAAAAATTTATATGATTGTTCTATATCCCCCTTAAAATAATATCCAAGACTAAGATTAATATTTAAAAGTATCTTATATTTTTTATATTCATGTTTTATACATTCTATAAATTTATCTGGATTCAATTTCTCATATAAAAAATTCATATTATGTTCATATTTTTCATTCAATGGAAAGTGAATTTTTTGAAGAATGGTTCAGAAAGATATTTTTAAGAGATATTGAAAAATTAAAGGAAAATGCGGTAATAGTGATGGATAATGCTAGATTTCATAGAAAAAAGGCATTAGAAAAGATAATAAAGGAAACAAGGCATCATCTATTATTTCTTCCGCCATATACTTAAATCCAATAGAAAAAGTATGGGCTAATATCAAGAAGAAATTAAAAGAGATAGCCCGTAACTTCAATACACTTGAAGAAGCAGTTACCTCTATTTTATTTGATAAATCAATTCAATTTTAAACAAGTTTTACTATAAAATATTACATTTTTTCAATTTTAATGATATGACTGTTTTGTAAAAATAAACCATAATACTAAATAAAACTAACTAACCAAGTAAGTTCTCTTTTTTTACCGTATCAAACAAAGCTATAGTTTTACCCTACTACTCTCAAAACTCTACAATTTCTCACAAATAAAAACGAAATATCTTCAATCAATATTTCTGATTTAGAAACAAAAATTCCACTTCCCTTATCTATTTCCCGCAAAATCAATCTATCATTCTCAAATTTTTCAATTATCCCAAATTTCTCAAAATATGATTTTTCATACTCAAAATGTACTAATATTTTATTTTCAAAACATTTTTTCAAGATTTCCTTTATTTCCATATTTGAAATATCAGGCAAAATTTCTTCTAAAGATACATTCTCTGTTTCTATACGATAAACTTTTTCTGTAATTTCCCAAATGTCTGATGTTTTTATTATTATAAACTTGCAATCTGCCCAGAACAAATCATTTTCATAAATTAACGTGTAATTTTCATCTTGAAAAATAACACTTCCTTGAATATCATTTCTCGCTATTACAATTTTATTTTTCTGAATTTTATCATCTTTAACGATAATATCTTTAACAACATTTTTCCCTATCTCTATACTTTTCATTTCACTTTTTCTTATAAATTCTTCTGATTCCCTATCACCTTCATCACACCATTGAAAGTGTAAAATTTCTTTTGATTCTTTTACTAAATATCCTTCTCTCTGATAGTCATCTTCATAAAATAATCTTAATTTAATTTTATTCTTTTTGAAATATTTAAACAATTCCTTAAAAAATTTATTTTTTTCAAGTTCAATAATTTTTCTGTCACTAGATTTTCTTTCTTCTATTTTTTCCTTCATTAATTCCAAATATTCTGTATTTTTCCCAAATTTTTTCAAATCATCTATCTTTATAAATCTAAATCCACCATTTTTCCCATACAGACTGATTGATGTAAAAATAGCAAATTCACCATTAATTCCTACAAAATTCCCAGCATCAAATCTCCCTTTAGACAAACGCCAATATTCCAACAACTCATCTTTCCCTATTTTTTCTAAAATTTTTTTCATAAAATTTCCTCCTTAAAAAATCATCTTCCCATAACATTAAGTTTCAATTCCCCCAACAATTTTTTATCACAAAAAACAGTCGAAATCAAAAGTTTTTCATAAATAAATTCTTTTTTCTCAGCAAAATTATTTTTCTCCAAAGTAACATCCAAAAATTTCAAAAATCTTTTTTCAATTCCCAAAGCAAAAGCATAAATATACATTTGCTGAAAATTTTCGATTAATTCATTTTCACTTGAAAAAGTGGGAACTTCTAATTTTTCAAAATTTAAAATGTATTTTCTGAATGATTCAATTTCATTCATAGCCAAAAGTCCATTTTCAGTATATCGCGCGATTAACTTTTTGTAAATAAAAAATAAAATTATAAATGTCAGTGGAATTAAAATATAAAATCTTAGTCCAAATATGAACGCAATATTTGGCAACATAAAACTATACAACGAAAATAAAAATACCAATGCAATAAAAATTTTTAGTATTTTTGGGATATACTTAGAAAATATCGGTAAAAATAATATTCTTAGCCAAAGACTTTCCAAGAAAAAAACGATTATTGCAGCTAAAACTATAAGTCCAAAATTTCCTTCTGTACTTCCAAATTTTACATCTTTACTTGTCATTATAATTGAAGCTAAAATAACTCCAAAATAAAAAATATAAAACCCTGAATTTTTCTTGTAAATTATAAATTCTTCCAATTTTTCAGGCGACCAAAATGAACCTAAAAACTTTTTCTTCGTCCTTTTATAAATTTCAAACATTTTTTCAAAAAAAGGATCTAAAGATTTTTGATTATATGAACTCCTTGAAGAACCGTTACTCGAATTATACGACGAAGAATCCGAAGAACCCTTTAAAATTACATTTATCAAAAAAGCTACTAAAAAAGTTATTAACACTTGCAAGACTTCTCTAAAAATCTCTTTTCTTTTATCAATATTTTTTTCATCCATTTTTGGCAATTTCTCTCTATTCCCAAAACTTTGATAATCACTTAAAATCCCATTTTCAGAATCCGACAAACTATCTAAAACCCATCGCTCTTCCGCAAAAAGCTCATCTTGTCTGTAGTAATTACTTTTAGATTTTTCCAAATTTTTCTTATACAAAATATCCGATTGAAAATCCATATTTTCAAAAAGTTTTTCTCTTTTCGCAGTTATAAAATTTTTCTCAACCAAAGAAAATATCCCAATATGAAAATTTTTCTCCGTCCTCGAATTATTCAAAATTCCAACTCCCATTGCAGAAATACTTTTCGGAACTTTCAATTTTGGTAGTACATCTTTTTTGAAAAAGTTTTTACCCCAAAATTTTACTGTCAAAAAGCAGTAAATCAATAAAATTGTAATCGCAATTATATAAATAATTGTTATTTCTCTCATAAAATCCTCCAATAATAATTAAAAAATTTCAAATGAAATTTCTTCATTATTCCTTATCATTCTCAACTTCTTTCTCATCATTCCACTCGTCTCTAGATTTGCTAGAATTAAGAACATATCTCGATCCTGAAAACATTATTTTTGAGAACATACTTTTCATACTTCCACTTCCTCCAGCATACACAAATGTTTTTTCAAATGAATAAACCCTTGTCAATTCCAATAATGAAAATAATCTTAAAATAAATCCTATAACAAAAGCAAATCTTATAGTGTAAAATTGTTCTCCAAAAATATAAATTACACCATTATTAATAAATTTTCCTAAAATTCCACCAAATATTCCTGCTACTATTGCCATTGTCTTTTTTCTACTTCCAAGAATATTATTTACCTTACTTGTAAATATTTGCAATAGATATCCAGCCGTCGGTAAAGACGACACAATCGAGATAAAAAAAGAACTCATATTAAAATAAATCGCCAGACTTAACAGTACAAAGCTCTGCATTCCTACCGAATACCCATTAAAGAACATAACTTCTAATATTGTATATTTTTTTGTATTTTCTATCGAACGTTCTCTATTCATATTTTCCTCCAATTTCTCCTGTCGCCACTAATCGACGATCTAAAAAAATAGGCAAAGAGAATTAAATTCAAAACTGAACAATCTCTTTGCCTAACTACATATTTATTTTCTAATTTTAATTATTTATTACCACCAAATAATTTACCAATCATTCCAGTCAAATCATCCATTACATTTCCATCTTTATTCGCATCCAACAAATTTGTAATCATACTCATAATTCCACCTTCTCCAGCAAAATTCGCTGCAAGATTTGAAGTTAAATTACTAATTCCTTGTGCGTCTAAATTATTTTCCTTTTTTTGCTGCCCCAATACTCCTAAAACTAGTGGTGCTAAAGTTTCTAGAATTTTTATACTGCCTTGTGCATCTAAACCGCTTGATTGGGAAACAGCATTTGCCACATCCTGTGTATTTCCACCAAATAAATGGTTCAAAATTCCTGCTCCATCTTTTAAATCAGGATTTTGCAAATAGCCCCCAAGATTATTTAATACTGCTCCATCGTGCTGTTCCAACGCTTTATTCAATCCCTGTGCTTTTTCACTATTATTTGCATTTTTATTAACTGCCGCCAATATTGCAGGTAGAGCTGCTGCTACTCCTTTTTTCACTTCTTTGCTGCTCCCACCAGCTTGCTGAGCTAATTTCTCTAAATCCTGTCCTTGTAAAAGTCCCAATAATGCTTCTAAATTCATTTTTCCTCCATTTTTTATTCAATTTAAAGTTATTTATTTTCTCCTAATTTTGCCAATGTTTTTTCATCTACTTTTTTCTTGTTAATAAAGTTCAATCTTTGAATACTTGTTACAGCTTTTTCATCTTCTGATTCTCTGGCAAAAAATATAAGCTCTCCTGTTACAGAATCTATTCTTATTCCATAAATTATACCATTTGTATAAGTTAGAAGGCTTGTTAATTCTTTTTCTCCTAAACTTGACAAAATTTTTGTATAAATTGCTCTCGCTTCTGAATCTTTAATATTTTCATCAGACACTTGTATTAAATTTACAACCATATTTTCAATAATTCCCAAATTAGCTCCATTTACATTATTAACTTTCAAAAATATGCTAGTTGCACTTATTCCACTATAATCAAGGGCATAAATAGCATCTCCTCTTGAATGTATTTTGGCATAATAATAATTTTTATTCTCATAGGTTAATTTTTCAAAATTTTCAATACTTATCTTATTTTCTTTAGATTTTTTTGAAAATGTTTCAATTATTTTTTCTATTGAATTGTTTGAAAAAATATTTTCCTTTGCAGTTTTGCTTTGTATATTTTCAAGGTTATTCTTTTTTTCTTTCTTTACACTTTCTTTTTTATCACAACCTATCAAAAAAATAAATAAAAAAAGTAAAATTATATTCATTTTTTTATTCAACATTTTTATTACCACCTAATTCTTTTTATACAGTAAAACCACTTCAAAACCGAACTTAAATATTATATTTTATTTCACTATTTCTAAATTCAATTTTACTTAATTTTAGTTCGATATTAAATGGATTATGTATATTTGATACATTATACAATATTAATCTTAATTTTTCCACATTTTTTCATAAAAAAAGACTATTTATAAATAAGCTAATACTTATTCTTTAAATAGTCTTGATTTTTCTAATTACAGCAAATTATAAATATACAACCATAATTTTTTATAAAGACAAAAACTTATTATTATTTTTCAATTCTTGTATAAGGCATTAAAGCTATTTGTCTAGCTCTTTTAATTGCTTTCGCAATTTTTCTTTGAACTTTAGCTTCTAATCCTGTTACTCTCGCAGGAGAAATTTTCCCCTTATCATTCATAAAGTTTTTCAACAATTCAACATTTTTATAGTTAATATCTTCTACTTTAAATTTAACTTTTGGTCGTCTTTTTCTTCTTTTAAATTCCGTAACTGGTTTAGCTCTCATTAAATTTACACCTCCTAAAAACTTTTATAACAATTTTTATTATAAAACTTGCCTAGCTATTAAAATGGAAAATCTTCATTATCATCTGTATCATCATCATTTTCGTATGTATCGTTATGAACTGGCTTATTGCTATTATTTCCGCTATAAGATTGGTTTTGATTATATCCACCACCATTATTGCTACTTCCTGAACTTTCAACAAATTCAAAGCTATTTACAACAACTTTTGTTGATTTTCTTTTTTCACCATTTTGTTCATAACTACTTACATTCAAACGTCCTTGTAAAAGAATCTTTCTACCTTTTCTAAAATATTCAGCAATAGTTTCCGCTGTCTTTTCCCAAGCAACACAATCAATAAACTCAGCGTCATCTTTTGTTTTTTGTACAGCTAACGTAAAATTAGCATACGCTTTACCTCCTGAAGTATACTTCAATTCAGGATCTCTTGTCATTCTTCCCATTAACATTACTACGTTCATAAATTCCCCCTAATTTTGATATTTATTAAATTTTAAAATAAAAACCTCAAATTTTTGTATTTATCAATCAGAATACTTTAAATTAGTCATTTTTAACAATCATATATTTTAAAATTGATTCATTAATATTTAGTTTTGATTCAATTTCAGTAAATTTAGTTCCATCTGCTTGGAATGTTGTTAAAACATAATATCCATTTTCTTTTTTCTTAATTGGATAAGCTAATTTTCTATCTCCCCAAACTTCTGTTTTAACTTCAGTTGCTCCAGCAGCTTTTAATGTATCTTCTACAAATGCAACTCCAGCTTGTTTTTCTTCATCTGTTAGTTGTGTAGATAAAATAAACATAATTTCGTAATTTCTCATTTTCTTTCTCCTTTCCTATGGCTTTTAGCCCTACTTCTAAAATAGAGCAGGTTCTTTAATTATAACAAAAAAGCCTAATAAAATCAAGTTATTTTCAAAATTTATTTTAAATTCTTTTGAAATTACATCAAAATATACTCAAATTACTTTAACTTTAATCAAGCAAACTTAACATTTTAACAAGAGATCCAAAATTTTTAAGTTAAATTTCAAAGTAATTTTTCCACATAAATTTATCAAAATTTTGTAATTTACTTTAACAATATTAGACTTTTGAATCTAATTATTCTTCAAAAAATGGTGGTAATACAAAATCTCCTGGATCTTCCACTTTTTCTTCATCATCTTCATAATCATTTTCTTCGTTTTGATAATTAATTTTTTCGTTATTTTCTTCTTCTTTAACTTTTTCTTCTGATGGTGCAAATCTTATTGTTTGTGAAGATTTTGTATTATTTGAAAAAGATTCTTCTTCAAAGTCTGTTGCTACCAATGACACGCTTATTGTTCCTTCTAATTCAGGTTCCATAATATAACCCCATAATAAATTAGCTTTATCATGTCCTGCTTTTTCTGAAATTGTTTGAGCAACTTCTTGTATTTCCTGTAATCCAATATCTGGACCAGCTGTAACATTTATCAATATTTTTCTTGCACCTTCAATAGATTTTTCCAATAGTGGACTGTTTAATGCTTGAGCTGTTGCACTCTTAGCTTTTTCATCACCATTTGCCTCACCAAATCCTAACATTGCGATTCCAGAATTTTGCATAATAGATTTTATATCTGCAAAATCCAAATTTACAATTCCTTGTTTTGTAATTAAATCAGAAATACCCTTTATTCCCATTTTTAAAACTCCATTTGCTTCTTTAAATGCGTTCATTAAAGAAATATTCATTCCAGGTATTTCAAATAATCTGTCATTTGGAATAGCAATTAAGGTATCTACATTTTCTCTTAAATTATCAATTCCAATTGCGGCATTGTTCTTTTTTAACGGTCCTTCAAAACTAAAAGGCTTAGTTACAATAGCTACAGTTAAAATTCCCATTGCCTTTGCCACTTCAGCAATAATCGGAGAAGCTCCTGTTCCAGTTCCACCACCCATTCCGGCAGTTATGAATAACATATCTGTACCTTCCAAAACATCTTTTATTTTTTCTTCTGATTCCTTCGCAGCAATTCTTCCCTTTTCAGGATCTGCACCAGCTCCCATTCCTTTTCCTAAAAGTACTTTTATAGATGCTTTTGATCTATCTAAATCTTGCTGATCTGTATTTATCGCTATAAAATCAACAGTTGTTATATTACTCTCTATCATATCGTTTATTGCATTTCCACCTGCTCCACCTACTCCTACTACTTTCAGTTTTGCCGCATTGCTAAAGTTATCCATTTTTTCTTTGCTACTTAAATTTTAAATTAACTTAATAACTTTTAAAGTAGCTTCTCCTTTCTTTTAATTTCACGTAAAACATCATTTTACAACAATTTTATCTATAAATCTCAGATCCATAGAAATTACTGGACGTTTTTTTCTTATTTTTTCATATAATCTATATGCTTCTTCATATTTTTTTTCTGTTACTGTCGTTTCTGTTATTATTCTTACATTATTTGTAAGAAGTATTTCATAATTTTTTTCAGATTGTCTTATTTCTGAAATCATAGCATAAAAGTCTTTGTTTTTTATTTTAGAAAGTATCGTCTTCATTGCATTTAGACTTTCATCATCTGTGTAATCTATTATAGGAATATTTTTTGCAGGTTCTTCTAGAATATCACCATATATTTTTAAATCCTTGTCAGCTAAAAGTGTTTCATCTCCCTTTTTTATATATACATAAGGCTCCCTTTCCTCAAGAACAACTTTAATTTTACTCGGAAAAAGTTTTTTTACTGATACTTTTTTTACTCGCACATCCTTTTTTATATGGTTTTCAATCTCATCAGTATTTAAATATATGATATTTTTACCTTTCATTTGTTCAAGTTGAGCTGTTATATCTTGTCTAAGTAAATCAGACTTACCTTCCACTAAAACTTCCTGAACTTTAAAATAATCCGTATCAATAAACATTTTACCAAAAAACATTATTCCTGCCAATAAAAACAGTAAAATCAATACTTTAACTGGATTCTTCATTTTTAACTCCATTTTTTATATTATTATACACTTTTTTTTGATTTTATTCAATATATTAAATAAATTTATTTAAATTTAATAGTGAAATTGATTCAAAACTGAACTAAAAAACTATAATTTTCATTTTAAAACTTATATTTTAAAATTTTTGATTTGATTTTTTATTATTTTTTTAAAATTATAATTTCCGTTTCTAATTTTATTCCAAATTTTTCAAAAACAACTTCCTTTACATGCTCAATAACTGAAATAACATCATTAAATGTGGCATTTCCTAAATTTGTCACAAAATTTGGATGTTTTGTAGAAACTGCCGCATCTCCAACTCTATATCCCTTCAAATTAGCATCGGAAATTAATCTTGCTGCAAATTTTCCTTTTGGATTTTTAAATGTGCTTCCTAAATTTGGCAAATCCAGTGGATGTTTTACTTTTCTTTGCTGTCTTTTATCCTCTGAAGCAGCCTTGTCAAATCCAAATCCAAATTTGAAAAGGGCAGAAATTACAATCCATTTATTTTCCTTTATCTCAGTTGTTCTATATTTAAAATTTAAATCCGTTGTTTTAATTTTTATAATTTCCCCATCATTTTTACAAACTTCCACTTCTTCAATACAGTCGAAAATTTCTGTTCCATAGGCTCCGCCATTCATATTCACAAGCCCACCAACAGATCCTGGAATCCCAGTAATATTTTCTAAACCTGAATAATCATTTTTTTCCATAAATTCTATCAAATCATCCAAATCTAATCCAGCCTCTACTCTTACAAGATCATAATTATTCTCTTTATTTTCATTTCTAACTTTTTTTTCAACTGTTATATTTTTTAATCTTTTTAGCGATAGAAAACTTATATCTAGATTTCCATCGTTAATAAGAGTATTTGTACCATTTCCCAAAAGGAAAATATTATTTCTAGTTTGTAAAACTTCCTTTAATTCATTTTTATCATCTATGAAAATAAGCTCCTTTGCAGTTCCACCAACTTTCATATTTGAATATTCCTTCATTTTGGCATTTTTTACTATTTCCATTTTTTATTTTACTTCTCCCTCTTTGGATTTCTATTTTTTAATCATACTTATTTTTCCATCTTTTTTAAGTCATCTGCAATTGCATGAGCTACTCTTGATACACTTCCAGCTCCCATAAATACATAAGTATTTCCACTATTTCTATCATTTTTTATAATATCTTCTATTTCTTCCTGAGTTTGCACTCTCACATTTCCACCAATTTTTTCAGCAAGAAGTTCTGAAGATACACCATAGGTATTGTCTTCACTTGCTGCGTATATTGGAAGTAAAACTAAATCGTCAGCTTCCTTTAATGAAGTTACAAAATCATCAAAAAAGAATTTTGTACGGCTGTATCGATGTGGCTGGAAAATTACAGTTACTTTCCCTTTTTCAGTTTTATGTGCCGCATTTATTGTAACTTTTACTTCTGTTGGGTGATGTGCATAATCATCAATTATTCTTAAATTATTATCATAAATAACTTGATATCTTCTCTTTGCCCCTTTAAATTTCAAAATTCTTTCCTTTACTTTTTTCATATTACAATTAAATTCATGGGCAAAATAAATTACTGGAAGTGAATTTGCAACATTATGCTCTCCAGGAATACTCAAGCTAAATGTTCCCAAATTTTCACCTTTTTTTACAGCTTCAAAACTTGTTATTCCATTTTCCACTCTTATATTTTTAGCATAAATATCAGCTGTCTTGTCCTTTATGCTATACCATACTATATTTTTATTTTTTAAATTAAGCCCAACTTTTCCAACAGTATCTTTACAAAGAATCGCGATTCTTTCTGTACTGTCAATAAATTGTTCAAATGATTTTTTTATATTTTCAAATGTTCCGTGATGATCCAAATGATCAGCTTCCACATTTGTTACAACAGAATATTTGGGTTTTATATACAAAAATGAATTGTCACTTTCATCAGCTTCAGCAATAAAATATTCTGAATTTCCAATTTTACTGTTACTTTGAATTTCAGGAATTATTCCTCCAACTACGATAAATGGCTCCTTTTCTAAAAGTGCTACACTCATCATTGAACTTGTAGTAGTTTTTCCATGAGTTCCTGCAACAGCGATTCCATCAAATCTATTCATTATTTCTGCAAGTAGCTGCCCTCTTTTTACTTTTTTGATATTATTATCAACAATATATTTGTATTCCGGATTTGTTTCTTTAATTGCTGTTGAATATACAAACAAATCTATTCCCTTATCTTTCACATTTTCTTCAACTTGTCCAATATAAACCTTTATTCCCAGATCTTCCATATCTTTTGTTACAGCTTTTCTTTCTAAATCTGAACCTGCCACATTAAATCCATCTGCTGCTAAAATTTTTGCAAGTCCACTCATCCCAATTCCATTTATTCCGCTGAAATATACATTATTTACTTTTGATAGCATAATTTCCTCCAAATTTTTCTTTTTCCAATTTTATTTTTATCTCTGTATTTTCTGTTTAAAGTCCCATTTCATTTACTATTATCTCTGCTGAATTTCCCTTTTTCAAGGTTTTTACATTTTCACTCATAAATTCAAGCATTGATGCCTGACACACTATTGATAATGCTTCATCAATCGCTTCTTCTGCAGTTTCGTTTGTAAATATTTTTGCACCATTTGCATATTCCAATACATCTGCATTTTCCTTTTGTCCGACAAAGTCATAAGGAATCAATATTGATGGCTTTTCTAGCTGAATAAGCTCAGAAATAGTCGAAGCTCCAGCACGACAAATTACAATATCAGAAGCCGCCATCAATTCTGGAACATTTTCAAAATACGGTTCAACTACCGCTGTACCAAAATCTCTTATTCTATAAGTTGAAGCCTCGTAATTATCCTTCCCAGTTGCCCAAAATAGTCTTATTTTCCCATCTTCCAATATCGTTTTCCATTTTTTTAAAATAGCTTCATTTATATTTTTGGCTCCCAAACTCCCACCAATTACAAGAATTACTTTTTCATCATCCTTTATATTTAGTTTTCTTCTTTCCTCAGCTTTATTTTTTCCATAAAATTCTTCCCGCAATGGATTTCCAGTTACTACAAATTTACTCTTGTATTTCCCCTTAACACTTTCAAGTGTATTCTCAAAAGCAACAAATACTTTTTTTGCACCTTTGTAAAACCATTTGTTTGCCTGACCCATTGTGTGATTTTGCTCTTGAAGATAATATGGTATTCGCAATATATTAGCTGCTACTAATACCGGTATTGTTATATAATTTCCAAATGCTATTATTTTTGTAGGTTTTTCCTTTTTTAGTAGCTTTATTGTGCCTATAGTTGCTGCCATCATTTTAAATACAGATTTTATACTTCTTAACGGCAATACATCAAGTCCTATAAATCTAAAATTTTCCTTTGGAACAATATCCTTTTCCATTCTATGCTTTGTACCAATAAATAAAGTATCTATTCCCCTTTCTCTAACTTTTTTTGCAATTGATAGGGCAGGATAAATGTGTCCACCTGTTCCACCTGTAGTAAATACTACTTTTTCCATCGCTTTGTTCTTCCTCTCATTTTATTTGATTTATTACATCATATAATCAATTTCATTTAGTTCATCCAACTGGCTTCCCATCTCCTGCTTATACAATGTTCTTATTATATTATAAACAACACCTAATATCATCATCATTCCAATCATTGTACTTCCTCCATAGCTCATCATTGGAAGTGGAATTCCTGTAGAAGGCATAATTTTACTTGCAACCGCCACATTTCCAATTACCTGTGTTGCAATTGTTATAAAAATCCCAGCTAAAAGATATTTTGCATATAAGTCTTTTATTTTTTTTAGAGTAATTCCTATTATAATTAGCAACGCCGCATACAATCCAAGCAAAAATACTACCCCTAAAAATCCATTTTCTTCAGCATACCCTGCAAAAATATAATCTGTATGTATTTCAGGTAAAAATCCATATTTCTGAAATCCATTTCCATAGAATTTTCCAAAAATTTTGCCATTAGCTATTGCTATCAATGACTGCGTTGTCTGAAATCCAACATCTTTAGAAGCATGGGCTGCAATCCTGCTTGCCCTATAACCAACTTTCATTATCCCAAACCATCCTAAAATTCCACCTAATGCCGTATAAAGTGCAATTATCGAAAATTTTAATTCTGAAACGAATAAATAAGTCATTCCGATTATTGCAATTTGTACTGTATTACTAAATGATTTTTCAAAAAAAATAAGAAACATATAAATTCCTGTGGTTCCCATTATAACGATACTTGATAGCCAAGGATATTTACTTATTTTATTTTGTATTTTAAGATTATACACAAGAGTCGAAAGAACGATAATTAATATCAATTTTACAAATTCTGAAGGCTGAATAACAACACCCATTCCAAGATCAACCCAACGCTTGGCACCATTTACAGTTTTCCCTATTACTAGAACCATCACAAGTGAAAAAGCACCTGCAACATACAAATATTTTGTTATTTCCCTATATTTTTTATAATTAAAATTAGCAGTAAATAAAAATCCTAGCCAACCAACAGTTAACCAAATTATTTGCCGTAGCAAAAAATAATAGCTTACTCCATACTCATTTTGTGCCCTTGGAGCACTAAGGCTCGCCATGGTTATGATACTCAATGATGAAAGTATTAAAATTACTATTACAAATCCTGTTCCTAATATTTTTTTTCTATTCAATTTTTTCTCCTAAATTCTATTTTTTCCAAAAGAAAAACTATTTTCCAATAATTTTTTCCGTCAATTCCTTAAACACTTTTCCTCTGTGCTCAAAACTTTTAAATTGACAAAAACTAGATGTTGCAGGTGAAAACAATACTGTCTGATCTTTTGAGAAATCCACTTTTTCCTTCAAATAATTCAACACATTTTCAACTGTTTCCAAATTTTTATAATTTTTATATCCGACTTTTTCCATATCATCAATCAAAATCTGAGCATTATCCCCAATCAGATAAACAAAATCAACCTTTTCCTTAACTCTTTCAATCAAAGGCATATTATCAATTTTCTTATCATCTCCTCCTAAAATCATAATAATAGAATTATTAAACGAATCAATCGCCTTTAATGTTGATTCTACATTTGTACCCTTAGAGTCATTGATAAACGTCGTATTTTCTTTTACAAAAAAGTTTTCCAGTCTATGCTCAAGCGCAGTTGTCGATTTTAAAAATTTCACTAATTTTTCATTTTCCACATTCAATATTTTTGCTGAACTTATCAAAAATAACATATTTTCCAAATTATGTCTACCCTTTAATGATAGTTCATCCGTTTTCATCAAAATTTCTGAAATTTCATCAATTTTTTCACTAAAATTCTGAATTTCATCAATTCGTTTATTCAAATCCTTTATTATACGAATATTATTTTCATAAACAAAAACATTTCCTTTTGCTTTTGTACTCAAATATATCTTTTGAGCCTTTATCTTTTTTTTTAGCTCACTTCTTTCATACAATTTTGCAAAAATTTCGTCATCCAGATTAATCAATGCAAAGTCATTTTCTGTCTGCTTATCAAAAATCGCAAATTTTGTAATATAATAATCCTCAACTGAATTATATCTTGTTAAATGATCTGGTGTCAAATTAATTATTCCAGCAATATTTGAATGAATTTGCGGATTATTTTCCAATTGGTAGCTGCTAAGCTCCAACACAATATAATCCAGTTCTTCCTCATCAGCCACCAGCTTTGCAAATGAAAAACCCGCATTCCCGGCAAGTTTTGCACGAAATCCAGCAAAGTTAAGTAATTCTGCCATTTTAGTAGATGTGGTAGTTTTCCCATTTGTTCCAGTAAATGAAATAATTTTTATATTTTTATCCACATATTTATAAGCCAAATCTATTTCTGAAATAACTTTAACATTTTTTTCCTTCGCAACCTTTAAAAGTTCTGCCTTCCAAGGAATTCCAGGACTTTTCACAACAAATTCAATTTCCTCTTCATTCAAAAGCCTAATTCCTTCTTCTGATGGCATTGCAGCCTTATCATCTATTAAATATACTTTATATTCATTTTTTTCCAGTAATTCCTTTGCACCAAGTCCACTTAACCCAGCGCCGAATACAATACCTTTTTTATCCATGTGATTTTTTCCTCTCTATATTATTTCTATATTTCAAATCCCTAAGTATTCAACTAAGTTATTTTTTATTTCAACGCAAAGGGGAACAGTCACCATCCCCTTTTATTTCGCAATATTAGTTATTACAATTTCTTCAAATTATAACATCTGAATATTTTGGCGAAAGTGCTACGCACTAATCCCCGCTTGTCTAAGCATTTTTTGAAAACAAAATCGAAACTCGCTACGTGTAACTTCGCTCAAACAGCCGATTTTATTTCTAAAAAATCACGACACTTTTAATTTTAATTACAAAAGTTATTTTAATAATATTACCAAGCAAAAAAATTTGTTAAAAGAAAAAATAACTTGGTTGAATACTTAAAGAATAAATTTATTATATTCTTATTTACAATTTCACTTTTCATAAAATAATAAATAAAAGCATAATTTTAAAAAACAAAAAATTAGATTGCAGGGGAAAATCCCCTGCTTTATTTATCTTAATTTCAAGATTACAAATGTCAATAAACAAGTCATTATCGAAACAATCCAAAATCTTATTGTAACTTTAGTTTCAGGCAATCCTAGCAATTCAAAGTGATGATGAATCGGTGCCATTTTAAACACTCTTTTTCCAAAAGTTTTAAAGTGCCAAACTTGGATCATAACCGACAATGCTTCCATAATAAATATAAAACCTGCGATTGGAAGCAGTAATTCCTGTTTTATAAAAATGACTACAATTCCTAAAATTCCTCCCAATGTCAAAGATCCTGTATCTCCCATAAATACTTGCGCTGGATAAAAATTATACCATAAAAATCCAATTAATGCTCCAATTACTGCAGCAAGATAAACTATTATTTCAGCCGCTTGTGGAACGTAATAAAGATTTAAGTATCTTGCATATTTTACATTCCCAGTTAAGTAAGTTATGATTAAAAGCGTAATACTTACTACAATTATAGGTCCACTTACAAGACCATCTAATCCATCTGTTAAATTTACAGCATTTGAAGATCCAATTATCACAAAAGCTATAAATACAAAAAATAAAATTGGTGTTATATAAATATAAGAATTTTTTATTATTGGATTAATTATTGAAAAATCAATCGTTTTATTGACAAGTCCATATTTATAAACAAACCAAAATGTTAATGCTGTAATTATCATTTGTCCCAATATTTTTTTCTTTCCAGAAAGCCCATTTTTATGTCTTGTTAATTTTAAATAATCATCATAGAATCCTATTGTTGTAAATAAAATTGTAATTATAAATAAAAATATAATAAATTTATTTGTAAAATTTCCAGCGACGGCAGTTGCAAATAGAATTGCTCCAATTATTAAAATTCCTCCCATTGTAGGTGTTCCAGATTTATCAAAATGTGATTTAGGCCCCTCTTCTCTTGCCGTATCTCCATATTTTTTCTTTTTTAGCCAAGTAATAAACGGTTTTCCAAAAATTAGCATAAATAAAAATGCGATCATAAATGCTACAGAGGCTCTTAACATTATTGATTTAAAAATACGTAAAACTCCCCAGTTGTTTATAAATAAACCTTGTAATAAATATAACATTATTTCCTATAGAATCTTCTTATTTAGTAATTTATAGTTAATAAAAAAATTCTTCTCCTTTCCAATTGTAAATATTTTTATTTTTCTATAATTTCTTCCAGTTTCATTCCCCTTGATGCCTTTAATAGCACTGCTTTTTTTTCTGAAATCTGTCTTATTTTTTCTTTTATTTTTTTCTTTTCATCAAAATGCTCAAATTTCCCATTTTTCAAAGCTTTGTTAATTTCCAAATTCTCATTGTTCAAATTTTTATCATCAACATTTTCTTTTATTTTTTCAAATAAACTTTTCATTCTTTTTCCAAATAAGTAAAGTTTGTCAAATTTTGTATTTTTTATTGTATCAAAAAGATTGCTATGAAGTTTTAGTTCATTTTCTCCCAGTTCCAGCATATCTCCCAAAACAACGATTTTTAACCTATCGTTATATATTTGAGAAAATGTTTCAAGTGATTTCTCCATAGACATTGGACTTGCATTATAGGCATCATTAATATATGTTGTATTGCCGTTTTCAATTATTTGAAACCGCATTCCAGTCAAGCCAATATTTTTTATAGCTTCACTGATTATTTTATCTTCCATCCCGAATTGCTTAGCTACAGCAATCGCCATAACTAAATTTAGTACGTTATGTTCTCCCAGAACATTCGTTTTATAATTTCTTTCAACTGTGCTTTGACAAATTTTCCCAAAATATTTCAGAAAAAAATCAGTTCCACTTTCGTTAAAACGAACGTCTCCATAATAAAAATCAGACGTTTTATCCCTAAACTCATTATTTTTCAAACTCAAAGCCCTTACAACTTCAATATTTTCAGTCTTTACATTTTTCAAATATTCATCATCACCATTAATTACAAGTGTACTTTTAATATACGGAATAATCTCCGTCTTTGCCAAAAACACATTTTCCTTCGTTTTCAAAAACTCCAGATGAGATTCTCCAATATTTGTAATTACATTAATATCAGGTAATGCAATTTGCCCCAGCAAATCAATTTCTCCAAAGCCACTCATTCCCATTTCCAAAATGATAAACTCATCATCTTTTTCAGCACGCAATAAAGTGAAGGGCAGTCCAATATGATTATTGTAATTCCCTTCAGTCTTTTTCCCTTTATATTTTTGTGAAAGCAAATGGTAAATCATATCCTTTACCGTTGTTTTACCGTTACTCCCTGTAATTCCAATCACTTTTATATCTAAATTCTTTCGCCATTCCTTCGCAAATTTTTGCAAGAACTCAATACTGTCCTTTACAAAAAATGCACGGTCAACATATTTTTCATCAATTTTCACAGCTTCGCTATCATAAACAACAGCAGCTCCTTTTTCCAACGCTTCATTAACAAAATTATTTCCGCCTCTAATGGCAACAAAAACATCACTTTTTTCAAGTTTCTTTGAATCAATCGAAACATTTTTTATTTCAAGATCTAATGTTTTTTCTTTATTAAAAAGCCTTTGAAACACTTCACTTTTATTCATAAAATTTCTCCAAATCCTACTTGTTTTAATACTTTTTTTATAATAGTTCACATTATAAAATTATATCATTTAGAGAGTATTTTTTCAATATATTTTTATTTTTTTTCCAAATTTTTCTAAAAGAATTTATCCTATGCTCAAATCCGTTTAAAGTCAAGCTGGAAAAAATTATATAAACCTAAAATTTGAGCAGAATAGCCTCGATTTTTAAGTTTAGTTTCAAAACATTTTTATTATTAAATTTAAGCTTTATAATTATCTTACTTCTATCATTTTTATCTCTGTTTTATCCCCTCTATGCCGTGATTTTGAATATTCAAAAATTTGTCCGTTTGACAGAAAAGCGACTTGTTCAACTTCCAGAATAGGAATCGGCTCCTTGATTCTTAAATACTTTTTTTCCAGATCCGTTGGTAAATCCGCCTTTATTACCCTATGTGCACTTTGAATACTTAAATTTAATGTGTTTTCTATATATTCATAAATAGAATCCTTTAATACATCCTCTTTTAACCCTTTGATTGTAGATATTGGCATATAGGTGTATTCGATAACGCAAGGTTCGTCGTTTAAGTAACGCACTCTTTCAATATAATAGACAAAATCATTTCTTTCTATTTTTAGCTTTTTGGCTATTTCGGCTGAAGCCGGGATAACTTTGAACTTTATAATGTTGGATGTAACCTTTTTACTTCCATGAGTTGCCTTAAATCCCATAAACTGCTTTTTCATGGCGATTTCTATTGCATCGTCATCCCTCATGTCCTTTACAAATGTTCCAGAACCTCTCCTTTTTATTATCAGCCCTTCTGAAACCAGTAAATCCATGGCTTTTTTACGGTAATCCTGCTTGCCTTGTATTTTTCACACATTTCCTTTTCATTTGGAAGCTTTTCATTTGGAATATAATCTCCATTTATTATTTTATTTCGTAATTCCTGAACAATTTCCCTGTATTTTAACATTGTCTTTCATCTCCTTGAGTAATTTTTTTCATTATAAGATATTTATCCTTTAAAGTCAATATTGTAAAAAAGTGGAACGGATAAAAAATGGACTATATTTGTTCAAATAACATAGCCCATAATTTTTAATAACTATTCTCTCTCTTTCGCTTCATTTTTATTTTTTCTTTTTTCTTCTTCATACTGCTTTTGGGAATACAGTATAAACGGTATCCATAAAAGCACCATTACAACAAATCCCACTATTTGCACTACTCCCCCCATAATTGAATTTGTTGCAAGCGTTCCGCTTATTCCAAGAGGCATAGTCCATGGTACCGCCACTCCCGTTGTTCTAGGCATTATTCCAATTTTTGTTGCAAAATAGGCAATCGAGATTGTTATTGGTGATCCCAGTATCCACGGTATTGCAAGTATAGGATTCAATATTACAGGAAGTCCAAATAATGTAGGTTCGGATATATTAAATATTCCTGGTATAAATCCTAATTTTGCCACTTCCCTTTGCTGTTTTATTCTGCTTACAATAAAAATCGCTGTTAATGCTGACAATGCTCCCATCGAACCGATACTTACCGAAAACATCTCCATAAACTGCTTTGTTACAATATGAGGTAATGGCTGTCCTGCATTATACGCATTCAAATTTTCTAGTGAAGCCACATTCCAGATTGTATCCATTATCGGATTTACAACAAGATGTCCGTGTACTCCAAAGAACCAGAAGAATTGCACCAATGTTGCGGCTATTATTGTGGCAAAGAAAGATGTTCCCAAACCAACAAGCGGTTTTTGTAAAAATTCATACACAAAAGTATGTATTGATTCAAATTTAGTATGTTTAAAAAGAATGTTTATTATCATAAATACACTTAAAGTCAAAAATCCTGGAATAATTGCTGAAAATGATTTTGAAATCGCAGGTGGAACATCTTTAGGCATTTTTATAGTCAAATTCTTATTTAACAAAAACCCATAAATAGTTGTCGATATAATTGATACAAAAATTGCAACAAACAGTCCTTGAGCCCCGACTAACGAAGTCGGAATAACTCCTGTCATCAATTCCCATTTTCAAGTTTTACTGAAAAAGGTGTTACTATAAAAAATGATACGAGCGCTACAGCTCCAGAATATATTGCATCCTGTGTTCTCTTCGGATTTTTATATAAGTACAAATAATAACCAATCCCTATACTTACAAATATCGACATAAGCAGCATTGAGCTCTCTATCGAATGTCCCATCAAGGCTCCAAGCCCTTCCCTAGCCTTTTCGCTAAACCCGGGAAAGTTTGTTACAACAAGCAAAATTGAACCAAACATTGTAAGCGGAAATGAAAGCATAAAAGCATCCCTTAAACTAAGCAAATAAATATTTTTCCTAATAATTCCCGCAAAGCTCATTAATTTTTCAGATAATTTTTCCTTAAAAGTTCTTTCCATTTTTTTCACCTCAAACATAATTTCTATTTTTTATTATTTTTAAAAATTGTATAAATTTATAGTAAAAACACTTTAAAGCTAAGATTCAGAAGTTATAGATATTTTACTTAAATTTAAATATCCCAACTATCAATTTCGTTAGTTTCAGAAACTTTCTTTATCCAGTATCCTGATTTTTTTATCGTTTTTATTTGTGTTGGCAAATCTACCGAGATAAATCCGTATCTGTTCTTGTAGGCATTTGTCCAAGACCAGCAGTCTATCGGTGTCCATGTGTGGTAACCAAAGCAGTTTGAGCCTTCTTCTATTGCTCTATGAAGATGTGTCAAATGTTCCCTAAAAAAATCTATTCTATAGTCATCTTCAATTATCCCCTGTTCATTCTTAAATTTTTCTTCACCTTCAACACCCATTCCATTTTCTGAAATAAACCATTTTATATTTTTATAGTTATCCTGAATATTTTTAGCAATATCATAAATCGCCTGTGGATAAATTTCCCATCCTCTGTAAATATTCATTCTTTTCCCTGGCATATCATAATTTTCAAAATATTTATCAGGCAGCCACCCATTTTTAGAAATATCAAACTCTGTTTCTCTTGCCTTTATTCTTCTAGGCTGATAATAATTCACTCCCAGAAAGTCAACTGTATTTTCTGAAATAATTTTTAGTTCCTCTTCTGTATTTTCCCACAAAACTCCATCCTTTTCCAATATATCTGTCAGCAATTCAGGAAATTTACCATAAATCGCAGGATCCAGAAATGAATTGTTAAAAAAAGCATCTGATATTTTGGCAGCCTTTACGTCCTCTTCATTTTCACTCCTTGGATACGATGGCGTTAAATTCAAAATTATTCCTATTTCCCCATCTTTTTTCAGCATCTCTGTTTTTCTAAATTCCTCAATTACCTTTGCCGAAGCAAGTGCCGTATTATACAAAACCTGCATAGCTTTTTTTCCATCTACAATAAGCGGATAATGGAATTGATACATATATTGTGCCTCCACAGGCACTATAGGCTCATTAAATGTTGTCCAGTATTTTACCTTGTCCCCAAACAGCTCAAATGCTTTTCTGGCATATTTTATAAACAATTCAACCACATGCTTTGATTCCCAGCCACCATATTTTTCCTGCAACTCTATTGGCATATCAAAATGGAACAAGTTCATCACAAGAGTAATCCCATTTTTCTCAAATTCCTCTATAACCTCTTTATAAAATCTCACTCCATCCTCATCAACTTCCCCAGTTTCAAAATCCTTTATGAGCCGTGTCCATTGAATCGATGTTCTTAGTGAATTAAGCCCAATCTCCTTATAAAGCCTTATATCTTCCCTAAAACTGTTATAAAAATTTGAAGCCACATCAGGCCCTACACCATCAAAAAACGCCTTCTTATCTGTATCAAACCAGTAGTCAAATATATTTCTGCTCTTCTTATTAAATCTCCCCTCACTCTGTGGCCCCGAAGTAGCCGATCCCCACCAGAAATTATCTGGAAATTTCAATTTTGCCATTACTATCCCTCCATCTATCTAATTATCTATATCTTTATCTTTTCCTTATTTTCAATATTATTATATTTTCATTTTTAATAAAAATCAAGTCTTTATTTTTAAAAGATATATCTTTTATATTAAAAAGACTATAAAAACGATTTCCTTATTCTATAATGAATATATAGAAAAAATAATACAATAATGCTATAATAACAAAACAAAATCTCCTAGCAAGAGGAGTAACTTATGAAAAAACTATTTAAAAGCAAAATAGAAATTATCAAATTTTCAGAAAAATTTTGCTATATCAAACTTATACCCAATTATATAAATAATATACAAAATATAATTCAAAAACAACAAATGAAAATACCTACAAAATAATAGGAAGGAGATATCAAAATGTCAGAATATACAACAATTTGGGAAGCAGTAAGATTTGGAACATTAAAAAATGTTATAGAAATATTCAAAAAAGGAGATGAAAAAATTGGAGATGCATCAGGAGATAGTATATTATTTGATGCATTAGCAAATACTAATAGCTTTGCACGTTATGAAATTACTAATTTTTTAATAAATAAAGGAGCTGATGTTAAAGCAGTAACAGAAGATGGGATAAGTTTATTTTTTCCGTTATTCTCATATGGTTGGACAGATATAGTAAAAACAACAATATTATGTAAAACATTATTGGAAAAAGGTGCAGATATAACAACAATATATAAGAAAGAGAAAACGGTTTCTTTCAAGGAATTATTTAATATTGGTGCTCCTGAAATGGAAATGTTACCACTATATCAGCTAATATTTTCTCAACCAGGACTTCCTCTTTTAGTAAAGGATAAATGGGGATTAACAGTAATTGAATTTGCCAGAAGATCTAATAGGCCAATAGCAGTGAAAATGATGGAAGATTATGTAAAAAAATATAATTTGAAAGAAGACAGTTAGAATTTTTAGATAACCGTTGTTGTAAAAGGCAGCGGTTATTTTTTAGTAATTTTTTTATAATCAAACTGCTTTTTATTAAAATACAAGAAATTAACTTTTACCGAATATCATTATTGAGAATAACTTTATACTATTTCCTATTTAAAGAGTTGAAATCAAAAATTCATGAAATTAAAGTCATTTTTTTACATGATTATAGTAACTATTAAAATATCCTTTAATTAAATTTAATCATTAAGTATCCATCTTAAAGACTTTTATAATTTTATTTATAAGTATTATGATTAATAATAGTTTTTTATATTTTTTATTCAATTTTTTTGTAACGTAAGGGCATCAGACGCTATGCCCTTTTTCGCAATAATAGTTATTTTAACATGTATAACTGGCTACTACTTAGAGATAATGGCGAAACGTTCTACGAACTACCCCACTTACGCAAAACTTTCTTATAAAGAAAAAATAAAACTCGCTTCGTAAAACTACGCTCACTTTCGCAAATAAGAGTTATTTTTACATAAATAAGTTTTAGTTTTATAAAAATTATGGCGAAAGAAATACATTCGTATTTAGTTATTTTTCCTTTAACGAAATTTTGTTTATTTAATATTTTCCAAATGTAAAAGCTTAAAATTTAAATACAATAATCTTTATAATTTAATATAGAATGTCGTGATTTTTTTGAAATGAAAACGATTGTCTGAGCGTCAGCGAGTTTCGTTTTTGTTTCAAAAAAATGCTTAGACGAGCCAGGGTTGCAAGGGAAATGGCGACTGATTTCCCTTGCTTTATAAAAAGAAAAAACATAGAATTATGAAAAAATATTTATTAATAATAAGCAGTTTTTCAAAATTTAAATAAAAATCCCTTATATGGATACTTAAGAATTAAATTTGATTTTTTAGCAAAACTATCGAATTAATTGTTATAGAATTTTATTGCTATTTTTCAAATAGAGTTTAGTATAAAAATAAAGTTATAATCAAAAAAGACTAAACTTAGAATTTACTATTCCAAGCAAGCCTTTTTTCTATTTCATTTTAAACTAATAGTATCTAATTTTCAAATGCTGTCTTGCCATCCATTCAAACAAATGTTCCCCTTTATCATTCACAGGCATATTTCTAAGGCTATAAATCCAGCTCCAGTGTCCATTGTACTCAGTTTTACCAATTTTTACATCTGGATAAGAGGAAAGTATTGCTCCATATTTTGAAAGAACATCGTAAACTCTTTTACTTGTATTTTCGTAGGAAATAGTCGGATCATTTTGTGCGTGAACCATCCAAAGCGGTTTATTTCTTATTTTCATCAAATCCTGTGTAGTAGTTGCAACTCCGCCAGAAGTAGCCGCTTTATCAAGAGCAGCCGCACTTGTACTAAATGCCGCAAAATAATCTGGATATTCAATCATCATTCTAAATGACATATATCCACCAGCAGAAGCTCCAAAAACATAAATTCTATTTTTATCAACATTATTTTTAGAAGCAAATTCATCAATCATAGCCTTTACTGATTTTATATACCCTTTGGTATAATTATTGTACCAAGTGTCATCAGCCTGTGGTGCTACAACATAAGCCCCGCCAAATATCTTTTGTGTTTTATCTTCTGCAAAAGCCACTGCCCCACGATTTGCCAATTTTTGTGAAACATTATTCCGATAATCCTTGTATCCGCCTTCACCATTCCCATGAAACCATATTATAAGCGGATGTTTCTTCCCATCATCTTTATTAACAGGTTTAAAATATTGATAATTCACTCCACTTTTAGACTTCGCCGCTACAAACTTATCAGCTTCCTCATCAACAATTTTCCCTTGTCTATAAATTCCAAAAAAACCATGTGTTCCAGGACCTGTTTTCATCAATTTCTTCTGTTCCACTCGATATTCCAAATCCATTAGGACATTTCTTGAAACACCCCCAGTAACATAACTCAAAGTATTTGCTCCAGCTACATCTTTTCCATATTTTAAATTAATAACAATATTCCCCTTATCATTTACAAAAATATTCTTAATTTCCCTCTCAACTTCAAATATCCCAAGAGATTTAGTTTTTTCGTCAAGCACAATCCCAGTATCTGTTGGCAAAGTCCCTTTAGCAAAAACCTTGAATGTATCTTTATCAATCTCTTTTTCTCTGATAGTCCTTCCCCTACCTTTTGTATCAATTTCAATTGAAATGATATTTTGCCCATAATCAAATATTTTTGCATTTAATATATAATTAAAATTTCCTTGCATAGAATTACTAAGGGCATAATTAACTTGGCTAGAAATTCCCAACACACTTACCAAAAGCAAACCTACAAACACCAATGTCTTCGTTCTCATAGCCATCACTTCCTCTACAATATTTTTTATTTCAAATTTAATTGATAAAATTATTAAACGAAGCAAAAATTTAAAAGCAATCTATTTTATTCTTAATTTCCTATATCTATTTACCGCCGCACAAAATTCCTGCTTTCTAGGCAATGCCAAATTTCCCGGATGCCCTGTGTACGACGAAATCGAATCAAGCCCGTCCTTTTCAATTTTTTCATAAATCCTGTCAGTCGCTTGCGAAAGCGTCAATTTTTCATCCAGCACTTTATTTTTAAAATAGTCAATCATTACGGCAATGCAGTTTGTCTGGCTGTCATCCACAAGCTGCTCTAACCCCGAAATGTCGATTGATTCTTTTCCATACAGAATGCTGTATTTCCCTTTGGCTTTTGTTTTATCCAGTTTTCCAGATTGTGAAAAACTTTTTTTGAGTGGAATACGCTGTGTAACTCCTTGAAATTTATCATTTGAAGAAAATTCTCTCTTGTTTTCATCCAATTTTGCAATCTCTTTTGCTTTTTCTGTCACATCTTTTGGCACATATTCATCCATCATTATAACGTGATTTGCCACATCAAAATAATCTCCAGAGCCACCGACAATCAATATCGTAGAAACTCCAAAATTGTAATAAAGTTCCTTTACCCTGTCAATAAACGGTGTTATTGGCTCTTTTTCCTTTGCCACAAGTTTTTGCATTCTTCCATCACGAATCATAAAATTTGTAGCCGAAGTGTCCTCATCTATTAGAAGTAAAGAAGTTCCATATTCCAGTGCTTCTGCCACATTTGCCGCCTGTGATGTACTTCCACTCGCATTTTCAGTCGAAAAAGCCCTTGTATCCTTATTTTGTGGCAAGTTATTAATAAATCCGCTTATATTCACTTTTTCCACATTTCTTCCATCTTCCGCACGTATTTTTACCGCATCCGATTCAGAAATTATAAATTCACGCCCATCTTGAGCAATGTGATTGTAAATCCCTCTTTCAAGTGCTGCAAGTAACGTGGATTTTCCGTGATAACCTCCACCCACAATTAGCGCAATTCCTTTTGGAATCCCCATTCCACTTACTTCTTTACCACTTGGAAGTTTTAACGTAATCTCAAATTTTTCTGGACTTTTAAACTTAACCGCATTTTTCATAGGCTTGTCCGAAACTCCGCTTTCACGTGGAAGCACAGAATCATTAGCCACAAATGCAACAAGCCCTTTTTCTTTCAATATTTTTCTTGCATATTCCTGATCCAGCACTAGAATTACCTGCTCATTTAACGCTTTTTTATTCAAATTATCATAAATAATGGATTTTTCTACAATTTCAGGCAGCTGCTCAAAAATAATTTTCTGTGCAGCTTTTCCCATTATCCGTCTGCCTCTGGCAGGCATCCCCATTTCAAATCTCACTTCAACTTTATCTCCCTTTATGAGAACTGAAGTTCTTTCCAGAATTTCCTGTCCGCATCTGTCAATAAAAATTCTTCCACTTCCCCCAGTTCCTGTACTGTCATTCCCACTTTTCTGAATTTCCCTGTAAAAATTTCTCGTAAGAAAATCCGAAACTGCAATATTCTTATCCTTCGTATCTGTCAGTTCATAAGGAATTCCGCAAATTTTCCTATCCATTGTAACCCTCATTTTTGAAGGCGGAGCATAAGGATCCGACTGCACATGATCAATCGCAAGAACATACTTTTCAAACCTATATTCCCCTTTAAGCGACTTATACGCCGAATAGCTTTTTCCATCCATTGAAAATAATATTTTTTCTAATTCTTTATAATTTTTCATATTTTTATAGTCCCTTCTAAGTAATCCTGTTTTATTTTTAAATTTTATTATTTATGTCAATTTATCACTTTCCAAGTACTTATTCTCCTTTATTTTTAACATAATTTTACCACATTACTATTCTATTTCCAAAAATCTTTTTTCTTAGTTATTAAAAAACAAGGAGCTAAATACCAACTCCTTGTTTATTTTCTATATTTCTTTTATAAGTGGATAAAGTTTATTTTTTATAGAGGGGTATTTAAAAAAAAATCTTCAACTTCTTTTGCATTTTTCAAAGTTTCTTTTAATTCATTCACATCAGAATGATATAATTCTTTTTCTAAATTATTAATATAATTTTGCCATTCTTCTTCCATCTTATCTTTTGCAATATTAAATCCGCTTTCCGTATCATTCCAGTATTGAGTGATAGCATTGTCATATTTATATATATTTTTATTAAACTCTTTTATTATTTTCTCAGCAATTTTTTTCTTCCAACTACTACCACTAAAGATTCCCCATATTGCTAAACCTACCAAAATAGCAGCAGCAATACCTAAAGTTATAGGTCCTCCTATTGAAGCTACAAAAGCAGTAGCTGTAGCTGTTCCTCCTGCAATGGATATTCCTAAAGCTGAAAGAATACTAACTCCTTTTGCAACTAATATATAAGCACCTAGATTTCCTAAAGTCGAAGCCCAAAAAGCTAAACCACCTAAAGTAGCAACACCTGCTAAACCACCTATAAAAGCACTTTTAAAATCAAAATTAAGGTTAATATTCATACTATTAAAGTTATCAATTTCAAGACTCTTTTGCGTTTTTAATAAGTATTCATCCATTATATTTTTAAATTTTTCAGTTGTTTTTTCCAAATTTTTTCTGTATACATCTTGGACTTCTGAACTTATATATGAACCTAATTTTTCTAAATCAGTTTTTTTATTTTTGTATTCTCTTTCATCTATTATTTTTATAATATTTTCTTCTGTTAATATTCGATTATAGTCCTCTTTAAATTTTTGTTTGGTTTCATTATCTAAATCAAAAATTTTATTTTTAACATTTCTATTATTTTCTTCTAATAAAAACTTTCTTTTTGGTTCATTTTTCTTTATTTCTTCAAGAAGTTTAGAATAACGTTCTCTTTCATTTATTAAACCTTCGTATTTTTGTACTTCTTTTTTCATTTTTTCTGATTCATTTTTAATATAATCTTTCGTAATATTAAATACTTTTTTTTCAAGTAATTTAGGCAAATTCTCTATTGTATTTTTTAATTCTTTTTCAAAATTTTCTCTTAAATCTTCAATATCAATTGCATATGTAAAAAATCTCTTTCTTAAATCTTTTTTTGTAAATATTTTCTTTGAATTATATGAGTATCTCTCCCAAAAAGAATCAGCGACTGTGTCAGCAAATCTATCACAACCACTATCACATATATTTTTTAAATCTGTTCTAGGATTTATATGATGAGCATGTGTTGCGACTATAAATAAATTAGACATTGGAGATAAACCCGTTCCTTCTGTTTCTTCTAAGGGTGACAACACTTCAAGCGCTTCTTTTAAATAATTAGCATCTTCAATTTGTAAAAACCCTGAGGCTTGAGATAAATATACTAAAACATCAGCTTTTAATTGTGCTTGATTTGCAGCTATATTATCACTTTCAATTCCAGCAGTAATACCAGGTATATCCAAAATATCACAGTTTTTTAAAATAGGAGAATCTACAAATAATACTGCTGAACCAACATCTTTATTATAATCATGTCCTTTTCTAACTCCATATTGAGATAATATCTCTGCATTCCCACTAGCAATTTTCCATTCTCTACAATATTTTTCATCGTACAGTCTAGTGTCATCCCACTCTGTATTTTTACCTTTTCTAAAAATCCATAGTTCATCTTCAATATAATCAGGTCTCTCTAATATATCCTTAACATAGACAATAATAGATGTTGTAGGTGTCCAATTTGTAGGCATTTTTTCTTTACCTATTAAAGCATTAATCATAGTACTTTTTCCTGAATCTGATTTTCCAGAAAAAACAATTCTCGGCTTTCGTGTTATTCCTTCAATATTTTTTCTTAAATCTTCTATTTTACTGATATAATTTTGATTATTTTTAGGAAAAAAATCCTTGATGTAATTTATTATAGTATTTTTTATATAACGAACTTTATCCCAACAATCATTAATAGTTAGTTCATGAGGAATATCTTTTTTATAATTTGCTAGTTCATCTAATGACTTTCCTGTCCTTTTTGCTAATACAACTAATTCTTCTAATGATATTGTATCTAAATTTTGTTCTAATCTTGAAATTCTATCTTGTCTGACACTTATTAGTTCAGCTAATTCATTTTGTGTTAATTTTAAATAAGTTTCTCTAAAATCTTTTAAATTAAATTTTGTCATTTTACTTCTCCTTTACATTGTAATATTTAAAAAGTTAACTTCTTATTTTCTGTATAATATCATACAAACAAAGTTTTGTCAATAATTTTGATAAAAAATATGCAATTTGGCATATTTATAATTTAAAAAATTGAATTTATCGTTTTAAATCTTATTTTATATCCCTAAAATGAAATATTTTAATGACATTGGAGAACATCACAAAACTTTACAAAAAAAATACCCCAGCCAACGAAGACTAGAGTATCTTTTTCACCTTTTTTACAATTAATTATGAATAAAAATATTTCTTTTTTCATTCAAAATTACTGCACAATCTCTATTTTTTATTTTACAATATAAATTTACCGTTTTTCTAAACTTCCTGAAAATTAAAATTCAATCCCAATCTATCGCCTGTTGAGGTATATTCCCTAAATTTATAAATTAATGGTTTCCATTTTTGAGTATCAATGTGAGAATCATCCTTCATTATTTTTTCATCGACAAAAATCCCCTGTATTTCGCAGGTTACTATGGCAAACCAGTCTTTTTTTTGAACATCTGTAACTTTTGCCTCTATGTGAATTGAACACTCCTTTATTCTCACAGAATTTACCATTTCACCAGCTAGTTCAGTGAATCCTGCAATCTTAAACTTATCTTCACAATATGTATACCCAAGATTTTGCTTTACTTCTGATATTTCTGTATCGCCTGTAAATTTTTCAATTTTTTTCACACTTTCGTACAAGTTTTCATCTGGAATATTAAAAGTTACGTCCGATCCACCTTCAATATTCTTAAATCCTTTATTTCCAAATCCTATTCCCACAACTATTGATTTTCCAAGTACAAATGAAGATGATAACGGAGTTACATTGCTTTTGCCTGTTTCTTTATCCTTTGTAGTCATCAGTAATACTGGAAATCCATAATAAAACCCATTTTTTTCTAATTTTTTAAACATAATTACCACTCCTCAATATATGAAAATTTTTATGTACCTTCTTAGTAATTATACTCCCCAAATCTTTTTTCTCAATTTGCAAATAAATATTTTATCATTCAGTTATTTCTATCAAATTCCCTTCACAATCCTCAACAACGCTCTCATAATAACCATCTCCAGTCGTCCTAGGTCCACTTAAACATTTAAATCCATCATTTATAAGTCTTTTTGTCAATTTATCAACATTTTCTTTGTTCCCAACGCTAAAAGCAAGATGGATAAAGCCTTCATTCATTATTTTATCGTTTCTTTCCGAAAGTTCAGGACGTGACATTATTTCAAGCCGTGCTTCACTATCAGGAAAAGTTAGGAAATAAGTCTGTAATCCAGTATTTTTATTATGATATTTCTCATTTGCCCTTGCTTCAAAATATTTCTCATAAAATTCCCTTGTTTTTTCCAAATTTTTTACATAAATTGCTACATGATTTATTTTCATAATTGATCCTTTCAATATTTTTTATTCCAATCCTTCTATTTCCTTCTCAATTTGACTTTTTCCATCAACTAAATCCCATTTTTCATAGAGTTTTTCAATTCTTGGCATAAACATTCCAAGTAAAGGTCCAAATAGAACCATGCTAATTATCGTTCCTTCACGTAAACTCCATTCTAAATTCCTATTTTAAAACATAACCTCAATAGCCCCAAAATTAATAAATGTACAGGATAAAACAAATAATTCAAGATTTTATCCTGTTTTCCTCTCTCCTGTCAAGCCAACTTATAAGTAATGCTAAAGCCAATGTAAACAGTACATTATTTGAATTTAGCTGAAAAAGCACTGCCGACTGGAACAAGTCAATCTGCCCTCATACCAATTTTCCTTTTACATTTTTATTTTTTCTAAAATTCTGATTTTAATTATTTGAAATATTAAGTTTATATCCTTTATTAGAAAAGCTTGTAATAAATTTGTTATTTACATAGAGTTTAGTATAAAAAGTTCCACACAAAAGCAAAGGGGATTCGCTATTTTAAAAATCCCCTTATTTTTTACTAATTTTTTCAATAAATAATTTCAAATGCTAATCCAAATCTTCTCCATTACTTGCAATAACCTTTTTATACCAGTCAAATGATTTTTTCTTGCTTCTCTTCAATGTTCCATTTCCATCGTTATCTCTATCTACATAGATAAATCCGTAACGTTTTTTCATTTCTCCAGTCCCCGCACTTACTAAGTCGATAGGTCCCCAAGTTGTATATCCTAGAAGTTCCACTCCATCCAGTTCAACCGCTTCCTTCATTGCCTTTATATGATTTCTCAAATAGTCAATTCTATAATCATCTTCCACATATCCATCTGCATCTGGAACATCCACAGCTCCAAGCCCGTTTTCCACAACAAACAACGGTTTTTGGTATCTGTCATAAATTTCATTTATTGTCGTTCTAAATCCTAACGGATCTAGCCCCCATCCCCAGTCTGTCACTTCAATATATGGATTTCTCATTGTTTTTAGCAAGTTTCCTTCTCCAAGTCTATCGGCTTCAGCAGAGATACAACGAGTTGTGTAATATGAAAAACTAACAAAATCAACTGGATTTTCCCTCAAAATTTGCTCATCTTCATTTGTAATTCCAATGTTTATATTTTCTCTTTCAAAAAATTTCTTAGCATAGGCAGGATAATATCCACGAGCCTGTACATCTATGAAAAAATAATTTTCTCTGTCTTTTTCAAGTGCAGTCCATACATCTTCCGGCTTTGAAGTAAGTGGATAAAATTTCCCGGCCGCAAGCATACATCCAATTTTATTTTCAGGGTCAATTTCATGTCCAATCTTTGTAGCCCAAGCACTTGCCACTAATTCGTTGTGTGCCGCAGTATATAAAACCTGATTTTTATTTTCCCCTTCTTCAAAAACAATTCCTGCTCCCATAAATGGTGCGTGTAATAAAATATTAATTTCATTAAATGTAAGCCAGTATTTTACAAGTCCTTTATATCTAGTGAAAATTACAGTACACAATCTTTTGTAGAAATCAATAACTTTCCTGTTTCTCCATCCTCCATATTCCTTGATTAAATGAATAGGGAAATCAAAGTGCGTTATTGTAACCAATGGCTCAATGCCATATTTTCTACATTCCTTAAATACATTTTCATAAAATTCAAGCCCTTTTTCATTCGGAGTTTCTTCATCTCCATTTGGGAAAATACGAGTCCACGCAATCGACATTCTATAAGTCTTAAATCCCATTTCAGCAAACAATGCAATATCTTCCTTATATCTATGATAAAAATCAATCGCCCCTTTAGCAGGATAAAAATGCTCATCGTCAAATTCCAGCATTTTTCTCTCCCCAGTAATTACAGCAAGCCTATCTTCCCCAACTGGCGAAAAATCTACATTGGCAAGCCCTCTTCCATCCACATTATAAGCTCCTTCAAGCTGATTTGCAGCAGTAGCTCCGCCCCATAAAAAGTCTTTTCTAAATCCCATCTCTATTTCCTCCTTAATAATTTTCATATTTTTAATTATTTTTAAAAATTTTATCTTTATAATTATTTAAAATTTTAAACTTTAGAAATAATTCTTTATGTTAACAATACAACAGTTTTCAAAAACAATTTATAGTTTTCACTATCATTTCAAAATCAATTTAATTCTTTCAGTTTATTTCTCACAATTTCTATTAACTTTTAGTAATAATCTATATTTTTACAATAATTTAAAATCAAAACTAAAAAATAAACAAAAAAAACAAAACTAAAAGGGGAAAATATTCATTTAGAACCATTCCCCACCATTTCAGTTTTGTCTAATCCAAATAGCAATAATCTAAAATTTAAAAGTTTATAATTTCACATATTCTTTACATAGTAATTATACCCTAACTTTTTCATTTGTCAATAGAAATTTATTTTTTGTTTTCATGTTATTTAAGAAATAAAAATTTTATTTTTTTGATCTTTATAATAAACAATATTTAGTTAACCTAATCTGAAATTTAAACTAAATTATCAAATAATTTTATTATTAAAAAATAATACTAAATATAATGTCTCTAAACTATTCTGCATAATCAAAATCTTCTATTATTTTATCTAGATTCTCCATAGTAAAATTCTTTTTCAAATATTCCAATTTCTTTTTCAGTTCCTTTTCCTTTTTAAATATTCCAAGTTTATTTTCATATTCATCCAGTTTCCGAACTCCCTTTTTTATATTATCAAAAACTGCTTGTCTCGTAACTCCACATTGCTCTGCAATTTCTGAAAGAGAACTGTTTTCTTCCAGATAAAGTTCTAAATATTCTCTCTTTTTCTTTGGAAAAAGTTCGCCATAATAGGAAAATAATACAGAATATTTTAAAAAATCATCTAATTTATCCATATATTTTCAAACTCCCTTTATTTTTTTACTTTTTTTACAATTTGTTTTTTCCATACATACTTTTCCATTTTATTTTTATCAATTTTATTTTTCACAATTTTTATTTTTTCTAAAATTGCTTTATAATTTTCATTTTCAATTCCAAAAACATCTTTAGAAATTTTTTCACATTTTTCCAGTAATTCCAATGTCTTTTTATAATTTTTATTTTCAAAATAAGCATTTATAAAATTATTCAAAATATTTAAATAGAGATTACTGCCTTCTCCAACTCGTCTCTTTAATATTTTCAACACTTCATCTACTATATTTTCTGCCATCTTTTTTTCATCAAGTTTCAAATAAGGCTTTACCATATTGCTCAATATAATTGCTCCCTGAATCTCACTATCTTCCAGATCCTGCAATATTATCAAACTTTTTTTTTGCCATTTCACCGAATCCTGATACCGACCATTTTCCTCATAAAAAAGCCCCAAATTATTACAAATTCCAGCAAATATATATCCATTTTGAAAATTATTTTTTTTATAAATTTTTATCGCCTTATGATATTTTTCCTCAACTTTTTCATAATTCATCATAACCCTGTAAACTTCAGCAAGATTAGCATTACAAGTCACATACGGAAGACTGTTTTCACCATAAATCTCCAAAATAATATTTTCCGCCTTCGTCAATAATCTTACCGACTCATCAAATTTCCCCACATATTTCAACGCATTCCCCAATTCCGTCAAAATTTTCACATTTTCTTCACTCTCCTGCCCAAAAATTCTTCTAAACAACACCCTCAATTCTCTCAAAACCTCAATTTCCTTCTCAATTTCCCCATTATTCAAATACTCTTCCCTTTTCACAAGCAATTCCTGAATCCTATTTTCTTTTACTTCCTTTTCTTTTCCAGTCATTTATAATTTCCTTCTTTTTAAATTTTTTTTATTTTATACTCAAATTTATTTTAAATTAAACCGCTAAAAATCATATGAATTTAGGAGTTGACTAAAATAGTCACAGTTTTTAAGTTCAGTTTTAAGACAGTTTTACTATATATTCAAATCCCTTTAACAAATGTTCCCAACAACTCCATTTTTTATCGAAATAACTTATCAACAATTCAATATTAACCACTTTTTTTATTTAACTATTATATTCATCTCCATTTAAAAGCCAAAAATTACATTCTATTTATTTTTCTTTCAATCTTTTGTAAAAAATTTATAACAAATTAACTATCTAAATAAAAAATAATATTAACCTCACCATATCAATATTATTTATAATATCATAATTTTTTAAATAAATCTAATTTTTTTCCTTTAGGAAAGAGTAAAAATTTTGGAGAATGATTAAAAAAATTATATTTTTAAATAATTTAACTTTCTGTAAAATATAATAATTAATTTCATAAATTTGAATATATAGTAAAACTATCTTAAAATCGAACTCAAAAACTATGACTATTTTACTTAAAACCTAAATCTATATAATTTTCAATAGTTTAATTTTAAATGGATTCGAGTATAATTAAAAAAATATTTTATTCTATCTTTAAAAAATACACAAAAAAATTATAATAATAAATAAAAAAAACTCCGCTAAGGAGAATATGACATGACAAAAATAAATTCAACAAATAAAAAAATGGCGTCCCCGGTTGGACTTGAACCAACGGCCCTCTGATTAACAGTCAGATGCTCTAACCAGCTGAGCTACGGAGACACACATATTCAAAAAAGTTTGGCAACCGCCTATCTTCCCAGGACAAGTCCAAGTATTTTAGGCGCTAACAGACTTAACTGCCGGGTTCGAAATGTTACCGGGTGTATCCCTGTCGCTATCATCACCAAACTGGATATATATGCTGCCTATCAAGACAATGAGAAATAAATAGCAGAAGTAAAAGATCACCTTAAAAGCAGACGTAATATTAGTACTGGTCAGCTGAATGCATTGCTGCACTTGCACCCCCAGCCTATCAACCATATGTTCTCTATGGATACTGCGAATACTCATCTCAAAGCTGGCTTCCCGCTTAGATGCTTTCAGCGGTTATCCGTGCCAGACGTGACTACTCAGCCGTGCCACTGGCGTGACAGCTGATGCATCAGAGGTCTGTCCAACCCGGTCCTCTCGTACTAAGGTCAGATCTTTTCAGTATTCAGGCGCCTGCAGTGGATAGGGACCGAACTGTCTCACGACGTTCTGAACCCAGCTCGCGTGCCTCTTTAATGGGCGAACAGCCCAACCCTTGGGACCTTCTCCAGCCCCAGGATGAGACGAGCCGACATCGAGGTGCCAAACACTTCCGTCGATATGGACTCTTGGGAAGTATCAGCCTGTTATCCCCCGGGGTAGCTTTTATCCGTTGAGCGACGGTCCTTCCATGCGGAACCGCCGGATCACTAACTCCTACTTTCGTACCTGCTCGACCCGTCAGTCTTGCAGTCAAGCTCCCTTATGCGTTTGCACTCTCAGGCTGATTTCCATCCAGCCTGAGGGAACCTTTGAGCGCCTCCGTTACTCTTTGGGAGGCGACCGCCCCAGTCAAACTGCCCGCCTAGCACTGTCTCCGTTGCCAGATTAGAATTCCGGCAGCATATGGTTGGTATTCCAACAGCGACTCCGCAATGGCTGACGCCACTGCATCACAGTCTCCCAACTATCCTATACACACACTGCCAGAACCCAATGCCAGGCTGCAGTAAAGCTCCACGGGGTCTTTCCGTCCTACTGCAGGTAGCCGGTATCTTCACCGGCATTACAACTTCACCAGGTCTCCAGCCAAGACAGCTCTCAAATCATTTCACCATTCGTGCAGGTCGGAACTTACCCGACAAGGAATTTCGCTACCTTAGGACCGTTATAGTTACGGCTGCCGTTCACCGGGGCTTCAAATCGGAGCTCTCACCCCTCCTCTTAACCTTCCGGCACTGGGCAGGTGTCAGCCCATATACGTCGCCTTTCAGCTTAGCATAGACCTGTGTTTTTGGTAAACAGTTGCTTGAGACTCTTCACTGCGGCCTGTTTCCCCTGGGAGCGTCTCTCTCTTCAGGTATGTCAGGCACCCCTTCTCCCGAAGTTACGGGGCTATTTTGCAGAGTTCCTTAGCTAGAGTTATCCTGTCGGCTTTAAGTTTCTCACTCTGTCCACCTGTGTCGGTTTACAGTACGGGCGCTGCTTCTCATCGATAGAAGTTTTCCTGGCAGTGTAGGATCTGCGACTTATGCAAATGCACTTCCCCGTCAGGTCTCACGTCTAGGCGCGCGGATTTTCCTGCGCGCCCACGCTGGGCCCTTAGAAAGGCTAAACCGTCAGCCTTCTCACATACCTTCCTGCGTCACTCCGTCTCTCAAGCGATAACAGCGGTACAGGAATATTAACCTGTTTTCCATTCGCCGTCACAATTTTGCTTATGCTTAGGTCCCGACTTCCCCAGGGCGGACAAGCCTTCCCCTGGAAACCTTGGACTTCCGGCCGGCGGGATTCTCGCCCGCCTTCTCGCTACTCATTCCTGCATTCTCGCTTCTGATACCTCCAGGATGGCTTTGCGGCATCCCTTCGACTATACAGAACGCTCTCCTACCAAGATACAAGGTACCTTCCGCAGCTTCGGTTTATGTCTTAGCCCCGTTACATCTTCGGCGCAGGCACTCTCGACCAGTGAGCTATTACGCACTCTTTCAAGGCATGGCTGCTTCTAAGCCAACCTCCTGGTTGTCTATGAATGTCCACCTCCTTTCCCACTTAGACATAATTAGGGACCTTAGCTGGCGGTCTGGGCTGTTCCCCTCTCGTCCGAGGACCTTGTCATCCACGGACTCACTCCTGAACATAATATATGGTATTCGAAGTTTGCTTGATTTCGGTAAGCAGTACGCCCCCTAGATCATACAGAGCTCTACCCCCACATATCTCAGTTCAAGGCTGCACCTAAATGCATTTCGGAGAGAACGAGCTATCTCCTAGTTCGATTGGCTTTTCACCCCTAGACCTGCCTCATCTCCCAACTTTTCAACGGCGGTGAGTTCGGCCCTCCACTGAGTCTTACCTCAGCTTCAGCCTGGACAGGCCTAGATCACTAGGTTTCGCGTCTATGGCCGGCGACTTGTCGCCCTGTTAAGACTTGGTTTCCCTTCGGCTCCGTCTATTAACCTTGCCACCAGCCATAACTCGCAGGATGATTAACCAAAATCCACGCAGTCACCCGGAACGGGCTCCTACCGTTTGTAGGCACACGGTTTCAAATTCTGTTTCACTCCCTTGCTCAGGGTTCTTTTCACCTTTCCCTCACGGTACTCTTCACTATCGGTCAACAGCAGTATTTAGCCTTGCGTGATTTGGTCCACGCTGATTCACGCCAGATTCCTCGTGCCTGACGCTACTCGGGTGCTTCCAGTCTCCACATACGCTTTATGTTCTACAGGACTTTCACCTTCTTCGGTCCAGCTTCCCAGCTGGTTCCACTTACACATATGCAGATTAAACATTATGACAATCCGTTAATGGAAGTCCCGCAACCCCGTGCCAGCAACGCTGTCCGCTTGGCACTGGCACGGTTTAGGCTTTTCCCCGTTCGCTCGCCGCTACTCAGGGAATCGTTTTTTACTTTCCTTTCCTCCTGCTACTTAGATGTTTCAGTTCGCAGGCTTGCCGTTTTCACGCATGCCCTCCAGGCATGCAGGTTTGCCCATTCGGAAATCCGGGGATCAGCGATTATGTGCATCTCCTCCCGGCTTATCGCAGCTTATCACGTCCTTCGTCGGCTGCTGTTGCCTAGGCATCCTCCGTGTGCCCTTTCTAGCTTTTTTATCCAGAATAACTTTTTTTACTCCAGTTCAGTTATAATCTTTTACCTACTATTCATTTCCCATTGTCCTAAATAATAATATTGGTGGAGATAAGCGGGTTCGA
This sequence comes from Leptotrichia wadei, assembly GCF_007990545.2. Lineage (NCBI taxonomy): Bacteria > Fusobacteriati > Fusobacteriota > Fusobacteriia > Fusobacteriales > Leptotrichiaceae > Leptotrichia > Leptotrichia wadei. Next base: position 2,261,422 of record NZ_AP019829.2, read on the forward strand.
ACCGCTGACCTCTGCCTTGCAAGGGCAGCGCTCTCCCAACTGAGCTATATCCCCAAGACATCTTATGGTGGGCATGGCTGGACTCGAACCAGCGACCCCCTGCGTTATCAGCACAGTGCTCTAACCACCTGAGCTACACGCCCATAAGATACATAAAGAAGCAGTGCTTATCGCTCCTTAGAAAGGAGGTGATCCATCCGCACCTTCCGGTACGGATACCTTGTTACGACTTCACCCCAATCACTATCCACACCTTAGATGCTTTCCCCCTTGCGGTTGGACCGGCAGCTTCAGGTGCAGACAACTCTCGTGGTGTGACGGGCGGTGTGTACAAGACCCGAGAACGTATTCACCGCAGCATTGCTGATCTGCGATTACTAGCGATTCCAGCTTCATGAAGCCGAGTTGCAGGCTTCAATCCGAACTTGGACCGGCTTTGAAGGTTGGCTTGGCGTTGCCGCCTTGCAGCTCTCTGTGCCGGCCATTGTAGCACGTGTGTAGCCCAGATCATAAGGGGCATGATGACTTGACGTCATCCCCGCCTTCCTCCTGCTCTTCGCAGGCAGTCTCGCCAGAGTCCCCAACCTAATGATGGCAACTGGCAATAGGGGTTGCGCTCGTTGCGGGACTTAACCCAACATCTCACGACACGAGCTGTCGACAGCCATGCACCACCTGTCTCTGCGTTCCCGGAGGCACAGCCTGCTCTCGCAGGCCTTCGCAGGATGTCAAGATCTGGTAAGGTTCCTCGCGTTGCGTCGAATTAAACCACATGCTCCACCGCTTGTGCGGGTCCCCGTCAATTCCTTTGAGTTTCAGCCTTGCGGCCGTACTCCCCAGGCGGATTACTTATCGCATTTGCTTCGGCACGGACACTCTTCATGCCCACACCCAGTAATCATCGTTTACAGCTAGGACTACCAGGGTATCTAATCCTGTTTGCTCCCCTAGCTTTCGCACTTCAGCGTCAGTTACCGTCCAGTGAACTATCTTCATCATCGGCATTCCTGCACATATCTACGAATTTCACCTCTACTCGTGCAGTTCCGTCCACCTCTCCAGTACTCTAGCCGCATAGTTTCCAGGGCAGGCTTGCGGTTGAGCCGCAAGTTTTCACCCCAGACTTATCCGGCCGCCTAGATGCCCTTTATGCCCAATAATTCCGGATAACGCTCGCGACATACGTATTACCGCGGCTGCTGGCACGTATTTAGCCGTCGCTTCTTCTGCAGGTACCGTCATTTTTTTCTTCCCTGCTGAAAGCACTTTACAATCCGAAGACCTTCATCGTGCACACAGAATTGCTGGATCAGGGTTGCCCCCATTGTCCAATATTCCCCACTGCTGCCTCCCGTAGGAGTAAGGGCCGTATCTCAGTCCCCTTGTGGCCGTCCACCCTCTCAGGCCGGCTACCTATCATCGCCTTGGTGGGCCGTTACCCCACCAACAAGCTAATAGGACGCAAGGCTCTCCTGCAGCATTCCTTTTCATCAGGCTGGACATGAGTCCGCCTGACTTTATCAGGTTTTATCAGTCGTTTCCGTCTGTTATCCCTGACTGCAGGGCAAGTCCCTTACGCGTTACTCACCCGTCCGCCTTGGCTAGGCTGTGCAAGCACAGCTTCGCCAAAGACTTGCATGTGTTAAGCATTCTGTCAGCGTTCATCCTGAGCCAGGATCAAACTCTTCATTCAATATATTCGCATATATTTAAATTTCACCTAATTAGTCTTGACGCCATCTTTTTCAAGATGCTTGACTTGTTGATTATACACTTAATTGCTTCTTTACATTATTAATATCTCTATTGTCCATGATACATTTTCGTATCGACAAGATATATATTATCATAAAAGGGATTGTTTGTCAACTACTTTTTTGAAATTTTTTAGTGTATTGTATAATCAAGTGCAATACCTAAAACATATAAAAAAAACATAGTAAAAATAATATACTAAAAGCATTTCACCAAAGAAAAAAGTACATTCTTACTACGCAAAATAATAATGATGAAAATTTTAAATAAAGTCACCATAAATATTTTTACTTCTTCTGAAAAAAGACAAATTCAGATATACCTTAATGAAAGAAATTTTATTTGCTTTATCGCTAAATTGTTTATCAGAAACTTTTTTATTATTTTTAGAGTAGTTAAGCATAATCCAGTTCTGCAGATTGATTCTTCGTTTTTTTAAAAAATTAACCAAAAATTAATTTTATATTTTTTTAATAATTTAAAATTAATCATTCCTTATTTTTAGGAGCTTTATATCATTTTTTGTGTATTTATTTAATTTTATTTTAATATTTAAAGATATAAAGAAATCATCATTATCAGCGCTTTATAATGGATTTAATAAAATATAAAATATACTCTAATAATTTTAGATATATTATGATACAATATTTTAACTTAATTTACTTATTTAATAAAATTACTAGAAAAGTATTTTTAATATTATTTGAAAAAAAGAGATAAATATTAAATACTAGTTCGTAATAAAAAATTAAATATTCAAATTAATGGGAATTATTAAAAAATGGAGGAAATGAATTATGAAGAAAGAGCTGAAGGATTTTATCTACTTTATGAATGAAGAAAATATTGAAAAGTTAAATAAGGAGATATGTAAAAATTTTTATTTAAAAAACGAGGAAATTAAAGATAAAAATATTGAAAAAATTCAATTTGACAATTTGACATTTGGAATTTATTTTTCTAAAACTAACGATAACAAAGAAAGAATACTTGTTTTAAAAAATGAAAAGAAAATAAAATGTGGATATTTTTCTATAAATGGAGTAAAAAAAGAATTTTATAGTGATTTATATTTTCTAATTTTACATAATAATGAAAAAGATAAAAATGTTATTTTTGAAGATCTTATTGAAAAAATTTTAGGAATTATTAAAATAAAAGAAATAAGCTTATAAAACATAATAAATTTATTACAAATTTTTTGTAAAAATTATTTGATTTTTTTAAAAATAGGGGTATACTTTAATTGTAAAGAATAAAAATGGAGGTATTTATATGAAAGTTTTAGCTATGATTTTAGCTGGTGGAAGAGGTTCAAGACTTGATATTCTATCAGAAAAAAGAGTTAAACCAAGTGTTCCTTTTGCTGGAAAATTTAGAATAATAGATTTTGCACTCAGTAACTGTTCAAATTCAGGTATTTACGATGTTGCATTACTTACTCAATATTTGCCACTGTCATTAAATGAACATATCGGTTCTGGAAAACCTTGGGATTTTGACAGAAGAGATTCCAGTATTACAATGTTACAACCACACGAAAAGCTTGGAGGAAACTCTTGGTATCAAGGAACTGCAGATGCTATTAGACAAAATATTGACTTTATTAAAAGTAAAAATCCAAAATACGTATTAATCTTATCAGGAGATCATATTTATAAAATGGATTACAGATGGATGTTAAAAGAACATGAAGAAAATGAAGCTGAATTAACAATAGCTGTACAACCTGTACCTATTGAAGAAGCAAGCAGATTTGGTATTTTTGAAGTTGATAAAGATAAAAAAATATTAAACTTTGAAGAAAAACCTGCAGAACCAAAAAGTAATTTAGCTTCAATGGGAATTTATATTTTTAATACTGATTCTTTACTAGAATATCTTGAAAAATTAGAAAATAGCGATTTAGATTTTGGAAAACATGTTATTCCTTCAATGATTCAAGAAGATAGAAAAGTTTATGTTCATACTTATGACAGTTATTGGAAAGATGTAGGAACTTATGATTCATACTTGGAAGCAAATTTGGACTTAATCAAAAAATCTGAAGAAGTTGGAATTAACTTGTACGACCAAGGATGGAAAATTTATACAAGAAGTGAAGACTTAGCGCCAGTAAGAATTGGAGTTACAGGAAGTGTTCAAAATTCACTAATCTGTAATGGATGTAAAATTGAAGGAAGTGTTGAAAATTCAGTATTAGGACCAGGTGTTACTGTTAGAAAAGGGGCAACTGTTAGAAATAGTATAATTTTTTCTGGAACTTACGTAGATGAAAATTCTCACCTAGATACAATTATTGCCGATAAAAAAACATATATTGGTAAAAACTCATTTATAGGAAATGGAAATGCAAATATTCCAAATAAAGAACGTCCAGATTTATTATCTTCAGGAATTACAGTTATTGGAAAAGGTGTAGTTATACCTGATGGATCAATTGTTGGTAAGAATGTAAGAATTTTTGCTGAAGTAAAAGTACATGATGACAATAGATTAATAGAACCAGGAGAAACTATTAAATGGTAATCTAAATTGTTTAATATAAGAAATTTTTTTAATAAGGAGTGATTAATTTGAAAATTGTATATTTGGCATCTGAAGTGGCTCCGTTTTATAAATCTGGTGGATTAGCCGATGTTCTTGGTGCATTGCCTAAAAAAATGCAGGAATTGGGACATGAAGTTTCTATAATAATGCCTAAATATGACATAATACCATTAAAGTATCTTGAAAAACTAGAATGGGTTGCAAGACTTGAGAGTCATGGAGATGTATTTAATTTGGTAAGATATCCTGATGACAAAATAAATTATTATTTTATTGAAAATAAAGCATTATACGAAAGAGGACATGTTTATGGAGATTTTGACCAAGATGTTCAATATGCGATGTTTTCAGAATTGGCACTCAGATTCTTAAAGGAAATTAATTTACAGGCTGATATTTTACACTGTAACGATTGGCAAACTGGTCCAGTTCCATATTTTTTAAATGTCAGATATAATTATGATCCATTTTACTGGGACATGAGAACTGTTTATTCAATTCACAATCTAATGTATCAAGGTAGATTTTCTAAATATTCATTTGAAAGAATGGGATATTATATGGATGATAGAAATGATCTAAACTTCATGGAAATCGGAATAGGATATGGTGATGTAGTAAATACAGTAAGTCCGACTTATGCTGAAGAAATAAAATATGCATATTTTGGTGAAGGGCTTGAATGGATCACAAACAGAAAATATATTCATGGTATTTTAAACGGAATAGATACAGATGTATTTAACCCTGAAACAACAAAAGGGATAATTCACTTTAATAAAGAATCTTTAGATAAAAAACGAGAAAATAAATACTTATTACAAGAAAAATTAGGACTTCCAAAATCAGATGTTGCTCTAATTTCAATAATTTCAAGACTTGTTGAAGGAAAGGGATTGGATCTAGTATCTGCAGCTCTTGAAAATCTACTGCAATATGATGCAGTCCAAATTGTAATTTTAGGAAGTGGAGATAAATTTTACGAAGACTATTATAACCATCTAGCTTGGAAGTATCCTGATAAATTCAAAGTTTATCTTGGTTATAATGGACAGCTTGCAAATGAAATTTATGCTGGAAGCGACATGTTTTTAATGCCTTCAAGATATGAACCTTGTGGACTTAGTCAAATGATTGCAATGAGATTTGGAACTATCCCAATCGTAAGGGAAACTGGTGGATTAAAAGATTCTGTCAAACCTTATAACATCTTTACAGACGAAGGAAATGGATTCTCATTCACAAACTTTAATGCAGATGACATGTTATTTACAATAAAAGTTGCAGAAGGAATTTATTATGATAGACCTGATATTTGGGAAAAATTAGTTAAAAGAAATATGGATTTAGATTTTTCTTGGGATAGATCTGCAAAAGAATATGAAAAACTTTATGAATTAGCTAAATCTTATTAATTATAAAAAATCAAATTTATACAAAAAATGGAGTAAAACAATATTGTTAAACTCCATTTTTTATTGCACTCAGACCTATTTAAAATTAAACTATTAAAGAGCATATAGATTCAAAATAGTCATAACTTTTGAGTTCAGTTTTAAAGCAGTTTACTATAAATAAAAAAAACTCCGCTAAGAAGAATATGACATAACAAAAATAAATTCAATTTTACAAATAAAAAAAGGGCTGTCTCAAAATGATTAAAATTTTGAATTCAGCTTCTTTTTTTAAATTCTCCAATTTCTCGCAGTTATCTGAATTAGAATTTTTTTCTAATCGAAGAAAAACTGTACTAAAAAATTAGAGAACTCTGTTTCTCTTAAAACTTAATTAACGGCCAATTCATAAAGTTGCATGCCTTCACGTTTCTGTATTTTTTATGAACATATTTTCTTAAATTATATTCAACAGCGAATAGTATAACTTCAACTTTAGCCTTAGACTTTTCACGGTATTTAAAGCGTTTAAAGTTCATATTCTGCTAAATTGCCCCTCAACCTGAATACTCCTGTTCATTCTAAGTATTATCCCTTTTTCTGTTGCTATATTTTCCTGTGACTGTTTTCTGAATCTTAAAAAATTATCGGCTACATAAAGTTTTTTGTTATGTGGTGTCATTTTACATTTTTCTGCAAGTGGACATCCCGCACAGTTAGTACATCCGTATACTTTCTTTTCCGATATATATCCGCTTTTATTTTTTTGTTTTGAAACATGCCTGAATTCAAGTTCCCGATTATTTGCACACGTATATGTATCGGTTTCTTCATTGAATGACATGTTTTCCACCACTTTCATACCCCGCATCTGCAACAATATTTTTAAATTTTAAACTTCTACTTTCCAATACTGACTTCATTCTCATAAACATTGCATCCCTATCCGTTTTAGAGCAGCTGTTTCTATTACCACAAATTTTAATATGCGCATCATATTCAATTTTTGTACCGTCAATAAATACATTTTCTAAATCGATTTTATTTAATTCATTAAATCTGTTTATCAGCTGATAGAACAACTCCTCGATTTCGATTTTATAGTTGGAGATAAATCTGGCAACTGTATTATGATCAGGGGCAGGACATCCTCAAATAAAAAAAAATGGCGTCCCCGGTTGGACTTGAACCAACGGCCCTCTGATTAACAGTCAGATGCTCTAACCAGCTGAGCTACGGAGACACACATATTCAAAAAAGTTTGGCAACCGCCTATCTTCCCAGGACAAGTCCAAGTATTTTAGGCGCTAACAGACTTAACTGCCGGGTTCGAAATGTTACCGGGTGTATCCCTGTCGCTATCATCACCAAACTGGATATATATGCTGCCTATCAAGACAATGAGAAATAAATAGCAGAAGTAAAAGATCACCTTAAAAGCAGACGTAATATTAGTACTGGTCAGCTGAATGCATTGCTGCACTTGCACCCCCAGCCTATCAACCATATGTTCTCTATGGATACTGCGAATACTCATCTCAAAGCTGGCTTCCCGCTTAGATGCTTTCAGCGGTTATCCGTGCCAGACGTGACTACTCAGCCGTGCCACTGGCGTGACAGCTGATGCATCAGAGGTCTGTCCAACCCGGTCCTCTCGTACTAAGGTCAGATCTTTTCAGTATTCAGGCGCCTGCAGTGGATAGGGACCGAACTGTCTCACGACGTTCTGAACCCAGCTCGCGTGCCTCTTTAATGGGCGAACAGCCCAACCCTTGGGACCTTCTCCAGCCCCAGGATGAGACGAGCCGACATCGAGGTGCCAAACACTTCCGTCGATATGGACTCTTGGGAAGTATCAGCCTGTTATCCCCGGGGGTAGCTTTTATCCGTTGAGCGACGGTCCTTCCATGCGGAACCGCCGGATCACTAACTCCTACTTTCGTACCTGCTCGACCCGTCAGTCTTGCAGTCAAGCTCCCTTATGCGTTTGCACTCTCAGGCTGATTTCCATCCAGCCTGAGGGAACCTTTGAGCGCCTCCGTTACTCTTTGGGAGGCGACCGCCCCAGTCAAACTGCCCGCCTAGCACTGTCTCCGTTGCCAGATTAGAATTCCGGCAGCATATGGTTGGTATTCCAACAGCGACTCCGCAATGGCTGACGCCACTGCATCACAGTCTCCCAACTATCCTATACACACACTGCCAGAACCCAATGCCAGGCTGCAGTAAAGCTCCACGGGTCTTTCCGTCCTACTGCAGGTAGCCGGTATCTTCACCGGCATTACAACTTCACCAGGTCTCCAGCCAAGACAGCTCTCAAATCATTTCACCATTCGTGCAGGTCGGAACTTACCCGACAAGGAATTTCGCTACCTTAGGACCGTTATAGTTACGTGCCGTTCACCGGGGCTTCAAATCGGAGCTCTCACCCTCCTCTTAACCTTCCGGCACTGGGCAGGTGTCAGCCCATATACGTCGCCTTTCAGCTTAGCATAGACCTGTGTTTTGGTAAACAGTTGCTTGAGACTCTTCACTGCGGTATGTTTCCCTGGGAGCGTCTCTCTCTTCAGGTATGTCAGGCACCCCTTCTCCCGAAGTTACGGGGCTATTTTGCAGAGTTCCTTAGCTAGAGTTATCCTGTCGGCCTTAAGTTTCTCACTCTGTCCACCTGTGTCGGTTTACAGTACGGGCGCTGCTTCTCATCGATAGAAGTTTTTCCTGGCAGTGTAGGATCTGCGACTTATGCAAATGCACTTCCCCGTCAGGTCTCACGTCTAGGCGCGCGGATTTTCCTGCGCGCCCACGCTGGGCCCTTAGAAAGGCTAAACCGTCAGCCTTCTCACATACCTTCCTGCGTCACTCCGTCTCTCAAGCGATAACAGCGGTACAGGAATATTAACCTGTTTTCCATTCGCCGTCACAATTTTGCTTATGCTTAGGTCCCGACTTCCCCAGGGCGGACAAGCCTTCCCTGGAAACCTTGGACTTCCGGCCGGCGGGATTCTCGCCCGCCTTCTCGCTACTCATTCCTGCATTCTCGCTTCTGATACCTCCAGGATGGCCTTGCGGCATCCCTTCGACGGCCTACAGAACGCTCTCCTACCAAGATACAAGGTACCTTCCGCAGCTTCGGTTTATGTCTTAGCCCCGTTACATCTTCGGCGCAGGCACTCTCGACCAGTGAGCTATTACGCGCTCTTTCAAGGCATGGCTGCTTCTAAGCCAACCTCCTGGTTGTCTATGAATGTCCACCTCCTTTCCCACTTAGACATAATTAGGGACCTTAGCTGGCGGTCTGGGCTGTTCCCCTCTCGTCCGAGGACCTTGTCATCCACGGACTCACTCCTGAACATAATATATGGTATTCGAAGTTTGCTTGATTTCGGTAAGCAGTACGCCCCCTAGATCATACAGAGCTCTACCCCCACATATCTCAGTTCAAGGCTGCACCTAAATGCATTTCGGAGAGAACGAGCTATCTCCTAGTTCGATTGGCTTTTCACCCCTAGACCTGCCTCATCTCCCAACTTTTCAACGGCGGTGAGTTCTACTCCACTGAGTCTTACCTCAGCTTCAGCCTGGACAGTATAGATCACTAGGTTTCGCGTCTATACTGGCGACTTGTCGCCCTGTTAAGACTTGGTTTCCCTTCGGCTCCGTCTATTAACCTTGCCACCAGCCATAACTCGCAGGATGATTAACCAAAATCCACGCAGTCACCCGGAACGGGCTCCTACCGTTTGTAGGCACACGGTTTCAAATTCTGTTTCACTCCCTTGCTCAGGGTTCTTTTCACCTTTCCCTCACGGTACTCTTCACTATCGGTCAACAGCAGTATTTAGCCTTGCGTGATTTGGTCCACGCTGATTCACGCCAGATTCCTCGTGCCTGACGCTACTCGGGTGCTTCCAGTCTCCACATACGCTTTATGTTCTACAGGACTTTCACCTTCTTCGGTCCAGCTTCCCAGCTGGTTCCACTTACACATATGCAGATTAAACATTATGACAATCCGTTAATGGAAGTCCCGCAACCCCGTGCCAGCAACGCTGTCCGCTTGGCACTGGCACGGTTTAGGCTTTTCCCCGTTCGCTCGCCGCTACTCAGGGAATCGTTTTTACTTTCCTTTCCTCCTGCTACTTAGATGTTTCAGTTCGCAGGCTTGCCGTTTTCACGCATGCCCTCCAGGCATGCAGGTTTGCCCATTCGGAAATCCGGGGATCAGCGATTATGTGCATCTCCTCCCGGCTTATCGCAGCTTATCACGTCCTTCGTCGGCTGCTGTTGCCTAGGCATCCTCCGTGTGCCCTTTCTAGCTTTTTTATCCAGAATAACTTTTTTTACTCCAGTTCAGTTATAATCTTTTACCTACTATTCATTTCCCATTGTCCTGACAGATATAAAGATATGTAAAGAAGCAGTGCTTATTGCTCCTTAGAAAGGAGGTGATCCATCCGCACCTTCCGGTACGGATACCTTGTTACGACTTCACCCCAATCACTATCCACACCTTAGATGCTTTCCCCCTTGCGGTTGGACCGGCAGCTTCAGGTGCAGACAACTCTCGTGGTGTGACGGGCGGTGTGTACAAGACCCGAGAACGTATTCACCGCAGCATTGCTGATCTGCGATTACTAGCGATTCCAGCTTCATGAAGCCGAGTTGCAGGCTTCAATCCGAACTTGGACCGGCTTTGAAGGTTGGCTTGGCGTTGCCGCCTTGCAGCTCTCTGTGCCGGCCATTGTAGCACGTGTGTAGCCCAGATCATAAGGGGCATGATGACTTGACGTCATCCCCGCCTTCCTCCTGCTCTTCGCAGGCAGTCTCGCCAGAGTCCCCAACCTAATGATGGCAACTGGCAATAGGGGTTGCGCTCGTTGCGGGACTTAACCCAACATCTCACGACACGAGCTGTCGACAGCCATGCACCACCTGTCTCTGCGTTCCCGGAGGCACAGCCTGCTCTCGCAGGCCTTCGCAGGATGTCAAGATCTGGTAAGGTTCCTCGCGTTGCGTCGAATTAAACCACATGCTCCACCGCTTGTGCGGGTCCCCGTCAATTCCTTTGAGTTTCAGCCTTGCGGCCGTACTCCCCAGGCGGATTACTTATCGCATTTGCTTCGGCACGGACACTCTTCATGCCCACACCCAGTAATCATCGTTTACAGCTAGGACTACCAGGGTATCTAATCCTGTTTGCTCCCCTAGCTTTCGCACTTCAGCGTCAGTTGCCGTCCAGTGAACTATCTTCATCATCGGCATTCCTGCACATATCTACGAATTTCACCTCTACTCGTGCAGTTCCGTCCACCTCTCCAGCACTCTAGCCCTGTAGTTTCCGGGGCAGGCCTGCGGTTGAGCCGCAGGTTTTCACCCTAGACTTACAGGGCCGCCTAGATGCCCTTTATGCCCAATAATTCCGGATAACGCTCGCGACATACGTATTACCGCGGCTGCTGGCACGTATTTAGCCGTCGCTTCTTCTGCAGGTACCGTCATTTTTTTCTTCCCTGCTGAAAGCACTTTACAATCCGAAGACCTTCATCGTGCACACAGAATTGCTGGATCAGGGTTGCCCCCATTGTCCAATATTCCCCACTGCTGCCTCCCGTAGGAGTAAGGGCCGTATCTCAGTCCCCTTGGTAGTCCACCCTCTCATAGGCTACCTATCATCGCCTTGGTGGGCAGTTACCCCACCAACAAGCTAATAGGACGCAAGGCTCTCCTGCAGCATTCCTTTTCATCAGGCTGGACATGAGTCCGCCTGACTTTATCAGGTTTTATCAGTCGTTTCCGTCTGTTATCCCTGACTGCAGGGCAAGTCCCTTACGCGTTACTCACCCGTCCGCCTTGGCTAGGCTGTGCAAGCACAGCTTCGCCAAAGACTTGCATGTGTTAAGCATTCTGTCAGCGTTCATCCTGAGCCAGGATCAAACTCTTCATTCAATATATTCTTATATATTTAAATTTCACCTAATTAGTCTTGACGCCATCTTTTTCAAGATGCTTGACTTGTTGATTATACACTTAATTGCTTCTTTACATTATTAATATCTCTATTGTCCATGATACATTTTCGTATCGACAAGATATATATTATCATAAAAGGGATTATTTGTCAACTACTTTTTTAAAATTTTTTTAAATGGCTTAAAAATTATAGTGGTTTATAGTGGTTTTTTTGCTGGTATGCCAGTTTTTCTTGGGTATTTTTCACTTGTTTTTTTTAATTTTAAAATTTCTAATATTATTCTTTTATCTTCATTTTCTGGCAATTTAAATTCAAAAATATTATTTATTTTTGCATTTAAAATTTTTAAAGCCTTTTTAGATTCTTCTATTTCGTTTAAATTTAGTTTTTGTGGCAGAAAACGGCCATTTACTTTTATAAATGGAATCATGTATTCTAAAATTATTCTTAGATTGGCCACTCCTCGACAAAGTGCAATATCATAAATTTCACGGTTATTTTTTATTAACTCTTCAGAACGTTCAAAACTTGTATTTACATTTTTTAAATTTAATTCTTTTATTACTTCATTTATAAAGTCTATTTTTTTTCTGACCGAATCAACTAATAAAAAATTTTTTTCTGGATAATAAATAGCAAGTACAAGCCCTGGAAATCCAGCACCTGTTCCAACATCAATAAATGATTTTTCAGTATCATTTATAACTTTTGTTAAAAATAACGAATCTACGAAATGTTTTTCCAACATTCCTTTTTTATCTCTAATTGCTGTTAAATTCATGACTTGATTTTTTTTATATAAAAGTTCTAAAAATTCCATCATCTTTTCAATTTTTTCATTTTCCACTTTAATTTCTGATTTTTCAAGTAAACTTATAAAATATTCTTTAAAATCAATATTTTCCAATTTTTTTCTCCTAATTTCTATTTTTCATTTTATTTTAAAACTCCATCCAGATACATCAATAATACTGAAATATCTGCTGGCGTTACTCCAGACATTCTAGATGCTTGCCCGACGTTATATGGCTGATTTTCCTTCAAACGTTGTTTTGCTTCTCTTGTAATCCCCTTCATTTTTTCATAATCAAAATCTTTAGGAATTTTTTTGTCATCAAGTTTATGCTGTTTTTCCATAATTTGCATTGCTTTGGCGATATAGCCTTCATATTTTGTCTGAACTTCAATTTGATATTCAGTTTCAGCATCAAAACTTAAATTTGGTGCATTTTCAATAATTTCAGCAATATACTTTATATCTTGATATGTCACCTTTGGACGACGCAAAATTTCTTTTAAGGTAGTTCCACTCTTTAGACTTTCATTGTATTTGTCAAGAATTTCTACAAGTCTTTCGTTACTAATTCCTAATTTTATATTTTCCAGTTTTTCTATAGTTTCCTTTACATTTTTTTTCTTTTCTTCCACAATGTCATAATATTTTTTATCCAGAAGTCCGATTTTATAAGCCTTTTCAGAAAGTCTGATGTCAGCATTGTCTTCACGTAAAATAAGACGGAACTCAGATCTTGCAGTAAACATTCTATATGGCTCAAATAATTCTTTATTTATCAAATCATCTATCATTGTTCCGATATACGAGCTTTCCCTATCCAAAATAAACGGTTCTTCTCCTTTTATTTTAAGAGCTGCATTGATTCCAGCAATAATCCCTTGTGCAGCTGCTTCTTCATACCCGCTTGTACCATTTACTTGCCCAGCCAGATAAAGTCCTTTTACTTTTCTTGTTTCAAGTGTGTAATCCAGCTCGCTTGGATCTACAATATCATATTCCACAGCATAACCATATCGCATTATATGGGCATTTTCAAGTCCATTAATTGTATTTACAATTTTTTGCTGTAAACTGGCAGGATAGCTTGTAGAAAGTCCGCTTATGTAAACTTCCGCTGTTTCAAAGCCTTCTGGTTCTAAAAATAAATGATGGCTATCTTTATCGTTAAATTTTACAACTTTGTCTTCAATTGACGGGCAGTATCTTGGTCCTGTGCTGCTTATACTTCCGTTATACATTGGTGCTTTGTCTAAATTATCAAGTATTATTTTATGTGTTGTTTCATTTGTTCTTGTTAAATAGCAAGATAATTGGGGTTTTTCCAAAATTTCGTTATTTGGTGTTCTCATCGAAAATTTTAATGGTACTCCTGTTATTCCAGGCTGCTCTTCAAGTTTTTCAAGATTTAACGTTCTAATATCAAGTCTTGGAGGAGTTCCTGTTTTAAATCTTCCCATTTTTAATCCCAATGACTTTAGTGAACTTGTCAAGTCATCAGCAGATAATTCTCCCATTCTTCCACCTTTTACACGTTTATCTCCAATATACAAAAGTCCTCTCAAAAATGTTCCTGTTGCAAGTATAACTGCTTTTGCCAAAAATTCCATTCCAGTTTTAGTTTTTATTCCCTTTACAACTTTTTCTATTCTTTTAGAACCATTTTCAACAATTTCAATTTCATCAACAATCAATTCTGTAACAATATCCTGTACAGTATCAAGATTTTCCTGACATTCTATTGTTTTTTTCATCTCTCTTGCATAAATTTTTCTATCTGCCTGAGCTCTCAACGAACGAACTGCCGGTCCTTTCTTTGTATTTAAAATTCTCATCTGCACAAAACTTTTGTCCATATTTCGTCCAATTTCTCCACCTAAAGCATCAACTTCTTTAGCCAGATGACTTTTTGCAGGCCCTCCAACTGATGGATTACAGGACATAACTCCTATATTATCAAGTGTTATCGTAAAAATTGCTGTTTTCAATCCTAATCTTGCTGATGCCAAAGCCGCTTCACTTCCCGCATGCCCAGCACCGACTACAATTACATCATAATTTCTCATTATATATAATTATGTAATTCTTTTATTTTAAAATTACATTCTCCTTTCGATTTTAAGTATGTCTACATAATCCATTATATATTAATATTTTGTTTTTTTCAATGTGATATTTTTTACAGATTTTTTATAAATTCATTTTTCTTAACTTTCATTATAACAAAATTATCAACAATATCTTCTTTTTTATTTTTTCCTGTTAAAACTGCTGAATTAATAATTTTCACGACTTTTTTCATTTCAATTTTTTCATTTAATTCATTTTGCTTTGCTCGTGCATTTTCCAAAAAGTACAGTTCAAAATGATTTCTTGTTTCAAGAATTCTCTGAATTTTATGTTTTTCAGCAAATAATTTTAATTTAATGCTTAAAATAAATTTTTTCATCTGCTCTGGAATTTTCCCAAACCTATCTCTAATTTCATCAAGCAAATCATTCAATTCACCGTCTGTTTCCAGCATTGCAAAACGTTTATAGATATTCAGCCTCTCGTCTTTTTGAATGTATGTTTCTGGAATAAATCCTCTTTCATTTAGTATGATTTCCACATTTTCAATTTTTTCAACAAACTCGCCCTTTTGCTTACGAATTTCCTCATTTAACATTTTTATATATAAATCATACCCAAAAGTTTCAATCGTTCCGTGCTGCTTGTCTCCCAAAATTTCCCCAGCGCCACGTATTTTCAAGTCTTCCATCGAAATTTGAAAACCTCCTGATTTTATCCCTTCCACTTTTAGCATGCTTTCTTCCTTTTGCCGCCCCTGCTTTGTAATATTTCTCGTTTTTAATAAATAACAGTATCCTTGCCTGTTGCTACGCCCTACACGCCCCTTCAGCTGATACACCTGCGATAAGCCTAAACCAGTAAAGTTTTCAATCAAAATAGTGTTGGCATTTCCCACATCAATTCCATTTTCAATAATTGTTGAAGCAATCAGAATGTCAAACTGCCCATTTTCAAAACGCAACAACTTATCCTTAATTTCCTTTGGCGGAAGCTGTCCGTTTATAAATTCAATTTTTACAAAGTCTGGAAGCATTTCTTTTAGTTCCTTCAATTTTTCCTTCATATTTTTTACATCGTTATAAATATAGAAAACTTGCCCATCACGTGACAGTTCACGTAGTATTGCCATTTTTATTGTTTCCTCATCCCAATCTAGTACTTCTGTTATAATAGGAAGCCTATTTGTTGGAGGAGTGTCAATTATGGAAATTTCACGGATTCCGAGCATTGCAAGGTTTAGGGTACGTGGAATCGGAGTCGCAGTTAATGTCAGCACATCCAGCTTTTCCCTTTGAGATTTTAACTTTTCTTTAGCCTTAACTCCAAATTTCTGTTCCTCATCAATAATTAAAAGCCCTAAGTTCTTAAACTGCACATCATCGCTTAGAAGCCTGTGAGTTCCAATAACTAAGTCAATAATTCCACTTTTCAAATTTTTTAAAATGTCCTTTGATTTACTCTTCGTAAGCCGTGATAAATTCTCAATTGTAATCGGATAATTTTTAAATCTTCTTTTAAACCGCTCAAAATGCTGTTCTGCAAGCACTGTAGTCGGAGCTACCATAACAACCTGCTTTCCATTGTCAATTGCTTTAAATGCGGCTCTCATTGCAACTTCCGTTTTCCCATATCCAACATCTCCACAGACAATCCTGTCCATTATTTGCGGACTTTCCATATCCTTTTTCACATCATTTATGGCATTTCTCTGATCTTCTGTTTCTTCAAATGGAAAATTCGCCTCAAATTCCTCCTGCCACACAGTATCCTTCTGATACACAAAACCATTCTGGCTTTGCCGTCGTGCTTGTATTTTGATAAGTTCTGCCGCAAATTTCTGAATATCTTCTTCGAGTTTTTTCCTTTTTCGCTTAAATCCACGTGTTCCTAGCCTGAATAATTGCGGTTCCGTATCATTTGACACATATTTTTCAAGTCTGTCCAGCTTTTCCACAGGAATATACAAAATATCCTCATCAGCATACTTGATTTTCAAATAATCCCGCTCTTCCATTGTCTGAATTCCCTTATAAATTCCAACACCGTATTGAACGTGGATTACATAGTCGCCTTCGATTATCTGATTGACTTTTTTATATTTTATAGCTTTTGTTGTTTTTTTCTTTCGCTCGTAAATATATCCGTCAAGCTCCCTGTCTGTAAGCACAATAAAATTATTTTTCCTATTTTTATTATCTGGATTTTCTGAAGTATCATTAAAGATAAATCCCTCAAACAGCTCATATTTTTCAATTTCAAGATTATTTTCCTTTTCAGTCAGAATTTGCCCATATTCACTCATTTTCTTCTCATAGTTATTCGTAAAAATATAAATATCTTCAATTTTTGACAATTTTTCAAGCCTATTTTTATCCCTAAAAGTCTCTATCTGCTCCTGCGAGAAATTTTTAGTCTGCACAAAAATACTTTTTTTCTTCAGATTTTCATATCTTTTTCGATAAATTTCCTCACGGCTTCTGTCAAGCAGGATAAACTCTTCCATTTTATAGTCCAGCAATTCCTCATTTTCAATAACAATCGTTACGTCTTCTGCCCTTAATTCGTCAATAAGCTCAATCAATTCATAATTATTTCCAGAAAGCAAATTTCCAAAAACTTTTATTTCTTCCATCTTTTCCACAGAAATCTGGCTATCAATATCAAAAACTCTTATACTTTCCAGTTCATCACCAAAAAACTCGAGTCTAACAGGATGTTCCAAGTCTGGTGGGAAAATATCAAGAATATCCCCACGTCTGCTGTACTGTCCCTTTTTTTCAATCAAATATGAATTTTCATACCCATTTTCCACAAGAAATTCTACAATTTTTGTAAAACTATATTCTTTTCCAATCTCAAAAGAAAAAAACTTAACTTTTTCAAAAAAAATATCCAAAGTAATCTGTAAATTTACAAATAAAATAAATTTTTCCTGATTTTTTAAAATATCCAGCAGTTTTATATTTATTCCTGTTATATCTTCCTTATTTTGTAAGATATTTTCAAAAATATCAATTATTTTTTTATCTTCCAGCTTATTTACATTCTCTTTACTATTTTTTTTACCAGTTTTAGATTTTTCCATTAAAATATCTTTTTGTTTTTCTGACATTTCATAGTAATTTTCAAGCATTGCATGATAATTTTCCAAATTTCTATTGGATGTGGAAATATAAATTATCTTTTTCTTTTCCGAACATAATAAAAACCACGGAATTGCACCGCGGTAAAAATTATTTTCAGATTGTAGAATTTTTTTTTCTTTATTTTTTAATTTATTTAAAAAACTTAAATTAAAGTTCATACAAAACCTTCCCATTTCTATCTGTTATTATACAATCGCCATATTCCATAAACTATGTAAATATATACAATATATGGTACAAATCCTAAAGTATGCAAATATGAAACAACAAAGACAAGTGCTATTATTAAAATTGCAAGACCAAGTCCTTGTATTATTTCAGCAAATGAAACTGTTTCAACTCCAAATACGTTTGGTTTGTAAATTGTATTTATTGGTCTTGTAAAAGGATTTAATATTAATACAGAATAAACAATCGCTTCTGCCTGGATTCCCATAAACCAGAATATAATTGTTGAAGCTCCGGCAAGAAATCCAAAAAATACTTTTCCAAAACCATGCTGTGGAGTAGTAAAAGTATCCGTCAACACAAAAACTCCCATAAAAATCACTTCTCCAAGCGAAGTAGTTACATTAATATTCTGATTTGAAGCAATATAAAATCCAAAGAAAATTGTAACAAAAAACGATACAGGTATATGCCATGTTATTTTTGACCTAAAAATCAAATATATACCCCCTAAAACTATTGCAATTATTGAAAGTTCTCCAATTATTCCTCTATCTGTCAAAATTAAAGAGGGTAATCCTGAAATACTTTCAGAAATATTTAAAACTTCCGGATTAGCCCATGCTGCAGAATTTGAAGCAAGTACAGCTGGGAAAAATGTCAATACAAATAATTTCCCTAAAATTACTGGATTAAATATTTTCTTTTCTGTTTCTCCATATATAGTTTTCCCAAACAATGTTGCCATCGCCCCTGCAAATGCCGCTACATAAATTGGTGTAAATGGTGCAAGTACTAGTCCCGTCAAAGCTCCTATTACTATCCCTGAAAAATCCTTTAAAGTGTCTTTTTTTCTTTGTATTAATAATGAAAATATTACTTCCGCCAACTCCGATCCAATAACTGCCGACAATATTACTAAAATAGGTGTTACCTGGTAAACTAAGAATGCAACAAGTAACATCGGAATCAGGGATATTAAAATATCTATATTCGTTTTTGCTATATTTTCCTGCAATTCCCTTCTTTTACTTCTAAACATATTAAATTTCACTACCTTTCCTTTTATAGTTTGTTTTTCTAATCTAAGACCATCTTCTACTCTCTAGATATTTGACAATCTAATTCTTTCTATTTTATCAATGGATAAAAATCCCTTATTCTATAATATTTATTTAATAAAATAAATATAATTTTGAATAAATTTAATATTAAATTTTAAAAATTTTATTCTGAAGAAGTTGAATCTCCACCACCTGTTGAAGTCCCTCCAGAACTACTATTTCCTCCACTATTTCCCCCTCCAGATGTTTTTGTTGAAGAATCTTGAGGTTTTACCTGTGAAGATTTATATGATGATGTATTATTTTTTAAACGGCTATGTTTTGGCTCTTTATAAAAATTATATTGATTACCTTTTTTATGTTTTTTATTTCCTTTTTTGCCACCAGTTTTATTATTTGTATTAAGTGCATATTCTGGATTAACAGCTTTATTTTGTACTGCATTTTGATTATTAGGTGCTGCATTTTGCTGTGGTTGTTGCTGTTGTGGCTGCTGTGGTTGAACTGCTACTGCAGGAGCAGGTTGTTGAACTGGTTGTGGCTGTGCTGGTTTTTGTTCAACTTTTTTATTTTCTTCCTTTTTAGCCTCCACTTTTTTATTATCAACTTTTACAGATTTATCTTTTTTACTAACTATATTTTTTCCAACTTCCTTTGTTCCATCCTCTAGTTTTTTTACTAGACCCTTTGAATTTTTTGAATCCTGACTTCCAAATGCCACTAGCACAACTGACATTAAAAACAGGAAAATTCCCTTTATCTGTTTCATCTCTCTTCTCCTTATTTTAACAAATATTAGCTTTTAACATTAAAATCGAAATTTTTATTATATAATGCTTTGTAAATTCCATTTTTATTTAACAATTCATTATGATTTCCAATTTCTTTTATTTCACCTTTTTGTATCACTACTATTTTATTACTATTTTCGATTGTTGTCAACCTATGGGCGATAACAAATGTAGTTTTTCCTTCCATAAGTTTTTCAAGTGCATCCTGAACTAGCTTTTCAGACTCATTATCAAGGGCAGAAGTTGCTTCATCCAAAATTAATATTTGAGGATTTTCTAAGATTGCACGTGCAATTGCAATACGCTGTTTTTGTCCACCTGATAACTTTATACCACGCTCTCCAATCTCTGTATTATAACTATCAGAAAGATTTTCGATAAATTCGTGTGCATTTGCCTGTTTAGCTGCTTCTACAACTTCTTCAAAAGTAGCATTTTGGCGGCTATATTTTATATTGCTAAGTATTGTTCCAGAAAATAAAAACGTTTCTTGCGGTACAATCCCTATCGCTTTACGTAAACTCTTTATTTCATAATCTCTAATATCAATTCCATCAATTTTTAATGAACCACTCGATACATCAAAAAACCTCGGTATCAGATTTACAAGTGTCGATTTCCCTCCACCTGAATTTCCAACAAAGGCAACCGTTTCACCTTTTTTAACATCTAAATTAATATTTTTCAATATTTTTTCAACACTATCCTTATATTTAAAATCTACATTTTCAAAAGTTATATCACTTACAAAGTTTTCAAATTTTATACAATTTTCCCTATTTACAATAGACGGCATTTCTTCCAAAATTTCAGCAACTCTTGTAATAGAAGACATATTTACACTTATCGAATTTATTCTTGTCATTGCACGTCTTGCAGGTGTGTACATTGATGAAATCGCACCTACTATTGTAATAAAATCTCCAGGCGTAAAATTCTTTGCCCTCAAAACTCGGTAACCACTAAACATTAATAATAATGCTATAATTATATAGTTCATTGCTTCCATGATTGAATTAGCTTTTGCATTATATTTAGCAGATTTTACAGCAATTTTCTTTAAATTAACATTCTTCTTTTTAAAATCACTTATTTCGTACTTTTCTGTGGCAAATGCCCTTATAATCCTAATTCCTGACAATGTTTCCTGTAACTTGGAATTTAAGCTATCTAATGCTTCTTGCCGCTGTTTTCCTGAACGCTTTAATCTTTTTGCATATTTTCTCACTGTAATTATAAGAATCGGAGTAACAATCATAACTCCTAAAGTTAAATCAAAATCTATATAAAATGCTATTCCAAGGCAAAGTATCAGTTTTATTACTTCAGGTATCATACTAAAAGCTTCCAATATAATTGAATTTATATTACTAGGATCTGTCATTATTCTTGTCATCATATCTCCTATTTTTTTCCCTGAAAAATATTCCATATCTAAAGTTTGTATTTTATTATAAATATCAGTAACTATATCCTTATAAATTGAAGCTGAAATTACTGTTGAGAAAATTGTATTCCAATACATAAGTACCGCACCGACTGCTGCAAGTATTATCATTGCTCCTGCTGCATATAGTATGTCTTTTTCACTTTTACCTGAAATCCCTTTGTCAAACAATCGTTTTATTAATGCTATTGGAGCTGAAGAAACAAGTGATGACATCGTTGCAAGCAATATATTAAGTATGATTAGCACATAATATTTTTTTATGTATTTTTTTAATTTAAAAATTTCTCCAAAATCTATTTTTATTTTTTTCATAAATTTACCTTTCAATTTTATATTTTGTATTTTTTATCTTTCTATGTTTCCAAATTGAGCAAGTAATTTTGGGTGCACCTTCGTCCCAAAAAAATCTATTTTTTTAGCATTTTTAATATTCCATACAGCAGTAGAATAAATTGTAGCAACTGTATCAAAATCTACTCCCATATATTCAAATATTTGAAAAGGTATTTTGCTTGTAAAAATTTCTATTTGAGGAAATTCATTTTTATATGTAAAAATCCCTCTTGGATGCAACTTAAATAGTATATCATTTTCATTATAATTTTTAAATATTTTTTGATATAACTCAACTGTTTCTTCATGTGTAAGAGACTCATCTTCTTCTAGTGGCTGACTTAAAAAAATAACTTTTTTCCTAGATATTTTTTCAATATCTGCAGTTTCCATTCCAAAAAAATTATAAATTTTTTGTTTTTGTATTTCTGTTTTTTTCATCCAAAGTTTTTTAAAATCTATAATTTCAACTTTTTCACTAATTATCTCAGGTACTTTTGTAAGACCACTCAATATTATTTTTTCTACTTTCGGAGAAAGTCCTCTTTTCAAATCTTCTTTTTTCTTAAATTTATTTTTAAACCGCTTTAAGTAAGCTTCAAAATGATCACTTCGATAATTTGACCACCCATCTTCTATTACTGTAAATTTTTCTATTTCTTTCCAAAGAATTTTAGGCTCCACTTCATTATCATTTCCAAAATATTCAATTTTATAACCATATGTTTTTTCTTTTATCAAATCTAAGAGTTTTTCTTTTAAATATTTTTTATATTTCTTCTTTGCTATTTTCCTTTTAAATAAATTTTTTACTTCTGTTACATTAATATACTCTTCCCGTGGAATATAAATTGTTTCTACATTAACTTTAGAATGTTCAAAAACTTCATTTATACTTTTTCCATGGTATACAAATATGGAATCTTCTTCAAAATTATCATTCATCATTATATAAAGAAGCAAGCTATAGGCTGACTCTAAAAATACAACTTTTTTTGTTTTTTCCATTTTTACTCTCTCCTAACGCTTTTTGAATATTTTTCTATAAATCGCTGTAGATCCATTCTTTAGTTCCTTCTTAAATTCATCAAAATTTTCAAAGTCATCTCCACTCACACGATAAATCCAGTTTTTATTAAGTTTCAAGGAATTTACACCCTTTCTAGTTGTTATAAAAACATCTACTCCTAATTTTTTTATATCCTCTCTATTGCCCTTGTATCGGTGTCCCCAAGGATAAGCCAGACAATCTGGAACTTTTCCCAGTTTCTCACTAATAATTTTTTTGTTTTCCAGAATTTCAAATTTCACAGTTTCTTTAAATTGTTCTTCACTAATTTTATCAAAAAATTCATCTTTTTTTTCTTTAAATAATCTATTCAAAAATTTCTTTTTCTCTTTTTCAAACTCATTCTCTTGAAGTTCCACAATACTTCTATATTTTTCTACAAAATTCTTTTTAGGCTTATAACCAGGAATAGAAATTTTACTTCGTAATTTAAACACAGGAAGTCCATTTAATTTTTTTGCATCCTTTTTTTCATCATAATTTCCATCAAAAAATAAGCTATAACTTTCTCTTTTAAAATATGGCGAACTTTCATTATCATAAAAAGCAAGCACTTCAATATCCTTTACTGTTAGCTGATGAGAATGTGTATGAAGCTGGAAATCAATTAGTCCGCTTTCATACATTTCTCTTATTTCATCCCAGTTTAAATAAGTTTCATCTTTTTCAATAAATTTTGTATTCAAAAATATCGTAGCTTTTATATTATACTTTTTCAAAATTGGAAAAGCTAAAGTGTAATTATTTTTATAGCCATCATCAAAAGTTATTAATATTGAATTTGGTGGCAATGTATAATCTAATCCCTTCAATTCTTCCATTTTAAAAGTCTTTTTATCCTTTATCCATTTTATATGCTCTTCAAATTCATCTATAAAAATTCCACCTTTGTTTTTTTCACTGTCAATACTGTGATACATAAGACACAAAACAAAATTTTTTCTAGTTTTATTATATAAAATAAATACCAAAAATAGCAATAATATTATTAAAAATAAATATATCATTTTCCTCTTCCTTCAAATTATAATTTACCTCTTAATTTTAAAATTTTTGCTCTTATTTTTTTTATCAATCTATCAATTTTAAAATTTAGAACTGTATTTTTTCTCCTATTACTAAAATGCACATGCCTTTTATTCCCAATATGAGTTACATAAGGCTCCTTAAAAAATATCGCTTTAAATCCATGTTCCTTATAAAAATCCGACAAAACTTCCTCATATCGCTGATTTTCTAACTTTTCATGAGACCCAAATAAATCCATATCCTTTTTTCTTCTCAAGGCCGGATTATAAGTAAATATTTCACCTTTTACACTATAATAATGCTCCCCTTTTTTTGAAACATAATCTTCATCATAAAAAAAATCTTCCTTAAAATTATCTTTTGAACGAAGTCCAACAACTAAAATTTTTTCATCTTCCTCCATCACTTCCATTGATTTTTCAATAAATCCTCTTTTAAGAAATTTCCAGTCATCTTCACAATGAAAAATATATTCAGTATCAATTTCACGATAAGCCTTATCAATTGATTTTAGCTGTCCTAATCGTGTTTCATTTACTATCAGTCTAAAATTCTGATTTCTATTATCATATTTTGAAATTAGCTTTTTCAGTTTTTTCCCTTCAGTGCTGTCTTCTGTTATTATTATTTTTTTTATCGGATAAGTATTATATTCAAAAAAGCTGTCAAGCGTCTCCTCCAGCAAATCAAATCTCCCACAGCTAGTTATTACCAGCGTTACTTCCTTCATATCTATCAAGCCCCTTCTTAGCCATTGTTTTTCTACTTTTTATAGCCTCTGCCAAATATTCATCATTTTTCTTCAGCCTACTTCTATCATTCTCCTTATGATACAA
The DNA here is from genome assembly GCF_007990545.2 of Leptotrichia wadei. Taxonomy (NCBI): domain Bacteria; kingdom Fusobacteriati; phylum Fusobacteriota; class Fusobacteriia; order Fusobacteriales; family Leptotrichiaceae; genus Leptotrichia; species Leptotrichia wadei. Next base: position 2,285,847 of record NZ_AP019829.2, read on the forward strand.
ATGACAAGTCAAGGCCTCAAACTTTAATTTTTTCTTTTTACACCCTATATTAAACAACCTTACAGCAAGCTCGCTATCCTCTCTTCCCCATCCTTCTATTTCTTCTTCAAATCCATTTACTCTAATTAAATCTTCTTTGAAAAAGGACATATTACAAGATCTTATTCCACGTAAATTCCTATTTACTTTTGTAAAAATTCTAGAAAGAATTTTACTTCTTATCATATTTATATTATTCTTCACACCTTTGCTAAAAAGATTTATTTTTTTGCCTTCCATTATTTCCTTTGCCATAATTGACGAAGTTATAACTCGTGAACCTTGAATAAAACATCCTCTTTCCATATTTTTTATATGATCTTCAACAAAATGCCTATTTAATATCAAATCACCATCTATTATTATTATATAATTTCCAGTTGCCTTATTTATCGCTCTATTTCTTGACATTCCCGCTCGAAATCCCTTATCTTCCTGCCATGAATGAATAATATTACTTTGTGGGTAACTTTGCTGAAATCTTTTTACAAGATCAATTGTTTCCTGCTTTGAACCATCATCAGCAATTATTATTTCCTTTGGAGCAACAGTTTGTTCTAGTACACTATTTAAACATACTTCTAGAGCTTTTGGCCAGTTGTATGTAGTAATAATGAGTGAAGTGTCATTTCCCAAATTATTATAATATTCTTCACGTAATTTTGTATATTTTGTCATTGTATAAATAGAACTATATTTGGCAAGTAAATAGCCTTCATAGCCATCCATAAATCCAAGCTGCAAAATATACATTTTTAAAAATCTAAACATCATTTTTGAATATATTTTTAAAAAACTTGGATTTTTTCCTTTTTTTATATATTCTTTGGCACTTTGTGAAGTATACCTGTTTAATTTTTCAAGAAATTCTTCTATACTGTCATAGGTATAATGGATTATCATTTCTTTTATTTTTTTTATTTTACTGTCAGTCTGATATTGCTCATGAACTTCGCGGCTACTTATTTTCACTTTACCGTTTTTCCATAGTCTGATTACATAATCATCCCATCCTCCAAATTTTATTTCTCTTTTAAATGCAATATTTCTCAATTTTATTTTATAAACATCACTTGATGGATTTTCACTATTTATAATTATTTTTATTTTTTCCTTTAATTGTGGCGATATTACTTCATCTGCATCTATTAGCAAAATCCAATCACCTTTACATTTTTCCAAAACAGAATTTTTTTGTGGTCCATACCCCTTCCACTTTTCCACAAAAACCTTTGCTCCCTTAGAAAGTGCGATTTCTACAGTCTTGTCTGTACTTTCACTATCAACAATTATTATTTCATTAGCAATCTCCTTTACTGAATCTAAAGTTTTTCCTATCCTATTTTCTTCATTAAAAGTTATTATTCCTACAGATAATTTCATAATTGTTTCTCCCATTTCATATTTTTAATTCCTAAATAGCAGACAAATTATTTTTATAACTTAACTTATCAAATACTTTTTCAAAATCTACATCATTAATCCGTTTTTCAGTATAGTCAATCAATATATTACCCTCTTCTTTTATCCGCCATTTATTTTTATTAATTTTTGGTCCATAAAAAGCCATTATTTTTTTATTTAACCCTTCAGCAATATGTAAGATGGCAGTATCCAGTGATACTACCAAATCACTATTTTTAATTATAGATATTGAGTCAAGTACCGTTCTGGACTTTTCAAAAAATAAAATATTTTTATTATCTGTCTTTTCAAGTATATTATAAATTGTTTCCCTATCATTTGGAGAATCCAGTATTATAATTCTATAACCCTTATAAATTTCACTTAATCTTTTTATTATAATTAAAGCAATATCCTCATTTATTTTCCTTCCTCTGGAAGCTCCAAAAAAGTTTAACGCAATTATTTTCTCATCAACATTATTTTCATCTAAAAATTTTTTCACGTTTCTTTCAGAATCTTTTGAAACTGGAACATCATAAATTGTATCTTCTATCTCAATATTCACTTTCTTCATCATCTGCTTATAAATTTCAACCATTTTTAAAGTGTTATTCTGCCTCACATTCTTATTGTATATTTTATAGCCATCTTTATTATATCCAACATTAACTGTAGCATTTACTCTATTTATAAGATAAAATTGCTTATATTTCAATCCTTCTGTTGAATCAAACAAAACATCATAATTATTTTTTCTCAATATTTGTGCGACTTTTCTCCATTCAAAAATTTTTTTCCTGTCAAATATATAATATTCATCTATATTTTCGTTTAATTTCAATAAGTCTTCTAAAGATTTATCAGAAACAATATCAATTTTTATATTAGGATAGTGTTTTTTTATTTCTCTAAAAATAAATGAACTTATTATAAAATCTCCTATTTTCCCATCAGTTCTTAAAAATAAGATTTTATTTATTTTTAACGGATCTAAGTCTACATCCTTTTTTCTTTTATCAAATATCTTACTTAATATTTCATTTTTTTTATCAATTAATTTATCTCTATATGGTCTATAAAATTTCCAGTTTATTTTATTCATTATATTTTTATTCCTTATGTAAATACAATTATTTACGTTAATTCAGGACAACGTATAATCCCATTAATTTCCTTTATCTTTTTCTATTTCCTTTATCTTATTATTTAGCCATTTTATTGGTTCTGACAATGAAAAATTATAAGTTTGATTATGACTTCCTTTTATATTTGAAATTACCTGCAAACTATCAGCTGTTGTTTTAGGCGACCATCTACATAAATTATATTTATCGTTTGCATAGAAACTCAGCAAGGGTTTATTCAATGAAGAAGCTATATGAATTGCACCGCCGTCAACTCCAATTACCAAATCAGCTGTAGCCACAAACAAAATAAAATCATTAATACTAAGTTTTTCAGATAAGGAAATATCTAAATTTTTATTTATATTACCTACTAGCCTTTTATAATACTCCTCACTTCCAACAGTTCTTCCCATAATAATTTTTATATTTTTTATCTTCTCATCTTCTATATTATTTAATAGCTCAGCTACTTCTTCAGGTTTCATTTTTCTGTCCCTGCCTTGTGGCACCAATAAAATTTTTATTTTCTGAGTTTTTTCATTTATTTTTTCAGAATCAGATTTCCAAAATTTTTCCATTTTGGCAACATCTTTTTCCAAAAGCTCAATATACGGTTTTTGTTTTTCTATTTTAAAATATTTAGAAAACTCAGAATTTATCAAATAGTCTGTAATGTGAGTTTCAATGGATGGAGTACAGATAAAATCATAATTTTTTACATTTTTTCTATTATAATAATGCCCCTCATTATCTTCTCCAAAAACTATCGTGATTTTAGGACTTAATATTTTTTTCCAAATCATTTTATTTGTATTTTCCTTACTTGAGAAATCTAGTAATACATCCCATTTTTTACGATTTTTAAACATATCTTTCCGTTTAACAATACTGTCTATTACTTTTTCATTTTTATTACAAAAATTTGCAAATTCTAAATTTCTATCTGTTACCGCCAATCCCAAGTTTGCCTCAGGATACATTTCTTTTAATTGTCTCGCATAACAAAAGGATATTAAAGTATCACCAATAAAATCCTTTGGATTTATCAATATCGTTTTTATATTTTTTAAATTAATATCTTTATATCTTCTTTTAGTACCAAATAGCCATATTATTATTTTAGATCTTATTCCATCTATTATGCTCATAGTTACCTTCCTTATTATTTATAAATAGTTACTTATCTTTACTTATTTTTTTCTACTAATTTTTTTAATTTTAGTTTATTAGTTTCCATTGAAAAATCATTAGCTCTAATTAATGACATTTTTTTATAATTTTCATATTTTTCATTATTGTCTATTAATTCATAAACTCTTTTTACGAATGTATCCTTATCATTTAATGGAATTAATTCTCCATATTCACTATTTTTTCCAAGTATGTCCTTAGGTCCTGTAGGGCAGTCATAAGCCACGACAGGTGTTCCAAAAGCAAGGCTTTCCAGAAGTACAGTCGGCAATCCTTCATATTTCGCAGTATGCAAAAATAATTTTGCATTTTTAAAAAATGGATATGGATTTTCAATTTGTCCAAGTAAAATTATATCATCTTCTAAATTATATTCCTTAATTTTCTGTCTAATCAATTTAACTTTTTCACCATTTCCAATAAAATAAAGTTTCTCCTTTATTCCTCGCTGCTTCAGCTTGTAATAAATATCAACAAGGTGTTCAGGTTGTTTTTGCTGTGTCAAGCGTGATACTTGTAAAAAGTAATCCTCTTTTAGATAATTTCCATATTTAGGATTCACATCTTCAGCCTTTTTCCTAATTATTTCAAGATTTATTGGATTATAAACTAATTCCACTTTAGTTTTATCCATTCCTAGAATTTCCACAAATTCATCTCTCATTGTATCACATATTGTCAGTATTTTATCATATTTTTTATATTGTTTTTTATATTTTTCTACTTTTTCTCCACTTAATTTTTCTCCAAAAGTAAGTGAAAAATGAATCCATGCAAATATAGGCACTTTTATATCAAAATTCTTATATTTAAGCAAATTTGAAGAATAGTCTATAATAACATCATATTTTTTTTCTTCTATTATTTTTTCAACTTTTTTTAAATAAGTAGTTTTTGTTCGTAATCTATAAATTTCTTTAATAATTTTGCTTTTTCCATTATAATTATCAAATAAAAATTCATAATTTACCTTTTTAGGAATTTCATTTTCAAACAAATTATTTTCCCCATGATTCCAAGTTATGAGCAAATCAACATTATATCCCAATTCAATTAAATTTCTTAACACATTAAGTAAAACTCTCTCTTCTCCTCCCATGCTCAAATGACCATGCAATACCAATATTTTCATACTTCTCATCCTTTTTTTATTTTCTTCACCAAGTTTAATTTATCCTATACATTTTTTCAAAATATTCAAAAAAAGTTCTATCTTTTTTTCTCTTACTATTTTCTATTTTAAAAGACAATTTATGAATATCTGATTTTTTCATTATTTCCAGTAATCTTTCTTCAGAATATTTATCAAACCACACTCTAAACATTTCATGCGGAAAAGTATCAGAAATAATTTGACACTGCTCGTTTTTATAATAATTTTCTATCAGTTCGTTATAAAGTATCTGCAGAATAAAATAATTTGGAACTGTATCGTTATTTTCCCAAAAAATCATTAACATGTTTAATAACGTATTAATTACTTTATTATTTTTATGCGAAAAAATAACACTGCTCAACATTCTTACCTTTGATTTTTTACTCCATGAAAAATAAATTGAATCATAGTCTTCCCATTCCTTTTTATTTTCCAAATTTTCATCTCTTTGAAACAAAAAATAATCCATTTGAAAATACTTTTCAGATATATAATCTGTCAAAAGTATCGTCGCATCCATCCAGACACCGCCATAGTTACTTAACAATGCAAACCTTAATATATCTGAAAAATGAGCATATCCCATTCTTTTGTCATTTAACTTTTCCAAAATATATTCTGGAATATCAAGATACTCCTTTATACTTTCGTTATCTAGACGAATGACAGTATAATCTCTCCCATATTTCTCCATAGATTTAAAGCATATTTTTACAACACTAGGTAATTTTTCATAATCCCAGCCTTGTCCCCAAAATTGCCATATTATTTTCTCACCCGTTAATATCTTTTTTGCCTTAATTTCTTTTCCCCTAACTTTATTCTCAAAATAATCCTTTAAAATATTATCCCAATCTTTTGCAATTATTTTTTGATTCAAAAGATATATTTCACTTTGTAATCTATCATATACTTTTTTAGGCAGTAATTCCTTATATATATATTTATAAGGCTTCTTATTTAGTTTTTCATTAATTTTATAAATTCTGCTATTAGAAAACTTATATTTCTCCATTCCACACTCCTGTCATTTAACCAGTAAAAAATACTTTAGTATTCAATTTTACTAATTTAAAATTTATGTCTACTATTTAGACATAATATATTATAGCATCATTCTATACTTTCTAAATTTAAATTTTTTTGATTTTTAATATTTCTATACAAATAGTCAATAAAAAATATTAATACTGTTAAAGTTATTATTAAATGCTTATCATTCAAATTATCATCTGTCATCCCTTGAATTATCCAAGCTAGAAAAGAAACTTTTGTCCCTATCTCAAATGCAATTATTTTTGTATTTTTATCATACTTATAAAAATTCATCTTAAATAATTTTGCTAATAAACTTATAATCATCAAAATAAAAAATACAAAGCCTAAAATTCCAAAATCCAATAAATATTGCAGATATGAATTATGCGAGGCTACATAATGCTGAGTACGCAATTTATTTCCAGTAAGAAAATATTTATAAACATAATCACTAACTCCCGTTTTCTTATAATAATCCAAATTAAATTTTTTTCTTTCCTCAGCCTTCCATCCATATAATGGTTTCTGTTTGAAGGCTTCTATTCCAGTTTTCCAGAAAATCACCCTTAAATTACTTGAAGGATCATTTTTATATTTGACTATATATTGTATTCTATTCGATATTGAAACTGGCAACATAAAGTAACCTGCAAAGCACATTAAAATAACAGCTAATACATATCTTTTTCTTTTTTTATACATAATGTATAAAATCGTAGGAATTAAACAGATATAAACCATTTTAGATCTATTTACAATAACTATAAATAAAACTAAAACTGACATTATAGCCAAATAAATTTTTATTATTTTATTTTTTTTATTATCTTCATTTTTGTAAAATAACAAAAAAGACAACAAATATAAAAATATTATACACATAATATTTGCAAAATCCTGAACAGTCAAAATAGCAGTAACTCTTGGATAATCAAATCCTTTAGGATGTACCCATTCATTATAATTTTTTATAAAATTGAAAATTGCTAAAATTAAAATTACTGTTCCACCAAATAAAAATGACTTTAAAAAATCAAAAATTCTTTTATTGTTATTTATAAAATAAACTAACGGAAAAAAAATCAAATATCTTAAATTATAATTATCTAGTCGTGATCCTATTCCACCATCAAATACTGCTATCATAAAAGACATGACAACAAATATAATTAAAAATATTGAAAATTTCATATCTATTTTAGAAAAAAATTCCTTCCAATTTTTTTTTAAAAACATCGAAATCACAAATATCAATAACAATACTGGTATCACAACATTATTCTCAAATTTTTCAGATAAAAATAAAGAAACTCCCAATAATAAACAAAAAATAAAACCTGCCTTATTTATAATTAAATTTATTTTTTCATTACTCATATATAATTTTCCTTTCTTTTTAATAAATTTCATGGCATTTGCAAAAATCTATAAAACTTAATCTATATAATTTTTACTTTTATAATTATCTAAATTTAAACATCAAATATGTTTTATAATTTCTTTATAGACTCTTTCTACACTAATTTCAGGTATCCCTTTATAATAATCCTTTCTATACCTATGCTGATTTTTAGGAACTTTCACAATATTATTCTCATAAAATTCATTATCCTCAATAACATTACTCTTCTCTTTCCACGGAAAGAATCCCAACGCTCTCTTCCCAGGTCCAAAAATCCCAATAACAAAAGGCTTTTCAAAACCACTCGCAATATGAATCGGAGAACTGTCGTTTCCCACAACAATATCAGCTTTTGAAGTCAATGCCCCAAATTCCACAAGATTAATTTCTCCACGAAAATCAATTACATTTTTATCATTTTCAAAATTTAAGGAAAGTCCCTTTTCAGTTTTTGAACCAGTTATTCCAATAAAATAATCTTTATTTTTTTTCAATTTTTCAATAACTTTACGATACTTTTCAATCGGCCACATTTTTTCAGATCTTTGACTGCCCGGAGCAATTAATATTAATTTTTGCCCTTTATTTCCAAAATATCCATTATTTTCTAAAATCTTGTCAATTTTTGTAAAATCTTTCTTTGCAGGATAAATTCTAATTGGAATTTTTTTTCCTTTATATTCAACTAAATCAAGCAATCTTTCTACTTCATGTTTTTTCATATCATAATGAACCTTCTTATTTAGCAAAAATGAGCCTGTTGCCACATCAAAACCTACAATATCAGGAATTTTTGCCAATTTTGCAAGTAATATTGACTTTATAAATCTATGTGGTATAATAGCATAATCATATTTTTTTTGTTTCAAAATTTTTAATATCCTTAAAAACCCCTTTATTCCCTTATCTTTTCCCTTTTTATCATAAAGAATTATTTCATTTAAATTAGGATTATTACTTATAACACTTTTATTTGTTGGTAATGTTAAATAATCAATCTCTGATTTGGGATATATATCCTTTAATTCTTGAATCAAAGGTGTCGACAAAACAATATCTCCAATAAATGCTGTGTGTATTACCAATATTTTCATTTTTTCTCCTTAACTCTGCATATAGGTTTATTATATCATATTTAGTATATTTTTATAATAGTTATTTTTATATTTTGAATTAACTTATACTAAATTCCATTAAAAAACAACAAAAAAACATAACTTATGAAAATTCACTAAGTTATGTTTCTCTAACATTTCGGAATGAAACTAAAAGTTACTTTGAATTATTTTAATGTTTTTTGTTCAAATCTTTTGCCACCATAATATAATACATATTTTTTATCTTGCAGTGCTCCAGGATTTACAAATATTATACCATTTTTTTCTGCAAAGTATTCTTTGTGTGTGTGTCCAAAAACACAAATTTCAGCCTTTTCTAAATGTGCCTTTTTTTCTAATTCTTCAAGTGATTGTTTCACACTATACAGATGTCCATGTGTAAGAAATACTTTTTTACCCATTAAATCAAATATTCTCGTATCTCTTGTTTCAAAATCATCCATATCAGTATTTCCTTTTACAATAGCAAAAAGTACATCCCTATAAACTAATGACATATCAATTGCATCGGTGCTGTGATCTCCTGCAAAAATTACAATTTCTGGATTTTCTAACTCCATCACCTGCTGAAAATAATCAAGTCTTTTGTGACTATCCGAACAAATTAATACTTTCATTAAATCTCCTCTCTCCATCTTCCTCTTTTTAGCCCAAAAATTCTTTACATATTCAAACTCCTTCAAAATTGGGCTAATAAAAACTAAACATTTTAAAAGTTTTATACAAAACAATCATAATTTTTTAGTCTAGTTTTAAAGTAGTTTTAGTATATTTATCTAGATTAAATTTCAAATTTTAAAATAAACATTTTCCAAATAACTTATCCATATAACAAAATTACTTTAAAACTGTTTTTGAATATTATAGTTATTCTACTCAATCAGTTATTTATATAATTTAATATTCAAGCTTATGGTATTTTGAATAAATTATATCATATTTTTTAATTTTATACTAATTTTTTTCTGTTATTTCATCTATATTTAATCATAGGTTTTTTGATAAGTTTTATTTATTATAATCTAAAAAAATTTATAAAAAGTATTATTCTTATTATAATTACCTTTTATAATAAAATTAAATTAAATATCAGATTTTAAACTACTAAAAAGATTTATAATATATTCGTTATTTAAATAGAGTTTAGTATAAATATAAAAAGAAAGGAGTATATTTTAAAAATTAAGATATGGGGATATCTCATAAAATAAATAAAATTATCAAATCATAAATTTTATATATTTTGTTATATTTTTAAAATCAATAAAAACAATATCTTTATGCTTTTTAAAAATATATAATATTTATGTTAATAACGTTATTTTTGACTTATGAGACACCCTAAATATCTGTTATTATTTGTAACTAAAAATTACTTTTTATTATTTGACTTTTTAAACAATAAAAATCGGTTTTTGGAGATTCTCAAGTATTCTAACTCCGAGTTTTCCAGTAATTCTTTCTACCATTACTGTATATCGTAAGTCTCCCATTAAAACTAAATCATAATTTTGAGATTCGTTCATAATTGTCTTGAATGTATCTCCTTTTTTATGAATAAGGTTATAGTTTTCTCCAAATCTTTGAGCTAAGCTATTTTCATCATCTTCTTCAACATTTACACGCAATACGTTCATTTTTTGCTCACCAAATATGTAGAAAAAAGTAAATAGTGTCTTATTTGCATTATAAGCACCGTCATCAAGCAATACTAAATTATCCAATCTGAAATTTTCCACATTTGGTAAAATAATTAATGGCTTAAATATACTTCTTAAAATTTCCTTCAATACAGGAGTTACTTTTTCATTTTTTACAAGCACGAGCAAATCATATTTTTTCAATTCTTCCAAAATAATTTCAGAAGTTTCTCCATCCTTTGTGTAAAAATTTGAAATATCAGCTGTCATTTTTTCCTTAATTTTTTTTACAGTTTTTTCTTCCAGTTCTCTATATTCCTTAAAGGCATAATTTGCTCCAATATTTAATCCCATACCTTCAATGCTCACAGGAAAAACTTCATACTTTAAGACATCCTTGATATAGATAACATCAATATCAACATCATATTTTTTCTTAAAAATTTGTGCAAAATTAACCAATGGCTGTATTTCATTTTCTGCCGTAACTAAAAACAATGCTTTCTTTTGTAACATTTTAACCACTTCCTTATTATGATAATTTTATTTACCTATTTATCTTCTTCACTAAAGTCAGGAGCTTCTGTAATTTTTACAACAGAAGCAATCTTTTCATTGTTTCTGACTTTCATTATTCTAACACCTGTTGCAGAACGGCTTCGTACAGTAATATCATTTATACTTGTTCTAATTAACGTACCTTCCGAAGTAATAAGCATGATTTCATCATTTTCTCTTACAATTTTTACATCTGCAATTTTTCCAGTTTTATCATTAAGTTTTGCATTAATAAGCCCTTTTCCACCTCTTGACTGAAGCCTGTATTCAGAAAGTTTTGTACGTTTTCCATATCCTTCTTCAGTAATTGTAAGGATTCTCATTTTATTATTATCCATTTCAGAATTAATAATTGCAGCTCCTACAACTTTATCCTTATCCCGTAATGTAATTCCCCTTACTCCAACTGCTGTTGTTCCCATACTTCTTACATCTTTTTCAGAAAATTTAATGGCAATACCATTTCTAGTTGCCGCAAAGATTTCATCTTCTCCGCTTCCGCTTGTAAGTCCAATAAACATAACTTCATCATCATCATTTAATCTGATTGCCCGTTTTCCAGCCTTCATAATATTACTAAACAATGTCAATTCAGATTTTTTAACAACTCCATTTCGTGTTACAAAGAATAAGTTTTTATTCTTTTCAAATTCACGAACTTTTATTATTGTGCTAACTTTTTCATCATTATCTAAATTTATAATATTTCCAATAAGTTTTCCACGAGCCTGTTTTCCAGTTTCAGGAATTTCATAAACTTTTATGCTGAATACCTTTCCCTTCGTTGTAAAAATAAGCAATGTATCAAGAGCTTTGGCAATATACATATCCTTTACAACATCATCTTCCACTGTATTTGTAGCATTTACTCCAATTCCACCACGTTTTTGAGAACGGTAAGTATCAATTGCCACACGTTTTACATAACCTTTTTCTGTCAAAGTAACGACAACTTTTTCATCTTTAATTAAATCTTCTATGCTAATTTCAGCTCTTGCATTTCTAATTTCAGTTCTACGTTCATCCCCAAAATCTTCCTTTAACTTAAGTGCCTCCTCTTTAATTATACCATATATTTTTGAATCATCAGACAAAATTCCCATTAATTTTTTAATTAATTGTATAAGTTCATTATACTCTTGGTTAATTTTATCTCTTTCAAGCCCAGTAAGTCTTTGCAATCTCATATCCAAAATAGCCTTTGCCTGAATTTCTGAAAATTCAAATTTCTCAATTAATTCAGCCCGTGCAACATTTGCATCTTTAGAAGCACGTATAATTCTAATTACTTCCTCAATATTATCAAGAGCAATTTTAAATCCTTCCAAAATATGAGCCCTATTTCTAGCCTTTTTCAATTCAAATTCAGTTCTTCTCGTAATTACTTCAAACCTATGTTCCAGATATTTCTGAAGAACCTGCTTTAAATTTAATACTCTCGGTGCATTGTCCACAAGTGCAAGCATAATTACACCAAATGTATTTTGCAAATCGGTAAATTTATAAAGGCTGTTTAAGATCAGTTCACTTTCCTCACCTTTTTTCAACTCAATTACAACTCTAATACCATCCCTGTCAGTTTCATCCCGCAAATCAGATATTCCCGTAATTTTCTTCTGTTTTACTAAATCTGCAATTTTTTCAATAAGTCTAGACTTATTCACTTGATATGGCAATTCCGTTACAATAATTGATTTTTTTCCAGTTTTGGATGTTTCAATTTCCACACGTCCTGCAACTCGCAATTTTCCACGTCCAGTTCTATACGCATCGTAAATCCCCTGTTTTCCATTAATTATACCGCCAGTTGGAAAATCTGGACCTTTGACATAAGTAATCAATTCGTCAATAGAAATTTCAGGATTGTCAATCAATGCGATAATTCCATCAACTACCTCCCCTAAGTTGTGTGGCGGAATATTTGTAGCCATTCCAACCGCAATTCCATTTGCTCCATTTAATAATAAATTAGGCAGTTTAGCAGGTAATACAACTGGCTCATCCAAACTTTCATCAAAGTTCTTTCTGTAATCAATCGTATCTTTTCCAATATCTGCAAGCAGCTCCTCAGTAATTTTAGCCATTCTAGCTTCTGTATACCGCATTGCTGCCGCTTCATCTCCATCAATCGAACCAAAGTTTCCATGTCCATCAATAAGTTCATATCTCATATTAAAATCCTGAGCCATTCTAACCATCGCACCGTAAACCGAAGAATCCCCATGCGGATGGTATTTCCCCAGTACATCTCCGACAATTCTTGCCGACTTTTTAAATGGAGTCTTATGGCTCATTCCCATTTCACTCATGGAAAACAAGATTCTTCTATGCACAGGCTTTAATCCATCTCTTACATCTGGCAATGCACGGCTTACAATTACACTCATCGAATAATCCAAATAAGCCGCCTTTATCTCATCCTCAATATAGACATTTGACTCATTCGATAAATCCGTAGCCTTAGGCATTCCTTCCACAACTATCTCTCTATCATCATTATCATCCATTCCCGTTATCTCATCTTCTCTTTCATCATCATTTTTAAAATCATCCGACATCCCTTTGCACCTCTTTTCTTCTCTTCCTTATAAATCATAATTTATAACCTAACTTTATATTTTTATTTATCAGATATCTAAGTTTCTTACATAATTTGCATTATCTTCAATAAATTTCCTTCTCGGCTCAACCTTATCCCCCATCAGAATATTAAACATTTTATCCGCATAAGATGCATCTTCCATCGACACTTTTAACAATGTTCTCACTTCTGGATCAAGGGTAGTTTCCCAAAGCTGTTCTGGATTCATTTCTCCCAGTCCTTTGTAACGTTGAATTGTATATTTTCTTCCATCTTTTTCCAAAACTTTTGTCACTTGCTTTAGCTGGTCATCTGAATAGGCATATCTAATCGCCTTTCCAGCCTGAATTTTGTATAAAGGCGGCTGTGCAATATAAATGTAGCCTTCGTTAATTAATTCTCTTAAATGTCTGTAAAAGAATGTCAGCATTAATGTTCGGATGTGAGCCCCATCAACATCGGCATCTGTCATGATTACGATTTTATGGTATCTTAATTTTTTTATATCCATATCATCGCCAAATCCAGCTCCAAAGGCTGTAATCATCGCACGAATTTCTGCATTTTCCAGAGCCTTATGCACTCCTGATTTTTCAACATTTAATATTTTCCCACGAAGTGGTAATATCGCCTGAAATCTTCTATCTCTTCCCTGTTTTGCAGAACCTCCCGCTGAATTTCCTTCGACTATGAAAATTTCTGATTCAGCTGGATCCTTTGAGGAGCAGTCTGCCAGTTTTCCAGGTAGTGATCCAACTTCCAGCGTATTTTTTCTAAGTACAAGTTCTCTTGCCTTTTTCGCAGCTTCTCTTGCTCTTTTAGACATTACCATTTTTTCAATGATTTTTTCAGCTGCCTTTGGATGATCCTCCAAATAAAATTTTAAATTTCCTCCAACAATATTTGATACAATCCCTGTAACTTCACTATTTCCAAGTTTTGTTTTTGTTTGCCCTTCAAATTGAGGTTCAGGTATTTTTACGCTTATTACGCAGACTAGCCCTTCTCTTACGTCTGTCCCTTGAAATGTTCCATTTTTATCCTTAATCAAGTTCATCTGCTTTGCAATATCATTAATAGTTCTTGTAAGTGCTGTTCTAAAACCGCTGACATGAGTTCCACCTTCGTGTGTATTTATATTATTTACAAATGAATAGACATTTTCCCTTTGAGAAGTCGTATAATTCATAGCGATTTCTACTTCCACAAATTTTGCGCTTCGGTGTTTTTTCACAGTATTCCCATTTTCATCCACAGTTTCCACTTCTTTAGCTTCCTCAATCTGCATTTTATCAGCCATATAAATCACATCATCAATAATTTTTTCATCATCAATAATTTCATTTAAAAAGTCCTTTATTCCACCTTCAAACAAAAATTCTTCGGTTTTTATATCATCAGCGTTTCTTTCGTCAACTAACTCAATTTTTAAGTCCTTATTCAAATATGCCAATTCCTTCAAACGTGATTCCAGCACAGAATAATCATAAACTGTTGTTTCAAAAATTTCATCATCAGCCTTAAATCTAATTACAGTTCCATGTTCATTCTCGTCAGCTGTGCCTATCTCCTCCACAGGCGTTGCTGGCACACCTCGTCTATATGTTTGTCGAAAAACTTTTCCATCACGCGTGACAGTCGCCTCAAGCCACTCTGACAAGGCATTTACAACAGATACTCCAACTCCGTGAAGTCCACCTGACACTTTGTAGTTATCATTATCAAATTTTCCACCAGCATGCAATACTGTAAGTACAACTTCCAATGTTGATTTTCCTGTTTTATGCATTCCCACAGGAATTCCACGTCCATTATCAGTTACTTCGATTATATTTCCTTCCAATATTTTCACAGTAATCTTATCACAAACTCCAGCAAGCGCCTCATCCACACTGTTATCTACAATTTCCCACACAAGATGATGAAGCCCACGTGACGAAGTCGACCCAATATACATTCCAGGACGCTTCCTAACTGCTTCCAGCCCTTCCAGAACCGTAATAGCTTCTGCTCCATAATTATTAGCCATTATTTATTCCCTCCATTTTATACCAAACTTTATACCTTCTTTTATTTCAAATTACACTAAACTTTGCTTATGAAAAGCAAAAATAGCATATATCCGTTGTAATAACAAAGCAATTTTAAACTTCTTGTCAAATAATGATATGATTCAAAATCCACAAAAATTTATTGTTCAAACAAGAAACTGCATTATTTCCCAACGCAAAAATTCCCAAACACGTGATCTAAAATATCCTCAGATGATATTTCCCCAGTAATTTCCGAAAGTGAATCTAATGCTTCCTTTAAATCCACAGAAATCAAATCCATAGGAAGCCCCATATCTATCGTTTCAAAAATATTTTTTATCGCATCCTTTGTCTTTTCAAGTGCCGTTTTATGACGAATATTTGTAATTATCAATTTTTCTGATGAGTTTTCCACATCTTCTTCCACAATATACGAATAAATTTTTTCCTGCATATCTTCAATTCCAACATTGTCCTTTGCTGATATTTCAACAATATTTTCCAGATTATGTCCTGCAAGATTAATTTTTTTATTTAAATCAATTTTATTCAATAATACTATAACTTTCTTTTTATTTTCTTTAATCTGATTTATAACTTCTATATCTTCGTTTTCAAGCTCCTTTGAAGCATCCAGCACAAGCAGCACCAAATCAGCCCTCCCAATAAACTGCTTAGACTTTTCCACGCCAATATTTTCCACAATATCATCAGTTTTTCTGATTCCAGCCGTATCCACCAGAACTAATGGAACTCCCTTTATATTAATTATTTCCTCAATAACATCCCGTGTTGTCCCTGCAACATGTGTTACAATCGCTCTTTCCTCGTGAAGTAGAGCATTCAGCAATGTAGATTTTCCCACATTAGGTTTTCCCACAATAACCGTTTTTATTCCCTCTTTTATTTTTTTCCCTGTATCATAAGAATCAATCAGACGATTTGCCTCTTCATAGACTTTTTCCAAATTATTTCTCAATTCAGCCGGCAATGGATCGTCAATCCCTTCCTCAGGATAATCCAGTACAACATTCACATGAGCCGTAATATCAAGAAGCGCCTTTTTAAACTGGTTCACTTTATCTCGTAAATCCCCTCTTAACTGATCCAGCGATAAAGACACGCTTTTTTCCGTCTTTCCTTGAATTATATCCATAACCGCCTCAGCCTGCGATAAATCTATTCGCCCGTTCATAAATGCCCTTTTTGTAAATTCACCGCTTTCAGCATGTCTTGCCCCATTTCTCAACACAAGCTCAAGCACCTTTTCTGAAACAAGTGTTCCACCATGGCAATTTATTTCCACAATATCTTCACAAGTGTAGCTTTTTGGAGCTTTTAGCCTAACAGCCATCACTTCATCTGCTGTTTTTTCACCATCCTTGATAAATCCGTAATTTAATTTATAAAAACCCAAATCAGCATTTGGGTTCTTTTTAACAAATATTTTGTCCAGTATTTCAAATGATTTATCTCCAGATATTCTTATTATGGCAATTCCACCTTCACCTTTTGGAGTGGAAATAGCCGCAATTGTATCAAATAACATCTTAAACCTCTATTTCTAAAATCATTTTTCTAATTTTTTTCATCCAGTTTTTTAATAATCAAATATCTTTTTGGATCCTCTCCTACACTTTCAGTTTTCAATCCCTTCATAAATGAAATTTCCTCATGAATAATTCTACGTTCATGTGATACCATAGGATTTAGCTTTATTGCATTTCCAGTCAATAAAACTGCCTTTCCTTTTTTTCTTGCCAAATCTCTCAATGAATGTTCACGTTTTTCTTTGTAATTATTAGAATCTATAGAAATTTTTAAATGTTTAAATTTTTTAGTCGTGCTTATTAAATATTCTAAACTATTCAAGGCACTTCCCTTTTCCCCAATTAAAAATCTCATATCTTTTCCATCTAGAATAACTAAATATTTTCCACTATTTTCTTTTTTAATATTTATAATTCTTATATCTAGCCTTATACCTATGATAAATTCTTTAAAAAAAACTCTAATTTTATCTATATTTGTATCAGAATAATTTTCTTGATTAAATTTTTCATCATTTTCAAAACTTTCATTTTTATAACTTCTTTTATTATTATTTCGATTATTTTCCTTATGTAAATCATAATTTTTTTCATCTTTTTTTACAAATTTACTTTCATCTTGTACTTTTAATTTCTCAGTTTCTATTTTATTAGTTCTTAGCTCAGATTTTTTAATAATTTCAATTTCATATTCACCTTTTATATTTATAAATAATATTTTTTTTGGATATTTCAAAACTTTTACTTGATAAGTTTCATCTTCCTTTAGTGTCAAGGAACGGCTTATCATATTTTTAAGTTCTTCCTCATTTTGAGCTTTTAATATTATCTTTTCCATCATCACTTCTTCCTTTCAAAATGAAATATTGCTGAACTAATGATAAAGCCCCTGAAACTAAATAATATAACGTTACTCCTGATGGCATTTTATAGAATATAAATAACATCATAAGAGGCATCATATACAGCATTGTCTGCATTTGCTGGTTAGATTCCTGTCCACTTGTTGCACTTGTCATTATTTTTTGTTGAATATAAGTAACACCTACATTTAAAATTGGTAATAGATTAAATGCAAAATTTCCTATCATAAACAGTCTATCAGGCTGTTTTAATGTAAACCATAAAAATTTTGCATCTGCTGGAATTGCATTTCCGCTAAAAGCCCAGTATAGTGCCACAAATACAGGCATTTGAATTAGTAGCGGCAAACATCCTCCCAATGGATTTACTCCGCTTTCTCTATAAAGTTCGGCTGTTTTTTGCTGATATTCTTGTGGATTATCTTTATATTTTTCTTTTATTTTTTCGAGTTCAGGTTGTAATTCCCTCATTTTTTTCATTGATTTTTCTTGTTTCAATGTCAAAGGGAATATAATTATTCTCATTAAAACTGTAACAATTATTATTGCTATTCCATAATTTCCTACAACACCGTATATCGCATTTAAAATATGTACGACAAAATCGACTAGTGCTTGTATTTTAAACATGTATAATTTCCTCCATTTTTATAATAAGCTATCTTTTGTATTTTTTACATGAAACTTTTTTTAGTTAAAGTTATAAACTCTAATTAGAATAACTTAAAATTTCTCATTTTATTTTAACGGATCATATCCACCCTTATGAAAAGGATGACATTTTAATAATCTTTTTATGGTTAGGTAACTCCCTTTTATTGCTCCATATTTTGTAATTGCCTGTCGTGAATATTCTGAACAAGTTGGATAAAATCTGCATCTTCTTCCTAAATACGGTGAAATACCCTTTTGATAAATTTTTATAACAAATAATAATATTTTTTTTATCATTTTATCACCTTAATAATATCTCTTTCTATATCCTTATACTTTAAATTTTTTAAATTATCCTTTAAGATAGACTTGCCGACAAATACATAATCAGTATTTTCTTTAAATTTATCTTTATGTATTTTTACAAACTCCCTAAAAATTCTTCTTATTCTATTCCTTTGAACTGCATTTCCAGTTTTTTTGCTAGCTACAAAGCCAAATCGCTGTTTATTATTTTCTCTTATAAAAATAATAGCATACTTTGTATGCATTTTTTTTGATTTGTTATATATTAATGAAAAATCCTTTGTTTTTTTTATTTTGTTGATAGACATACTTCTCTTCTTTAGATTTTAAGATAAACGAGAGCTTAATGAATATTCAAAATCTTTATTATATAAATAAAAAAGCTCTCCTATTTGTTTTAGATTAATGCTTTTAAAAACCCAGTGTTGAATTTAACACCGGGTTATGCTGATAGTTTAGTTCTTCCTTTAGCTCTTCTTCTTTTTAAAACATTTCTTCCGCTTTTATTTTGCATTCTTTTTCTAAATCCATGATCTTTTTTTCTTTTTCTTTTATTTGGTTGATATGTTCTTTTAGTCATTTTTTATCCTTTCTTTCGTGTTTTTAAAAAAGTTATTGTCTTTTATAAGTATTATATACAATATTCAAAAAAAAGTCAAGTTTTAAGCCATTTATATTTAAATTTCAATTTATATTTAGTTTTTATT